>CAXTDB010000267.1:5342-7467 GCA_964242045.1 uncultured Leptolyngbya sp. | reverse complement strand
TCATGCAGCCCGTTCCTTTGATCGCGACTTGATCTTCGAGTCCTCGATCGCTGATCGCCGTTTCGATCGCTTTGCAAACTGCTTTCCCGCCGCGTTTCATACAGCTTGATTTTTGACACATCAAAATCGCTTCTTTTCCGGGCTTCTGTGGTTTGGAGGCGACCATCGACTCGATCGACATTGATTGAATCCACTCCGCCTTGAATTTCAGCGTGTTGGTTTTGTGATCGAACTTCTGCCACCCTCCCACCTGAATCTGATCTCCGGGAAGTAACGTCTGCTGTAGACTCGCTCTCGCTGTCTTCGTCATCTTGATGGAAAACTCACCTTCTGGAGTTGCGATCGTCAAACGCTTGATCTTGTAGCCATCTTTGAAGACGTAGCCGAGAAACTTACCAGAGAAGCGAAATTCGGCGGATTGATGGTCTTGAGTCATGGTTAAAGTGAAAATGACGACTCGGTTATTGCTAAAGATATTCAATAACCTATGAAACCTAACATACCCGAATCGCTCAGTTTTTGCAAATACTTCTCAATTAAAAAAGCGCGATCGACAATCGATGCTCACAAAAAACCTCCGGCTTGTTGAATCGAGTCGGAGGCTCTGATCGTTTAAGGCTGTCCTAAACTCGGAGTTCTGAGGCAACTTTACTCGGTTCCAGAGGCAAAAACAGCGTGAATACTTCACCTTGCTCTGGGCGTTCCCGCACAATTAGCTTTCCACCCAACGCCTGAAAGATATTCTTAGTCACATTCAGATTTAGGCTTAAGCTGCCCGTCTCAGGTTGGAACATCAAGACTTGTCCTAGAGACTTCAACAGCGGCATTCGGTGCGATCGACCAAGATAATCATCCTTCTGCGCTTGCGGTTGAAGCTGCAACTTCAATTGATGTCCAGCTAGCGATACTTCTACTTGAATCGAACCGCCTGCGGGTAAACTGCGCGCCGATCGCTCGATCAAACTGGTTAACGCCTGATCCAACATTGTCGGATCACTCATGACTGACGGAATCTGCTGCGGCAAAATCACATCGAGCGTCAGATTTCGCTGATTGGCTTGTTTTTGCCAGCGCGGAATGCTTTGTTCTAAAACTTCTTCTAGCGAAGTTGTCGCAAGAGCAGAAACTTTTGTGGCTGAAGTTTCAAGCTCGACTGCATGAAAGATTAAGTTAAAGCGATCGATTTGTTCGCTGCATTCTCGATCGATCACTTCCAGTCGTTTCACAGCATCCGCTGGCAAATCTTTTCGACGCAATAGCAATCGCGTCAATGTCCGAATCGTGGATAAGGGTGTGCGAACCTCATGCGCGATCGCTTGCAGCAATTCCACGTCTGCGCCCGCTAGTACGTCGGCAGTCGGGGCTTGTAATGGTCTTGGGTCACGAATCGTGCGCTTTTCAGATTCTGAGATCGGATCGGGCAGATAGCTTAAAAGCGCATGGGTGAATTGCGTCACCAATTTATAATTCGGTTCAACAGGCGGGAAAGTTTTGTGAAGTCGATCGAGCTTTGAAAGCTGCGTTGGATTCATTAATACCACCCGCAGTCTCAGAGTTTGCCAAGCACGATCGACGACTTCTGGATCAAACGAAAATAAGAATGCTGGATCGCCTGAAGCGGTTTCACCCTGCACCATTAGAAGGCTAAATTCGGGAGTGAGCGCGAGACAGAACGGCTCAAAGGCAAGTGGATCACCGGGAAGCAATGCTAGCGTCTTATCTGTTTCGCACGTTGCAGTATTGCCATCTGCCGAGGGCAACTGAAACGGAAGTCCTGCGAACATGGTGTTGGGTGTGAACAGCCAAGCGGACACTTGCGGGAGTGCCTCAGGCTGACTGAGAATCGGAAGTGGGGCAGAGAAAACGGCTCCATCAATCGATTGCAACAGGGCTTCGAGAGCTGCGATCGCGCCAAACCACTCTCGCTCAGCCCGCAGTTGTCGAGAGGCTGTCGAGATAGACGCTTGAGCATCAGGTAACTCGATGGGTTCACCACTTGCGACCAGAATTTCACTTAAGGTTGGGAAGATCCACTCAGACATAACACGACTTTCACTGCGACTTACTTAGAGCGTATCTGGTTTCGAGATTTAAGGAAGATCGTAGAACCGTACCGTATGAGAGG
>CAXTDB010000267.1:0-5332 GCA_964242045.1 uncultured Leptolyngbya sp. | reverse complement strand
AATCTCCGTAAGCGTTGGAATCTAGAGATTCGGTTTAGGCTAGAGAGGAACCCCCTCATCTTTTATTTCGCTCATGGATTGGCAAGAAATTTCCGGTAATTGGGTTCTCGTTCCCGATCGACCGATCGCAATTATTCATTTTCTCGGTGGTGCATTTGTCGCAACCGCTCCACAATTAACGTACCGTCGTTTACTAGAGTTCCTCGGTGACCAAGGATACTTAATCGTGGCAACTCCATTTATCAATACGTTTGATCACGCAGAAATCGCAGAATCCGTGCTGGTTAGTTTTGAAAAAGCGATGCGAGGCGTACGATCGCAGTATTCGGTGCGCTATTTGCCGATATACGGAATGGGTCACAGTATGGGCTGCAAGCTGCATTTACTGATCGGCAGTTTGTTTGAAGTCGAGCGGGCTGGAAATATTTTGATTTCGTTTAATAACTACGCGGCAAAAGAAGCAGTTCCGTTTGTTGAACAGTTTTCGCAGTTTTTGAAGCCGCAAGGAATTTCAGTGGAATTTACCCCATCTCCGATCGAAACAAATGCGCTGATTCGCGATCGCTATTCAGTGCGGCGGAATTTGTTGATTAAGTTCGCAGATGATTCGATTGATCAGTCTTTGCCGTTAGCGCAGCTTTTAGAGGAATTTTATCCCGGTATGATTACGACGCGGCGACTGAAAGGAACGCACGTTACTCCATTAGGTCCTGATATAAAATGGCAGGTCGGAAACTCGTTTACGCCGATCGATGCGATCGGACAATGGATGCGACAAGAAATTTATCGAGAATTACACCAATTAGAGAAAACGATTTTAGGCTGGCTTGATCCGCTAGCAGTAAGTTAGGTTCAAAGCGCCAAAACGTACTTGAATATTAAACGGGGATCGGGATTGCTCGATCGTCTGTTCCTCACTGACTGAAAATCATGTTTGTTTTGCTTCAGCAAGTCCGATGGCTTGATCCGGTTGCGAATGTCGATCGCGTCACTGATGTGCTTTTAGAAGATGGCATCGTGCGCGCGTTCTCACCGTCAGAAATTCCAGAGGCAGCGGAACGTCGATCGTGTTCTGGCTGCATTCTCGCCCCTGGTTTGATCGATTTGTACAGTCACAGCGGTGAACCCGGATTTGAAGAACGCGAAACTTTAGAATCGCTGGAAAAAGCTGCGATCGCAGGTGGTTTCACGCGCTTGAATATCCTGCCCGATATGAATCCCGCGATCGATCATTCGGCGATCGTGTCGCAAATTCGCTCGAAGTTTTCCAGAATTAACTGCTGGGGAGCGTTGACGATCGAGACGCAAGGACAGCAGATGACTGAATTTGCGGAACTTGCGGCGAATGTAGTCGGATTTAGTGACGGCAAAGCGATCGCGAATCTGGCTCTTGTGCGGCGACTGTTGGAATATTTGCAGCCGATTGGGAAGCCGATCTCGCTTTGGGCATGTGATCCAGGACTGGCAGGAAAAGGCGTGATTCGAGAAGGTGCGAACTCGATGCGGTTTGGACTGCCGGGAGTACCGATCATGGCGGAATCCGCTCCGTTGTCAGCGCTGCTCGAATGTATTGAAGAGATTGGAACTCCGGTTCATTTGATGCGAATTTCAACAGCGCGCGGGGTGGAACTAGTTCGATCGGCAAAAGCGCGCGGCGTTCCGATTACTGCCAGTACAACCTGGCTGCATTTGATTTTAAGTACCGATTCTATTCATTCTTACAATCCGAGTTTGCGGCTTAATCCACCCTTGGGAAATAAGAGTGATCGAGATGCTTTAATCCAAGCGATTCAAGACGGTGTGATTGATGCGATCGCAGTGGATCACAGTCCTTACACTTACGAAGAAAAAACGGTCGCGTTTGGGGAAGCGCCTCCGGGTGCGATCGGGTTAGAACTCGCGTTACCGCTACTGTGGTCGAATTTGGTCGAATCTGATCGCTGGTCGGCGTTGGAATTGTGGCGCAGTCTTACCGTTCGTCCGGCTCAGTGTTTGGGTTTGGAGCCTTCGAGTGATTTGATTTTGTTCGACCCGCATGAAAAATGGACAGTCGATCGTGCAAATCTACGATCGCTGTCCACGAATACATCTTGGCTGAATCAATCCATTACTGGACGAGTGCTACAAACTTGGATTAATAGTGCGGATCTGGAGCAATCTCGCCTGCCCGGTTAGGCGGCCAAAACCTTACTACTGCCCGTCCGATAATCTTGTCGCGCGGCACGAATCCCCAATAATGGCTGTCGTAGCTATTATTACGGTTGTCTCCGAGTACGAGATAGGAATCGGCTGGAACAACTTGAGGTCCCCACTCATACTGAGGCGCTTCTTCTTTGCCAATGTAATTTTCTCGTAGGGGCTGATCATTGACGTAGACGCGACCGCCCTTGACTTGCACCTTATCGCCGGGAAGTCCGATCACACGCTTGATGAACGCATCGTGAAAGTTTTGTTTCTCCAGAGCAGCGGTCGGAGAAAAAACAACGATATCACCACGTTGCGGACTATTGAAGCGGTAGCTAATCTTATCGATGATCAAGCGATCGTTGATCTGTAACGTCGGCAACATCGAGCCAGACGGAATGTAGCGAGCTTCTGCGACAAATTGCCGAATCCCGATTGCTAGAACTGCACTTAAACCGATCGTTTTTAGCCCCTCTAGCCAGGGATTTTCGTCTTTCTGACGCGCTTTTTTGTTAGGAGCCGGGTTATCCACTCGATTCATATCACCTTAACGTTTACAGATTGTGGGGTTGAAAACCTTCGTTCTCAGTCTAATCTACACAAGTGGATTTGAACTTTCAGTATTAAACACTGAACTGTAACAACTTCGTTCGACTTTTTCAATTAGGCGCGATGTCGCACGATCGAGGTTAACGTCGCCGCATGATTAAAACTTTTGGCATTTGAGCGCGATCGCCTCTAATTCAATCGATCATTGAAACAGTGATACAGGCTTAGAGTTATGGCGCTCCTGATTCAAAATGCAAACGTTCTGTTGCCGTCTGGCGAGTTTTTCTTAGGCGATGTGCGGATTGAAAGCGATAGCATTGCTGAGATTGGTCGTGATCTCGATTCAACTGATACTGAGATTATTGATGCAACAGGTTTGACGTTGTTACCCGGTGTGATTGATCCACAAGTGCATTTTCGCGAACCGGGACTGGAGTATAAAGAAGACTTATTTACAGCGAGTCGTGCCTGCGCTAGAGGTGGCGTAACTTCGTTTCTGGAGATGCCGAACACGCGACCGCTAACCACAACTCAAGAAACGCTCGATGATAAGTTAAAGCGAGCTTCAGAAAAATGTTTGGTCAACTACGGCTTTTTTATCGGTGCAACGCCTGCAAATCAATCGGATCTGCTCACAGCGAATCCGGTCTGTGGCATCAAAATTTTTATGGGGTCGATGCACGGTGACCTTTTGGTTGATGAAGAAACTGCATTAGACGCAATTTTTTCAAAAGGCGATCGCTTAATTGCCGTTCACGCAGAAGATCAAGCCCGAATTCGCGATCGACGTGCCCAATATGCTGATAGTACTGATCCCGCAATTCATTCTGTGATCCAAGACAATCAAGCCGCGCTCAACGCCACACAGCTTGCACTGAAGCTCTCGAAAAAATATCGTCGCCGTCTCCACATTTTGCATATGTCCACCGCAGAAGAAGCGGAACTAATGCAGCGCGATAAACCGGAATGGGTGACAGCGGAAGTGACTCCACAACATTTGGTATTGAATACGAGCGCTTACGAGGCGATTGGAACGCTAGCGCAGATGAATCCGCCTTTACGATCGCCGCACGATAACGAAGTGCTTTGGCAGGCATTACGCAACGGCGCGATCGACTTTATCGCCACTGATCATGCACCTCACACTTTAGAAGAAAAATCACAAGGCTATCCGAAAACGTTTTCTGGAATGCCGGGGGTCGAGACTTCTTTAGCGGTGATGTTGACTCAAGCGGCTCAAGGACGCTGTACAGTGGCACAAGTTTCACACTGGATGTCTACCGCTGTCGCGAAAGCTTACCGCATTCCAAACAAGGGCTTGATCGAACCTGGATACGATGCGGATCTCGTACTGGTGGATTTGAATCATTCGCGTCCGGTGCTGCGCGAGGAAGTCGTTTCTAAATGCGGCTGGAATCCGTTCGAGGGCTGGGAATTAACCGGATGGGCGCAAGTGACGATCGTGAATGGACAGGTGGTGTACGATCGCGGCAAATTCAATACTGAAATTCGAGGACAAGCACTGAGGTTTGATGCTTAGGATAGAAATGCCCATGACAGACAATCGCCTCTGATGCCTTCGATTTATAAGCCGACCAAAGCAGAAGTCCAGTCTGCTTACAATACAACCTTGCCAGATATCATCGCGCCAAATCTCAATATTCTTTTTAGCGGTATCAATCCCAGTCTGTATAGTGCAGCCGTAGGACATCACTTCGCGCGCCCTGGCAATCGATTTTGGAAAGCAATTCATTTAGCTGGATTTACCGATCGACTATTATCGCCGTTTGAAGATCAGAGTTTGCTCGATCGAGGATTTGGTTTAACCAACTTAGCTGAACGCGCTACCGCACGAGCCGACGAATTGACTGCTGAAGATTTATCGATCGGTCATCAAAACCTGGCAGCAAAGATTGAACAGTACCAACCAAAATATTTAGCTGTGCTAGGAGTCAGCGCTTATCGAACTGCCTTTAAGCAACCAAAGGCGCAGATGGGACTGCAAAAAGAGCCTCTGCTCAATACTGAAATTTGGGTGTTACCGAATCCCAGTGGATTGAATGCTCATTATCAGCTAAAAGATCTCGCTGAGGTTTATCAAGCTCTCTATTTGTTTGCAACACAAACTTAAGCTTAAGTCAAGATTGAAAATCGCATGACGAAATCATTCTGGAGCGCCATCTTATTGATATCAATGGGTTGTACTCCAACTGCTCAAGTAGATAGCGCAGGCGTTCGGATTATGCCCCTCGGTGATTCAATCACGCAAGCCGATCGCAATCATAATAGCTACCGTCGTCCGCTGTGGCTCAAACTTCGAGCCGCAGGATATGAAGTGAATTTCGTCGGCTCAATGCGATCGAACTATCTCGGTAATGCTCCAAAGTCCGACTTCGACCCAGATCATGAGGGACATTGGGGCTGGCAAGCAGATGAAATTTTGGCGCAGATCGATCGCTGGTCAGAAGCAGCAAAACCGGATATCGTCCTGATTCATCTAGGAACCAATGATATTTTACGTGCGCAAAGCTCTGATAGCACGATCGCGGAATTGCGAAAGCTAATTGAAATCATGCGGCAGCGAAATCCGCGATTGAAA
>CAXTDB010000266.1:0-7510 GCA_964242045.1 uncultured Leptolyngbya sp. | reverse complement strand
TTGATTTCGGATCAAGAAACTTACCTGAACGAGTTGACTGATGAGGAGTTTCGCATCACCAAGGGCGGATCACCCACAACGCCCGTTTGTACTGTGATTGCAACCGTAGTCGCGTTTTCAACCAGCGTTGCGGCATCTTACGCGGTGAGCCGGTTTGTGAAGACCTTCTTCTAAAGACTGCTTAATTTGCTCTGGGAAAAAGCGGAAGAGATCAGTTCTGACCAACTCATCTCAAATCCCGCTTTTTCCTACTAACCCAACCATACAGACCTGAAAGGAGTATAGCATGGCTACAATTTGCATTAAAGATTTGCAGGCAGGATTCGACCTGATTTCGGATCAAGAAACTTACCTGAACGAGCTAGCGGACGAAGAGCTTGGTGCGGCTAAAGGGGGTATCACCTTTGTTGCTACCGTAGTCGCGTTTTCATCGAGTTTTGCGGCATCTTACGCCGTAAGCCGATTTGTGAAGACCTTTTTCTAAAGCTTGATTCGCTAGAGTGTTCGAGAAGTCTTGAATCCTCGATTAGCAGCCGATGTAAACTGAGCGAACCGGATGAGCAACCAGGTTGCCTACACTGTTCTATCTATTTCATTCGTTTTATCTGCTGCCAATCTGACTTCTCGAACATTTTTGAAGATAGAAAATTCCATTTCAAGAAACATGAACACAAACTCAAATGTACCGGACATAACGGCGATTCTTTATCTAATCTTGGGGATTTCAAACCTGGCTGTAGGTGATTATCTCCCCGGAATTGCCTGGACATCGCTTAGTGTGTCGCAATTTGTGATTCAAAGAATTGGTTCTTGGCCCTCGAATATGCTGCGGTTCGATCGTCCAGAAGTCATTCTTGCCTGGGTGACCTACATGATATTCGCAGTTCTGATTCTTTATCACGTTAGTAAGCTGCTACACAACGCATTTCGATAAAACTTCAAAAAGCCATACTCTAAGGAGAAAAGACGATGGCATTCACGTTGAGTTCTCAAAATGTTTCCCAGTATTTACTGAATTCGGGATTGTGCACTCAGAAAGATCTTGAAAATCTCAAGATTGAGCCGAAGCACCTGAAAAACTTTAATTTGCTGGTGAGTTTGCCTGAGCGCCAAAAGCTGCTGGTGAAGCAGGAGCGTCGGGGACAGAACGGGCAAACGGCGAATGAGTTTTTTAATGAATGGCAGTTTCATCAATTGCTGCAAAGATTTCCAGACTTAGGTGCCCTAGCTGCAACTGTTTCAGAGGTCATCCACTTTGATGAAGCAGATTCGATCATGATCTATAACTATCTAGTGGATTATGAGGATCTGGAAGTTTTTTATGCGCGTCAAGATCAATTATTTCCAACTCTGATTGCGGCATTGATCGGCAAAATTTTGGCAACGCTGCATCGCGAAACTTTAAACCGTGAGGCGTGCTGTGAGTTCATTTCTCAAACACCCGAAGGCAAGAATCGAGTCGTGTTTGGCAATCCAGCGCAGCCGATGGAGCGAATTGCACCGGAAATTTTTGGGATGGCGGCTCCTGACCATCTCAAGTTTTTCGCACTTTACCAGCGCTATGACAGTCTAGAAGCAGCGATCGTCAAGCTAAACGAGCATTGGCAGCCTTGCTGTGTAGTGCATAACGACTTGAAGTTTAATAATATTTTGCTTCACAAGGAGTGGGCACAGTCCGACCCAAACCAACCGATCTTGAATCAGGGCATGATTCGGTTGATCGATTGGGAGCGGTGCGGTTGGGGCGATCCGATCTGTGATTTAGCCTCGATGCTTTCCAATTACCTGCTGATCTGGCTTGGCAGCATGGTGGTAGATTCCACGATCAATCTGGAAGAATCTTTGCGCCTTGCTCGGACACCCCTGGAACTACTACAACCTTCTATTACAACGCTGACTCAAACGTATCTCAGCCACTTTCCAGAGATTCTAGAGCACCGTCAAGACTTTTTAGCGCGATTAGTGCAGTTTACGGGACTGGCGCTATTAACGCAGGTGCGGGGTAGGCTGGAGTACCAAAAAATCTTGGGCAACACCGGAATTTGTATGCTTCAGGTTGCAAAGTCTTTGTTATGCCGCCCGGAGCAGTCGATTTTTAGCGTTTTCGGTCGATCGGAAGCCGAATTGCTCAACATCAGCATTGCTGCGTAAGTTTTTTAAGCCATTACTCAACTACTATGCACTTACTGAATTCGCTACAAAATCAGTTGCCAGTCTATCTAGCTAAAGACCTGCTGGATTCGCTGCAAGATATTGTTAACCAGATTCAGATTCAGCCCAACTTCTGCGTCCGCCATCCAAACTACAAGCCGTTAGACCTTCCCACCGAAGTCGTAGAACGGTTTCAACAGTTACCTTCAGATCTCCAGAACAAGTATTTGAGCCTGCAAGTCCGCAGTTTTCTCTACGGCATCTACTACAACGGCTCTTTGCGATCGACTCTCGCGAGCGATGCCGATGATTCCGTTGCGAATCAGGACTCAACAAATAATACGATGATGGGCATTGATCTAGAATTTTGGGATCGGCTGCACGAGAGCAACCGGGGAGAGGGATACTTCAATCCAGGTTGGTGCGTCGTTCGCCAAGAGACGGATGGCAGCTTGGCAGTCACCAAAGAAGGACTGACCCTGCATATCGAGCGTGACCGCCATCTAGAATGGCCCGATCAATCGATTGCGATCGGGGATTGGGTTGCTATTCGGATGCCTCGCAACTTAATCCAAAACGGTTTCTACCAGGCTGTGAGCAATGCCGGGACTGGACCTCGCAATTTAGATCACACTGGCATCGTGCGAATCTACTTTAACTTGATGGCTGAAGGGGCAGTATCAGTCATGGCAAGCCTGACTGACAAACTCAACAAAACTCAGGTTCCTTTTACATTCAAGGTGCTGTACAACCCCTCGGAGTACGATCGCTATGACTCTGGCGTTCTCTATTTTGATAAGAGCGATTACGAAACAGTGCGCCAGGTTGTGCAAATCGTTTATGCCGAGAACCGGGAACAGTTCCAGCCAGAAGTACCCCTGTTTACTAAGCTACTGGCACCAGGATTAGCCTTAGCAGAAGAACCTGACCAAAAGTTTGCGGCTCAAGAGAGCTTTGGAATGAATCGCTGCCAGATTGTTACTAACGGACTGTTGGATACTTGGCAGAAAAGCGATGACTCTCCCGAAGCGCGGATGGTAGCGATCCGTCAGCACTTTTCCCTACTGGGAATTGACTTGCAGCACCCATACCTGAACGCTAAATCAGAAGATATCTACACCCCCTTGAACTTATGCTAATCGCAGATTTAGCACCCCAACCCACTACAGCAGTGGAAGTTGAACTCGATCTTCCTACCTTTCCCGAATCAGATTTACCGTTTTACCGCAAGCTAGGTCGGACAGATTTAACGGTGAGCTGTTTGGGATTAGGCGGCGGCGGCGGGATCTCCAGCCAGGATACTCTCTATGCCTTTGATCAAGGAATTAACTACTTTTTTTACTCCAGCGATTTGCACCACTTTCTCTACCAGAAAATGGCAGGAGGGCTACGCCATCTGTGTGGGCGTGGTTCCTCAGTTCGTGAAAAAGTTGTTTTGGCAACCGTGACTTACATCAAAAGTCCAGAAGTGGCTGCCTCGGCTCTGTTTGATCAATTTCAGGAGCTTGGAATTGATTACATTGACGTATTGTTCTGGGGTTGGATTGGAGCTAACGATGGTCCTGTATTCAATGAATGCTTAAAGCTTTCACCTGATTTGAGAGGCCCCAATTCTGTGTATCAACGGATGTTAGAGCGAATTGTGGGCACCTCAGAGCGCTTAAAGAAAATGGGTGCAGTGCGATACGTGGGAGCCTCTTTCCATGACCTAAATTTGGCGCAGGAGTGGCTCGACAGTGCTTTACTAGACGTGGTGATGGTAAGGCACAATGCAGCGCATCGCACGGCTCAAACTCAAGTCTTTCAGCATCTTAATGCCGAAAACCCAAAACGACCAGGCATCGTTACCTTTAAGTCTACTGGCTCCCACACGGGGATGCTCTGGGATGCTCCAAAACATCTGCCAGCAAAGTGTTGGCGGCCCACCGTTTCTGACTTGTATCGCTACTCGTTATCTCAGAACTGCGTTGATGTTTGCTTGATGGGACTCCAACGACGCGGAGAAATTGATGCCGCGATCGCAGGGGTTCAGCAAGGCAAACTGACTCCGGCTGAATTGAACTATCTCAAGATCTACGGCGATTTACATCGCGATCGGCTCAAACCTCAAGATATTCCCCTGGGCAAGCTGATTTACCGTACCTAAAGTTGTTCACTATTCCGAAATAATTGGGAGACTGAAGTGATGGAAGAAACGTTAGAAAGAATCGAATTGCAGGCTGAGCAACCCCTTGTGATGCCAGAAATTCCAACTGCAACCGACGCAGACGTGCTCACCTACCTGCGTTATTCCCATAAAATTGCTCACATCGCAAGCTTAGCTGAACGAAATGCCCTGATTTTGGCAGTTTGTGAGAAACTTAACGTTACGGTTTCAGATGAAGAGTGGCAAGCAGCGGGTGATACCTTTCGCTTAGAGCACAAATTACCCGGTGCTTCAGAAACCTTGAGCTGGCTAGCTGAGCAACGCATCAGCGCCGAAGAGTGGTCGCAAGGAATCAAGATTGACTTACTCGCTCAGAAGCTAAGAGAGCATCTTTTCGGGGATGTGGTTGACAATCACTACATTAGCAATCGTGACAATTACAAACGGGTAGCGTTGTCTCAAATTCTCGTTACTGATTTACCAGAAGCGCTTAAAATCGCTCGCTTACTGCGCGAGGAAAAGGCTTCTTTCTGTGCTTTGGCACTCGAACATTCTAAAGGTAAGCAGTCTAGAGAGAGCGGCGGATTCATGGGAGTTCACTTTCTATCAGAAATTATGCCAGAAATTATGCAAGCGATCGCCGAGGTGCAAGAAGGCGAAATTGTCGGCCCGATTCAAACCCGCTTTGGTCATCACGTGATTAAAGTTGAAAAATGGTTTCCCGTTGAGTTTAGCAAAACCGTGAGAGAAACGGTTTTGGAATTGTTTTTTGAAACCTGGCTTCAAGAAACAAGAAATCGCGATCGTCAGATCACCGAAGCGGTGAAGTAGTTTAGCGTTTGCTGACATTCAATCAAGATCCAAAATTAGCACAAATGCCAGGTGAAGAGTGTTCATCTAATACCTGGCATCTGTTCGTTGAAACTATTTTTCATTCTCTCGATGTACGAGTGAGCTTGCTGAGATTTTTTAGAGACATAAGTTTCTCATCTATTTCTAAAAAATAGGGTTTATTAACTTGATCAAATAGGCAATTAGTCTGATTATAAAAACAAGTAGGATTAAATTACATCCTACTGTGATATCTGTAAAAGGAGGTTTTACGTATTTACGATCGCAATCAAGAATCTTTGTCTTGCTGGTTCCATTCTCTTCTCTGACAAGGAGAGTTTTCTAAGCGAACTAGTAGACGGCGAAACTAGCATACTTTTTGGTGGGCTTGCGTACTATTACAGTTGTTTCTGCACGAAAACTACTGTCTTAACTATCCCTGTCTCTTTGACCAAGCCCTATCCAATGCTGCCCCTATCAGTCGTACTTTAACTCGTTGAAAAATGAGCAGAACTGGTTTCTTGAATGTCATGTTGTAATATCTTGGAAGTATTTTATGCGTCATCCTTTTGAATTGGCTCTTTCTGATCTAGAAGACGTTCAACTAGAGCTTGAACAAGATCTAACGTGTGAAGAAGTCACCAAAGTTACTGGTGGTTTGACCGCTACGACTTTGGCGTTGGGTGAAGAAGGTGGTTGCACCTTTCCCCCAATTAGACCAATTAAACCCCCAATTTTCACTACCTTAGCGATCGGTGAAGAAGGCGGCGGTCTGGCACTAGGAGAATAGTTGAGGAGTCAGGTTGGCAACAGATAAAAACGGATAAGACGGATAAATATTGTAGTCGAGCCGGTTACTCATCCGACTTATTGGTTTTTAAATCTGCTGCCAGCTGCTCATTTAAAGCTTCTCAATTAGCCTCTAATTTCTTTCATTTAAAGCCAAACTTCTAAATGCTGAATCATTAGAAAAGCACGGTTTGATTGCCATAAATTCATTTGCAAGACTTGCTAAATTTCAAGCTTCACTAAAAACAAATGAACATTCTTATTTTAGGTAATTCTGAAGATGCTCACGCGATCCATATAAGCGATGCGTTGATGCAAGCAGGTGCAGTAGTTAATTATTTGGATACTCGACTTTTTCCAACGCAATTGAGAATATCCTGGCAACCTGGTAGTTTAACAGGCACAATAACGTTACCTGAAGGCAAAACATTATCTCTTCAAGATGTCCATAGTGTGTTTTGGCGGAGTCTCTCTGAGGTTTATATTCCTTCGTTAGGAGACTTACATCAGCAAAGACTTGCTTTTAATGACTCAGTAAGCACCGTGCGATCGCTGATTCAAGCTTGTCCGGCTCATTGGGTTAATTCCTGGCAGTCCTATCAGTTTCACAAGGAAAAGCCTTTGCAACTCAACAGAGTTAAACAACTCGGAGTCCAGATCCCAGCCACGCTAATCAGTAACAACGCAGAAGAAGTGATTGCATTTTGCCAGACTCAGAAAAACACTATTTTCAAACCCGTGTGTGGCGGCGCTTACACTCAAGCTGTGACGGAAGCACATTTAGAACCAAAACGTCTAAATTTAGCTCTGAATCTTTCTCCCGTAACAATTCAAGCGTATATTCCGGGCACTAATATTCGTAGTTATGTAATCGGGAAGTCGGTCTACTCTGCCGAAATTCGGAGCCATTCTTTAGACTTTAGACAAGATGAAGAAGCTGAACTGATTCCTGTTAATTTACCAGAATCAGTTCGTCAGCAGTGTTTAGCGATCGCGAACGCCCTGATGCTGAAGTGGACTGCGATCGACTGGCGCTTACAGCCCACAGGTGACTACATTTTTCTAGAAGCAAACCCTAGTCCTATGTTTTTGTACTTTGAGCAACAGACAGGTTTTCCTATCACTTGTGCACTGCTGAAGCTACTTATAAGTCCAGGCTAGTATGAGGGAATACACTCAGGTGAACGATGCGCCTCCAACGGTATGACAACGAACTGGTTGCAGGTTTTTCCGCTTGTGTCGCGTCCCGCGCTTTTTGTCGTCGATCCCGCGCTTCGTGTCGTGCAGTTGAGTTGGCTGTAACGTTTACTGTGTTTGGGTTTGAGTGTTGTAACATGGCGCTTTTTGCGCGTCTCGCGCTTTTTGTCACCGAGACTTTTCCGCGTCGTCCTGCGCTCTTTGTCGCGTGAGGCGTAGAATCAGGCGTGTTCTGAGTTTGGGAAGAATCCGATGCCTGATTCGCCCCCGAAAAATTCAATTGCTCGATCGACGACTTCACCCGTGCAACTGTCATTACTGATTGCCCCACTCACGCTGCAGCAGGGCTGTTTCAATGTGAGAGTAGAAAAACTAAACTGAACAGAAACGTTTATT
>CAXTDB010000265.1:6898-7515 GCA_964242045.1 uncultured Leptolyngbya sp. | reverse complement strand
CGATCGAAAGTCTCACTCAACCAGTGCCGAAATACAGGAGTCGCGATCAGGGTTAACCCGCCATACAGCGGGATTGTCGCGACTGCAACTAAAGTCAGCTCGCGGCTGTACATCAGCATCACACCCAGATAGACAAACACGAAAATGCTGTCTAAGAAAACGGTTAATGCCGTTCCCGTGAGAAACTGCCGCACTTTTTCTAACTCTTGGACTCGTGCAACGGTATCTCCGACTCGACGAGACTCAAAGTAAGCCAGCGGCAATCGAATCAAATGCCGAAAGACCTGTGAGGACAAGCGCAGATCAATTCGGTTGGCAGTATGAGTAAATAAGTAAAGTCGTAGAATGCTAAACGCTGACTCAAACACCGTGACTGCAAGTAATGCGATCGCAATCACGTTGAGCAACGAGCGACTTTCGTTGACCATGGCTTTATCAATAATCACCTGAGTCAACAGCGGTGTCGCAATTCCCAACGCTTGCAGCACGATCGACAGCAGAACGACCTCGACGAGCAACCAGCGATACTGCCAAATCGTTGGAAGAAACCACTTGAGATTAAACGTTTCTGACTTGTGCTGCGGTTCAAGCTGCCACAAATCGCCCGTCCAGACCTG
>CAXTDB010000265.1:0-6888 GCA_964242045.1 uncultured Leptolyngbya sp. | reverse complement strand
CTCCTCCGGCCGCGCCGGTTCGGGTGCAATCCGCCGTCCAGACCTGCGGCGACAAAATTGCTTCTGCCGCAACCTCTTTACACGACTCATCCGGATCGATCGGATTCGCAACGATCAACCGATTTCCGCGCATCGCATAGAGAATGATCCAGGTTTCTCGTTTCCAATGAATCAGCAATGGAAACGTTAGCCCTACAAGATTGGGTTCACTCCGAAGATGCAGGAGCGACAATCCTAAGAGATCGCAAACTTCACTGAGGTGTTCGGGCTTTTGTCCGCGTAATTGACTGCTCACCGTATTCAAGTCCACGGGAATCTGGAAATGCTGCGCTGCCATCGTTAAACAGGCGGCAGCCGAATCATTCAGACTCGACACAAACGGATAGCCCGTGACAGGTTTGGGGGTGCTTGAGTGTTCCGGATGATAACGCTGCTGCACTTTGAGCCAAAATTGACGATCGAGGTCTGAAACGCTCGATCGCCAAACCTCGGTGTCCCACCAAGCGACTCGCACTTCGCGGCTAGAGGCGACGATTCGATAAGATCCTGAAAGATTGAGCAGATCGCCAAACCAGGTTCCCGCCTGTAGCGTTGTAATCGAAGTGGGTTGAGCGGTTTCGCTGAGTCGCACCCGTCCTGATAACAGCAAAAATACGCCAAACGCTTGTTCTGTGTCCCAAATGAGTTCACCTAAACGGTAAGTTCTGAGCTTGACTCGCTGCTGAAGTTTTGCTCTCTGCTGGGGGCGGCAGAGATTGAGCGGTGGATGCTGCCAGGGTAGAATCAGTGCCTGAGATTGCGGATGTTGCATTAGTTTACAAGAAGTTGAATGTTCGCTTGCTGAATTCTTTCGATCGTCCATTTCTCAAACAGTTGGTCTTGTAGGCGCTGCTTGAGATCGTCGGTGAGTGAAGCAGGCAAAAACCGCTCAACCCGAATCAGATACCAGAGATCCTCATTTTGAATCGGCCCAATTACATCGCCGGGCTGAGCCGTATCGACATGCGATCGTAAATTGTCGGGCAGTTGTCCCCGACTGATTCGACCAATTAATCCATTCGTCAACCGATCTTCCGTGATCGAAAATTCCTGCGCGAGTCGCTCAAAATTTCCGCTCTGTTCTTGAATCTGAAATTTGAGTTCCTCGGCTAAGCTCTCACTTCTGACTACAATTCGCGACAGGATTATTTCATCTAAAAACACTTTTTGAGTAATGAAATATTCTTGAATATTTGTTTCAGCGATGTGAATTTTGAGCTTTTGCAGCTTTAAACGATCGCGCATCCGTTCTCGAAATTGAGCGCGATCAATCTTCTCCGCCTCAAGCCAGCGCTGAAATGCAGAGTGATCGATTAATCGTTGATCCGATCGATACGCCACGATCTCATCTTCAAGCTCGTCGCCCGTCGGAGCTAAGTCTTGGCGCTGACGGAGTTCGTCCTGTAGCAAATGCTGCTGCGCGATCACCCGCACAAACTGATTCAGCGCTCCTGCTGATTTGAGATATTGAACTGCTTGATTGATCAGAATTGGCGTTTCATCAATGCTGAGCAATGCAGAAGCATCGCCAGAACTCGCGTTTGGAGCCAATGGCTCCGCTGGGGGAATCTCAACACCGTTTAAGTCTGGGGAGATATCCTCAATCCCAGATGCAGGATTTAAATGGCTCATAAGCTGCGTTAGGTAGACTACGTTCGTTTTTCGCGGTGCGCCGTCAAACTTTTACTCATCTCCAGCGCTCAAGAACGACTGAGGAGAATGGGTTAATTTTAGAGGTAACGTCTCGCCAAAACTGATCAATGGCTTAGACAACCCTTCGCTCTACTAGCCTTTCTCAGACTGTCCGGAAGTTTTTAAACAAAAAATCAGCGAAACTCAACTTTGCACAAGTCGAGAATTCCTGTATTGAATTCGGAGCAGACTTTATCAATACTTTCATCAAGAAGTGAAGAAATTTCTTCACTTTTCAGCCTTGACAGCGAATCCTTTCTCGTCCACTATAACTCCAGAGTTAGTTATGAAATCAGCCTGAATTAGCTGCAAAATCAGTAGGAATGAATCTAACGAAACCCAAGATACTCACCTGCACAAAGTTTGACTCATTAACGTTCCAGTTTGAATGACCGGATAGAGTCCTCTCAGATTGACTAGGCTTATGAATTTTCCCACTCGTCAATTCCCGACTAGTACTTTATACCTGAAACAAGAATTCAGAGACTCTCAAGACTATTTATCGTATGAGCTAGGGCAAGCGGTTCGAGAGCTTCCGCCCGTCTACACGCATATTGTCGCTGCTAGCTTGACCAGCTTAGTGATCGGAAGCGTTGCTTGGGCTGCCTTCAGCCAGGTCGATGAAGTGTCCTCGGTCGAAGGGCAAGTGATTCCTGAGCAGACCGTACAGCCGCTGCAAGCCGCGATCGGGGGCAGAATTAGGAGGATCTACGTGAAAGAGGGACAGCCGATTCGTAAAGGCAGTCCTTTAGTCTCGATCAAAAGTGGTGCTTCGGACAACGATACCGAACAGCAATTACTCGAAGCGGAGAAGCGACGTTTAGAGGTCGCAAGGCAACAGGCAGAAGCGCAGAAGCAAATTCAAGAAATCGAGAAGCAAAAGCTAGAAATCAACAAGCAAGGTGCGGCTGTGATCGCGGAACAGCAGGAATTTGTTCAGTTGAGTTCTAACTTGACTGCGGCGAATACGGCGTTACGCAATGCCCAAGCTCAGAAAACTGACGCGCAGCAAATCTACAGCGATACCGCAGCAAGATTGACAAAAGCGCGCGAACGACAGCAACGGCTCCAGTGGTTAGCGGCACAAGGAGCCGTCTCGCGCATTGATGCGATCGATGCCGACGATCGCCGATTAGACATGCAAAATCAACTCACGACAGCTAGAACTCAATCAACCCGGCTCGATGACACGATCGCAGAAGCAAGAGATCGAATCACTTCTCTGCAAAACCAAACCGCTGTACAAGTTCAGAAAGTGAGTCAGGCACGACAAACCTATGAGCAAGCACAGCAAAGCTATCAGCAGGCGCGACAGGCACTCAAACAGGCGCAGCAAAACACCCAGCAAGCACAGCAAAGCTATCAGCAAGCCACTGCCCAGCGCCAAGATACCACGATCGTCGCGCCCGAAGACGGAGTGGTGTACAACCTCAAAATGACACAAGGTCAAGGAACCGTACAACCAGGACAGGAACTTGTCTCGATTCTGCCTGCAAATGCAGGAATCAAATTGAAGGTGAATGTTTCCAATCAAGAGATTGGATTTATCAAAACAGGAATGAAGGTTAGAGTAAAAGTTGATAGCTTTCAATTCCAGGAGTTTGGCACAGTGAGCGGCATTGTCGAATACATTGCGCCAAATTCGGTCATTGAAAGAAGTGATACTAAAGCAGTTCCTTCGTTTCAAGCCACGATCCGCTTGGAGCAAAATACGATTCGAGTCAGAAACGAGGATATTCAACTCAAGCCAGGAATGACCGTGAAAGCGGAAATCATCACGCATCAGCGGACTGTGCTGAGTTTACTAGCAGCACCAATGTTTAAGCAGTTAAGCGAGGCTTTTTCAGTTCGTTAGCCTTGCACCGCGTACCGAATCGACCAACGCACCGAATAAATAAATGCTCCAGCAGGGTTCTCTACTATACCCATGTAGTTGCTGAGGAAATCACAATGGCAAACACGCAGACTTCACAAGGAACTGGGAACGGATTGCAAGCTCAATATTTTAACAATAGGAGCTTGTCAAATTCCCCTACCCTAGTCCGCACCGATGGAACCGTTAACTTCAACTGGGGCAGCGGTAGCTCACCTGACCCCTCAATTCACAGGACTAAATTCAGCGCGCGCTGGAGCGGTGAGATCCAGCCACTCTACTCTGAGCAATACACTTTCACCACCTCGACCGATGATGGAGTGCGGCTGTGGGTAAATGGGCAAGAGTTGATTAACGATTGGACAGACCATGCCGCTAAGCAAGACCAAGGAACGATCGCGCTAAAAGCAGGGCAGAAGTACGATATCAAGATGGAGTACTACCAGAATCAGGGAGCAGCATCTGCAAATCTGCTTTGGTCGAGTGCATCGCAGAAAGCGCAGATTGTTCCTCAAAGTCAACTGTACGCACCGCAGAGCAATCCTAGTCCCAGTCCTAGCCCCAGTCCCAGCCCTAGCCCTAGTCCCAGTCCTAGCCCCAGTCCCAGCCCTAGCGCACCAAATAACGCTTCGGGACAGAGTTACTACGTTGCGCCCACCGGAAGCGATAGTAATTCAGGTACGATCGACAAACCCTTTCAAACGCTGCAAGCTGCTGTAAATAAAGTGCAGCCTAGTGACAGTGGCACAACGATCTACCTGCGAGGCGGAACTTACACCAAAGGAGCTTGGATTGGTAGCGATCACTCTGGAACAGCAAACGGTCATTTAGTCGTAACTCCCTACCAGAACGAGCATGTTACCTTTGATGGAGATAGCATCAAGATCGGCGGACAATACATCGATATTAAAGGGCTAGAAATTGAACACACCCCGGAGAACGCGATCGATATCTGGGGCGGGAGTCATGTGCAGATTCTCAACAACGTGGTGCATGATACTCAAAAAACGGGCATTCAATCGCTGAGTGAAAATTCGCAAACATCGACTTACAACCTGATCAGCGGCAATACGGTTTATCGCACCAATCTCGAAAATCAAAGCCGACCCACTTCAGGACCGACTCCTTGGGGACAAGGAATCTCCTCGTTCACGGCAGACAATACGATCGAAAACAACAATGTTTACGAGAACTATGGTGAGGGAATTGGGGCTGTCGGCAGAAATACAGTCATAAAAAACAACGTTGTACATGACAACTACAGCGTTGAAGTTTACATTGATGATGCTGCCTATACGACCGTTGAGCAAAACCTGATTTACAACACAGGTAACCCTGGGTTCTTCAGGACTAGCGACAACTCTGCTTCTCCTGGAATTCAAATCGGGAATGAAGGCTCAAACTGGTTTCAGAACCAAGAGCCTGATAAGCTTGACCATCTGATGATCCGAAATAACATCATCATCGGTGGAGCTTCAGGATTGTTCTACGGCAATTATATGCAAGGAGGTGGAATGAAGAATTCGACCATTGCAAATAATACCTTTTATGGTAACAACACCACACAGTACGGGCTATTACGGATTGATGGTTCTAGTGGGCATACAAACGATAGGGTTGTGAACAATGTGTTTGTCAAAGGAAGCGCAAATGCTCTAACCTCGCTTCCGTCCCTAAATGGGGGAGTGGCTTTTGATCACAACTTATGGTCAGGAGGAGCGCCAGAGAAAGTGGCAAGCAGCAGCAGCGATGTCATGGCTGATCCAAAACTGGTGCAGCCTGGTGGCTTCACAGCAGACGATTACAAAGAACAGGCAGGTTCTCCAGCCTACAATGCTGGAGTACAACTTAGTGAAGTGAACAACGACTATTTTAGAAATGCAAGACCTCAGCATGGCGGGAACGACATCGGCGCTTATGAGTTTGCATAGTCGTTCATTAACTTGGCATCCTTTACTCTGTGCATAGAACCGAGTTCCGACTCCGCTCAACCCTCACGCCACTCGTGAGTTGAGCGGAGTCGAAATTCACCTCAATCGTGTCTTTTGTTGCTGGAAGCGAGACAAAACTGATTTGGTATAAGACAAAATCTTCATAACAACCCTCTAATCTGGGAAGTTAATTTGAAGGTTTCCATCGATCGACAAATCATTCTTTGATTGATCGAGTTCCACGATCGTTCTTTGAACGGCTGGACTAACTAAGGTTAGCAATGCAGTGCGAATCGTTGGATTGATTATGTTCAGATCTGCTGCGCTTGGATTAGTGGTGCGGACAGTATTGGTTCCTGTGCCACCATCGAGGACATCGTTTTCTGCACCTCCAAAGATGTAATCATCGCCATTGTTACCGCTCATCTGGTCAACACCTCGCAAGCCAAACAGAATGTCATTGCCATCACCTCCAAACATTGTGTCTTCTGCAAGTTGCGTCACCGCAGAACCAGGAGTTCGGTAGATGAAATTATATTGATGCGGGAATGCCTGATTGAAGTTATGCTCTTCTTCGCTGTAGTCTAAGAAGCTCTTATTCAGTTCAAAGTTCAGATCAATTTGGCGATTGATGATCGGCAGCATTAGCGTGATGTTGTCTCCCACCATGATGTCGTCTCCACGATCGCCATTCATCGTGTCATTTCCAGCAATCAAGGTGTGTAACTGATTGGCATCAGGATAGGTAATTCCGTGAGTGTTGGTGTGAAGGTCACGAATAAATACTTTCGCATCTTCAGATAGCAGTTCAAGATCTCGTTGGCGTTGAACGCGATCGGCATCATTCTGCGGCGCTCGATCGACGAGTGGCAGAATTAAGTTACTGTAACCCGCCACCATGAAATCGTTTCCGTCTCCACCGCTCACTTGATCGTTGCCAAGCTTGAGATTGAATTCACGCAAGTCCGATCGCGCTGGCTTATCTGCTCCGATGAGCGCATAGTTCCAAAATGAGCCTCTTACGTAGTTCGGACTGCGGAAGATAGATTCTAGAATCAGCGTATCGTCGGCAAACAGTTTGTCGTCTCCACCGCTGCCACTGATTTGCTCATTAGACTTCTTGCGTGAATCAAGAACTGCGGGCAAGCTCGATGTTGACAATCGCAGCAATCAAGTTAAAGCGTAAGCCAAATCGCCGTCTGCGGTTGCGGTAACGCTCTGCCAAAATTCGCCAGATCTTTAATCGACGACTCGTATGTTCTGCGACAATTCTAAACTTGCAAGCATCTGATTGTATTAGAGTTGTTGGGGAATAAGAGATAATAATCAAGGCTGCATCAACTACGTCTCATG
>CAXTDB010000264.1:0-7559 GCA_964242045.1 uncultured Leptolyngbya sp. | reverse complement strand
GGAAAGCTTCAGCAATTTCACAGAAAAAATCTCATAAAAAAACTGGATAGTTGTGAAAACTACCCAGTTGTTAGAGGGTGTTTGAAAAGTAGTTGTTCACTACATGACTCGACCCGGAATGGAATTCCGGGTCGGGATAGAACGGAGTAAAGAGGCTCTTTGTACCACTCAAACCCCCGCTTAGAGTTTAACTTCGGAACTTAGACGGCAGCGGCTGTCTTGGTCACTGCATTCAGTTCGCCTTTCTTGTACTTCGCAGCAAACACTTCCATCGACTGCTGTTTGATCTTGCTCGCTTGACCTGCCGCACCGAACTGGTTATAGCGATCGGCGCAAACTTTCTGCATGTACTTAATCGACGGCTTCAAGAAGTGGCGTGGGTCAAACTCTTTCGAGTTTTGCATCAACGCTTCGCGAACCGCTGCGGTGATTGCCAAACGGTTATCGGTGTCAATGTTAATCTTCCGCACACCCGATTTGATGCCTTTTTGAATTTCTTCAACCGGAACGCCGTAGGTTTCAGGAATCGTACCGCCGTACTGGTTGATGATCGCGATTAGATCTTCAGGAACCGAAGACGAACCG
This sequence comes from uncultured Leptolyngbya sp., assembly GCA_964242045.1. Lineage (GTDB taxonomy): Bacteria > Cyanobacteriota > Cyanobacteriia > Leptolyngbyales > Leptolyngbyaceae > Leptolyngbya. Next base: position 6,974 of record CAXTDB010000264.1, on the reverse strand, counting down.
TGCATCACCAAGTGAGTGTTCGGCAAGCGGCGGTGAATTTCTTCGATCCGGCTGATTGCGAGAATTTCTCCGGTTGGTTTGCGGGTGAACTTGTAAGCACCATGGCTGGTTCCGATCGCAACTGCCAACGCATCGACTTGAGTGCGCTCCACAAAATCTACCGCTTCATCGGGATCGGTGAGCAGCATCGAATGATCCAGTTCGCCTTCAAATCCATGACCGTCTTCGGCTTCGCCTTTTCCGGTTTCGAGCGATCCAAGACAACCTAATTCACCTTCGACCGAAGCGCCGATCGCGTGGGCGACTTTCACGACTTCTGCGGTGACAGTGACGTTATATTCGTAGCTCGCTGGGGTTTTTGCATCTGCTTCGAGTGAACCGTCCATCATGACGCTGGTGAAGTTGTTCTTCAACGCCGAATAGCAGGTTGCAGGCTCGTTTCCGTGATCTTGGTGCATCGAGATCGGAATGTGCGGATAGGTTTCGACCGCCGCTAAGATCAAGTGGCGAAGGAAGTTTTCGCCCGCATAGTTTCGAGCGCCACGGGAAGCTTGCAGAATGACTGGGCTATCGGTTTCATGAGCCGCCAGCATGATCGACTGGATCTGCTCCATGTTGTTGACGTTGAATGCAGGGATGCCGTAACCGTTTTCAGCCGCGTGATCCAGCAATAGCCGCATCGGGACAAGCGCCATATCAAGTTCTCCTGGTTATCTCAGCAAGTTCTGTTTTCACAAACTTAATTGTTACGATAATCTTAAGACAATTTTTGTCTCTCTCATCGTCGAATTTGAAATTTTGTTAGGTAAAAATAGCTATTAAATATTCTGATTGAATCTATGATGATTGATAAGGCAGTAAGACAGAGACAGATAATTGTGCGATCGCTTGCCCTTCTAAAATCACTTCAACTTGTTCTACAGCGGTGATTTGCTGTTGATAGTCTTCGTTTTCGGGCTGAGTGTAAATCTCGATTGTGCGATCAACCAGATTAATAATCCAGTAAATCGGAATGCCTGCACGTGCGTAGAGACGTTTTTTGAAAGTACAATCGCGCTCTAACGTTGAGTCAGCGACTTCGATTACGAGAGCGATGTCTTGAGCGGTGGGATGTCGATCGACATAATCTTGGGTTGCTCCCCGCACAATTACGACATCCGGTTCGGGTTCACTATCGCTCAGCGTAATCGGTTCTTGCGTATCGACGTACCATCCCGACGGCAAGATCTGATCCAACGCATCACGAGTTAGTTTAGTCGTAATTCGATGCGGTGGATTTTTCGGCATTTTATAGACAAGCCAACCTTCGAGCAGTTCCACCGGATCATCATCGGTCAAAATGCCCAACTGAATCATCTGGTGATACTGTTCCACACTTAACCGCCAGATTGGATCGGTGGGAATGGATTTTGCGAGCAGAGATGAAAAAGACACAGAACAATCAGGGGTAGCAGTATCGTAACGGTAATTGAAAGAACGATGCGAACTTTAAACAGAGTTGGATCTAAGCAACAGCCCAGATATCCTTGCATCATATCTGCTTAGCTCCCATCGGTCGATGTAGATAGGTGTTGTTAGACAACAAGCTTGCTAGTCCACCGAATAGCCAATAAAAAAGATTTCTGATGGTTGATTGCTGTCGTAAAGGATGATGTATCGGCTCTCACCCCGTCCAATTGTGTCCCAAAACTCCTCCCATATGTCATATCCCGTTTCTTCCCAATGATCAAGTTCTCCTTCGGCAAGAATGATATCTTCTACCATCTGCCTTGTAGGTTTATCTGTGCCAAATAGAGCTTGCGTCTCATCCGCAGATAAAGCCCAAGAAGCAAGGAATTCTGGAGAGTCACTAATTCTTTGGATATCAAGAATAGAACCTGTTCCGCAATCTCCAGAAGCTTTTAACGCTGCCTCAACTGAGGCGTGACGCGCTCCTGAAGAGATAGATTGAGTGTTAGGAGGAAAGTTAAATTTGAACATCCACATTTTAGGGTCGTGCATATTCATAGCAGGATCATACCTTCCTGCTTCAAACTCCTGTTGGCGTAGGGCTTGTAATGCGCTGTTTACATCAGGTTGGTATTTGGTGAAGTAGAAGTATGGATGAGATCCCATTCAACAGTCCTCAAATTTTGACTTAGGCAATGAGCAGTTTTCCCAAAGCAAGGCTACTGCTAACCCAGTAATTAGACAGATTTCTAGGCTCATTTTAATTTTTACACTTTAGAAAGAATTGAATCAGGAAAAGTCGTATACCTTATCGTTTAGATTCAAGTAATCAGCGTAGGAATCTTATGATAAAAGTAGCGATCGTGTATTTCTCAAGCACAAGTCACACGCATTTGATGGCAGAGGCAGAAGTGAGCCGAGTTGAAGGCACAACACCAGAACCAAACTGATAATTCTCGTCTTCGGGCTAGGTGTAAATCTAGATCGTGCGATCGACCTCAATGATCAAAATTCTGTCAAATACCATAAAAAACGAGATGAGCCTTAACCCACCTTGCATAAACTGTGAAACTATCGATTAAAAATTTCCGTGATCGGTGTTGGCATGTTTGAGCCGATCGACCACTTCCGTGACTGCGAGTGCGACTAACTCTTCAGAAGCACGAGTCCGAATGTTCAAAGCATTCGCTTCGACTTCTTTTGCACCGACAACCGCCATGACTGGAATTTTGTCTTTCTCAGCATTGCGGATTAGTTTACCGAGTCGATCGCCACCCGGAGCCACTTCTGCTCTGATTCCAACCTGCTTCATTTGATTAGCTACTTGAACGGCAAACGGGCGAAACTCATCGCTTACAGGCAAGAGGCGAATCTGCTCTGGAGCCAGCCACACCGGGAAATCTCCCTTATACTCCTCGATTAGAATTCCGATCAGTCGCTCTAATGATCCAAACGGCGCGCGGTGAATCATCACGGGACGTTGGCGGCTTCCGTCCTCTGCTACATATTCGAGATCAAAGCGTTCCGGTAAGTTGTAATCGACTTGAACGGTTCCGAGTTGCCATTCTCGATCGAGCGCATCGCTAAAAATAAAGTCCAATTTCGGACCGTAAAATGCTGCCTCACCGATGCCCTCAAAATAGTTCATTCCGAGCGTTTCAACTGCGCGCCGAATTGCACCTTGAGCTTTCTCCCAAGCATCATCAGACCCGATGTATTTATCCGAATCTGGATCACGGAAGCTTAAACGCGCTTTGAAGTTCTTTAGTTGCAAACTCTTGAACACCGAGAGAATCAGATCCACAACGCTAAGGAACTCAGAATCCAGTTGTTCAGGAGTCACGAACAAGTGAGAGTCATCAACCGTAAAGCCGCGTACTCTGGTTAATCCACCGAGTTCACCGGATTGCTCGTAGCGATAAACGGTTCCAAATTCTGCAAGTCGCATCGGTAGTTCTCGATACGATCGTAGTTCACTCTTGTAAATCTGAATGTGAAACGGACAGTTCATCGGCTTCATCACAAAGCCTTGTTCCTCACTCCGGGCTTTGTCGTCTTCCGCCATCATCGGAAACATATCTTCGCTGTATTTCTGCCAGTGTCCCGAAGTTTTGAATAGATCGACTCTGGCAATGTGTGGAGTAACGACGGGTAGATATCCGCGCTTGGTTTGCTCTTGTTTGAGAAAGTCTTCGAGAGTCGATCGTAAAACGGTTCCTTTCGGTGTCCACATCGGCAAACCGGGACCGACGAGATCCGAGAAAATGAACAGTCCTAGTTCTTTGCCCAACTTTCGGTGATCGCGCTTTTGGGCTTCTTCTTTACGGCGCTTGTACTCGGCTAATTGTTCGGGAGTTTCCCAAGCAGTGCCGTAAATCCGCTGCAATTGGGCTTTGGTTTCATCACCGCGCCAGTACGCACCTGCAACCGATTCGAGATCGATCGCGTCTGGGTTCAATTCCGCAGTGCTATCAACATGCGGGCCTGCACACAAATCCCACCATTGATCGCCTAAGTGATAAATCGCGATCGGCTCTTGTTTGATATCGTCAAGAATTTCTAGTTTGTACGGCTCATTAATCGCCTGAATTCGCGACTTTGCTTCTTCGCGACTGACTTCTTCGCGGCTCACAGGCAAATTGCGGCGAATGATCTTCGCCATTTCTTTTTTGATCGCCTTGAGATCCTTTTCGGTAAACGGCTCCGGGCTATCAAAATCGTAGTAAAACCCATTCTCGATCCAAGGTCCGATCGTCACCTGCGCTTTGGGAAAAAGTTTCTGTACCGCCATCGCCATCACATGCGAAGTCGTATGGCGAATCTTTTGCAGCGCGATCGATTCGCTCGTTTTGGGTAAGTAAATTTTTTCCGGCTGAGGAGAAGCGTCTGACATAGCAAAGAGTAATGGATGAATGCCTCATCTATCTTACCGATCCGCTGTCAATGTGTGTTCAATCTCCTGACTTTCAAGGTAAGATGAGATAAGTTGCGAAATGTAAAGAATATTAGGATTCGTTGACGCAGCCAGCCTTTTGTTTTCACCGATGTTTAACTCAAATCTACCTGAACCTGACCTACTCAAAACCGTTTTAGAACCGTTGCTCGACGATTTTCAATACTGGTTTGCGCGATCGCGTACCCTGCTCGAAACCGAAACGCTCTCCTTTCTCTTGCCGGAAGAACACACCGACTTACTCGATCGTGTAATCCAAACTCAGCAAGAAGTTAGCACCGTTCAAACCCTGCTCAAACTCACGAATGGGCAGGCGGGAGTTGATACTTCTGTATTAGTCAATTGGCATCATTTGGTAAGTGAATGTTGGCAAGTCAGCATGAAACTGCGACAGCAAAAATCCCCATAAGAATCAATTGCATCGTTTTGCAAAGTCTCTCTTAAATCGGATGTCGAGATTCTGCAAAATCTGAGAGACTATTAGATAATTAGAAAACCAATTTTCATAATTCCGGGCTGGAACCGACTGAGTTCTGGTTCGGGCGATTTTCCGATTCGTCGTCAACTTGGCTTGGAAAGAGGCATATGATATTGCACCTACTTTATATTCTGGCGTTTACAGCACTGGCGTTCTTAGCGGTTGGAAACTTGATTCGGAATTTGATGGCGCTAGGAATCGAGTCGCAGCGGCAGTATCCTACGATCGCACGATCGAGCAACCGTCCTGTTCTGCATCCAGAACTGCTCGACGAAAACGGCAGAATGATTAATGAACCGCTGTTAGTAATGCGATCGATGAGTGTGGAAGATGCGCGCGAACAGTTAGACGCGATTTATAAGTCTTCGCCCGGTGGGGAATCCGCACAGCCTAACGACGATTAGCCTCAAGCTCAAGTAGCCATAATTGTGGAGTAAGGCGCGGTGTTTACGATCGCGTCTTTTCTATTCTGTGGGGGTGGATGATGAAAGGTGATCATTCTTGGTGGAATCAGGTACGAGAAACGGTTGGAAACAGGGTTTCGGGAGTCACGAAAAGAGTTTCGATGCCCATCGGTACAGCAAAGCTGTTCGAGCCGATTTCGCGCTCGGTTTCGGGCTGGTTTCGGGTAGACGAGACGGAAGTTCAGCAAATTTTGCAAAAAGTGCGATCGGAGTTGCCGACGACCGAGGCGCTTTTGGTCGGAAAACCGCAGTCTGGAAAAAGCTCGATCGTGCGGGGCTTAACCGGAGTTTCAGCGGAAATTGTCGGTCAAGGATTTCGCCCGCATACGCAATACACGCAGCAGTATAGCTATCCGACTCAAGATCTACCGCTGCTCGTTTTTACTGACACCGTTGGTTTAGGCGATGGAACGCAAGAAACTTCAGAAGTGATTCGCGAATTGGTCGGCGAACTGCAACCCGATGAAACTCGTGCGAAAGTTCTGATTCTAACGATTAGAATTAACGACTTTGCGACCGATACATTGAAGCAAATTGCTAGTCGGATTCGGCAGAAACATCCAGAAGTACCTTGCTTACTGGTTGTGACTTGTTTGCATGAGTTATATCCTGCCGAGGTGACGGATCATCCTGACTATCCACCAAGTTTTGCAGATATCGATCGCGCTTTTTCCACAATCCAACTCAACTTTGCGGAATTGTTCGATCGTGCGGTTCTGATCGACTTCACCTTAGAAGAAGACGAATTTCATCCCACTTTCTACGGCTTAGAAGCTTTCGTCGATGCGTTGGCGGAATTATTGCCCGAAGCAGAAGCAAGAACGATCGCGCAATTATTGAACGATCAGAACGCAGGCAAACAAATTGGCGATCTTTATCGCGATGCAGGACGGCGATATATTCTGCCATTTTCTGTGATGGCGGGTGCTGCCGCTGCGATTCCGTTACCGTTAGCAACGATGCCTGTTTTAACCGCGCTGCAAGTTTCGATGGTCGGCGCATTGGGGCAACTGTATGGTCAAACGTTAACGCCTTCTCAAGCCGGAGGAGTCGTGAGCGCGATCGCGGGTGGATTTGTGGCACAAGCGATCGGGCGGGAATTGGTCAAATTTATTCCGGGATTTGGCAGTGTGATTGCGGCATCTTGGGCAAGTGCGTATACTTGGGCACTCGGAGAGGCGGCTTGTGTGTATTTTGGGGATTTGATCGGCGGCAAGAAACCTGACCCGCAACGCATTCAAGCCGCGATGAAAGAATCGTTTCAGTTGGCGAAAGAGCGGTTCAAGAAAACTTGAGTTTGATCAATCTAAAAAGTCTTTAAAGCATTTCGATGAGTCACTGTGTTCAATCCTGGTCGCTTTGTCTCAACGACAGCAAAACTCCCTGAAGCCTCCAGAAACGCCGTGACAAATCCACGATCGTCTGCCAGAGACTCCAGGGAATCGCGATCAAATGCCTTACGACATCGCCTGAATAATGAAGTCGAAATACGGAGCCGCTTCTGCTCCATCTGCTTCGCTCAACAGACCGAGAGAAGCTTCCTTGAGACAACGAATTGCCTCAGCCATACCGGGAACCGGAACACCGAGCGCGTTGTACATTTCCCGCGCCCCGATTACGCCAATTTTCT
>CAXTDB010000263.1:0-7570 GCA_964242045.1 uncultured Leptolyngbya sp. | reverse complement strand
TCATAATTGTCGCGACAACTATGATCGGAGCCGAAAGCCATACATAGCGGGAGATCCATATGGCTGACGTTTAAGAATGCCATTTTACGAAAGCTATACTGCACGAAGTGTTCGTTTTTTAGAGCAGGATTTCTGGCTGTCGTTCCGCCGATCATAGCTGTCATTTAACAGTTATCGATTTTTCTAGCTGCTCGACCACCTGTTGCATCAAGTCCAGCGGTGATTGCTGTGGTTGAGAGTTAAACAAATAGACTCAATAGCAACAAACCTACCACTGATGCAATTCCTGGACTCACCGCAAGTAGAAATACTTGCAGCGACCAGACCCAGAGAGCAACCAGAAAGTCATTGGTGGTGGGTGAGCTATCGTGGGGCGGTGCGTAGATGCCAAATAACGTATCAGGGATGCCACTACAGAAATACCACAGCCCTAGCGTTAATCCAACTTGAAGCAGGATCAGTTGGAGACGACCCCGTGCTGTTGACGTAATTCGCTGTTGACGCTGAGACCGACCCAGCCGCGATCTCACAAACAGCGTTGCCAGCAGCCCGACTGCAAAACCACCGAATATTAGCGGTAATAAGACAACTCCCATTGCTTTCCTCAATTTTCAATTTGATTTTTCAATTGAATAAGAGCCACAGACGCTCATTCAATTGCAGTGCTTCAGCATGCCCACCTGAATGAGAGTCTAACTGAGATCGGCGGCGGGCTTATCCTTCTTTGTGACTAGCAACTTGGGTTAATAGCTAATCTGCAACGTTACCGATCCTTCGACCCGCTGTTCTCCTCCTACAACTGGACTTGCGGGCGCTGGAGTTTTTGAAGCTCTGGACTCCGTCGGCGCTGCATCGCGGAAGACGGGTGGAGGTGGAGAGGCTTCATCAATCTGAACACTCACAATTTCCTTGCGAGTCAGATTCAAAGCGCTGAAGACTGCATCTGCTTGCGCTTGGGCTTCTTGCGTTGCCTTACGGAGCGCTTGTTTTTGGGCGGCTGCGATCGCATCATCGGAAGCGAAAAAACTTACGTCATCGATCCGACTTGCACCTGATTTTACCGCTTCATCAATGGTGACCCCGGATTTCTCCGTCGAAACTCGAAATGAGACATTATTCGATCCCGTGTATCCCACCAGCGTTTGGCGATTGTTGCTGTCATCGTAGCGGGGGCTGAGATTAATTCCGGTTGTTTCGAGCTTATCAACTTGGCGCGATCGCAAAAACGCGACCACCGCATTCGAGCGACGTGCGACTTCTTGCTGCACATCGTTTGCTGTTTTGCCTTCGACTTCGACACCTAACTGAACCTGCGCCAGTGTAGTTTGAATACTCTCAAATCCTCGACCCGACACCGTTAAGGTTCGCACTAATTTCTCCTCAGCATGAACGGGAGCAATCATTGAAAAGCCGATAATTGAGATCGCGACCAGGATTGTGCTCAATCGCTGCCAAAGTGATTTTTGAACCAAACTCATCATCGGATTCGCTGCTCTTAAGAATGCTCTTACTCTGTCACCGAATGGAATTGCGGATGTGAGCGGTTACACTTTCCGCAACTCAAGAAGTCGCGATTAGACTTGCCAGCAGAAGATGTAGTTGTTATGGATTGGGGGAATTCGATTTGAATACGCATATAGATCTTCTAAATTGAATAAGGATTGAAAGAGACGAAGTTAAATAACAAGCCCCGATCGCCCCCTTTCACTTCTTTCACGATCGGGACGTTTTTCAACTGTTAGGAGTTAAACGCCATTTTATTGAGGAGTTGAGCAGCGCGAGGGCGAGTGCAATTGGATTGAACGGCGAGCAGCCCGATCGCGTATTCAATCAACAATTGGTCTTGAGCGCTCAACTGGGTAAGTTTGAGCAATCGAGCAGCGCGGTGAATGACAGTAGATTCATCGGCAGTGAGAGAAGTAACTGATACCATAAAGAGACTTCTGATAAAGGGCTATCCATTCCTTGCATATTTCTTAACAAAGAAATAGAGAACAGAACGCAGATGTTGTTAGGGTTTGACAGATTCTGCTCAGTTCGATAAATACTTTTGCACTGATGATTGCAATCAAACTTCAATCGTTTTGTAGCTACAGTGGATCATGATTTACGAAATGCTGAGAACTGTTGTGAATCGGATGCGGTTGGCGACTGCGCCAGATCGTGCGACCTACCTTGTGCTTCAGCAGGAGATTGCCCAGCAATTGCAGGTGACGGTGCGAAACGTGCGACATTTGGTGCGAGCGTGGCAATCCGCAGGAGTCGCTGGCATCATTCGACAAGGAAGATTACCCGAAGGGGAACTTGCTTCGCAAACTGGATTGTGGGGAGCAGCGACTCGATGAAGATTGGACGAATTACATTCTGCAAACGTATCGCGCTGGCAATCGCGGCACACAGAGAGCTTTATCTCGTTTTGTAAAACTCCAGAACTACGGAACTAATCCAATTTGCGTCTGCCAAACTCAGGGTCGCACTCAGAGGTAATCGGACAATACGATCGCTCACGCGATTGGTGATGTCTAGAGAATGAATTGTTCGCCCATATTTGCGTCCCGCCGGAGAGCAATGTAGCGGAACATAGTGAAACGTGGCTTGTATCCCTTGAGCTTTCAGGAAAGCAAGCAGCGCGGTTCGCGTTTCTAAATCTGCAGTTAGCAAGTAATACAAATGAGCATTATGCTGGCAGTCGATTGGAACAGTGGGTCGCTGAACTTTTCCTTGATGTTCCAGTTCGGCAAATGCACCGTGATAGCCATTCCAAACCTCGAATCGCTGCTGTTGGATCTGCTCAATGCGTTCTAACTGCGCCCAAAGAAACGCTGCAAGCAGATCACTGGGCAAATAGGATGAACCGACATCGACCCAGGTGTATTTATCAACTTCGCCCCGAAAAAACTGACTCCGATTCGTTCCCTTCTCGCGAATGATTTCTGCTCGCTCCACAAACCGAGCATCATTAATCAGTAATGCACCTCCTTCACCCGACACGATGTTCTTGGTTTGGTGAAAACTCAGCACCGCTAAATGTCCACGCTGTCCGATCGATTGCCCCTGATAGCGAGAGTAAAGTGCCTGTGCCGCATCCTCAATCACAACCAGTTGATAGCGATCGGCAATCTCCATGATGGTTTTCATCTCACAGCTTACCCCGGCATAATGAACCGGAACGATCGCTTTCGTTTTTTCAGTAATGGCAGATTCTACCTGAGCTTCATCGAGATTTAAGGTGTCTGGACGAATATCGACAAAAACTGGAACTGCTCCTCGCAAGACAAAGGCGTTTGCCGTTGAGACAAAGGTGTAAGAGGGCATAATCACTTCATCTCCGGGTTGGAGATTGCACAGAAGTGCTGCCATCTCCAGTGCGGCCGTGCAGGAGTGAGTCAATAAAGCACTGCGACAGCCAATGTGCTGCTCAAGCCATGCTTTACAGCGTCGAGTAAAAGTACCATCTCCAGCAGTGTGTCCGCTAGCGATCGCCTCAGCGATGTAAGCGAGTTCTAAAGATGGGGTTGATACTTGAGTGAAAGGAGTGCCCGACTTGGCAGTAGAGCCGAATGACGCAGGCTTTGAGATCGAAGAACTATCGTGACTCATGGTAATAAGAATTCAATATCACTCACTAATGCACCAGGACTGGACTAATTGATCGCGATTGATCGGACAGTTCCTCGCGTTCAATTTCTTCTAAAATATTCATCAAATAACGACTGTAACTACTATTGAGCAAGCGTGCTGCCTGCATCAAGACGCGCAGGCTATCTTTTCAGACTCGCACAGGTTCACTTGACATAGTTGCCAAAATTCACATGCAGTTTTTTATTGTGTAGAAGCCGTTTCAAGCTTTTAGCTTTGGTTGAAGTCGCATAAATTGACGTTCAAACAGTAGGTGAAAGATATAAGCTAAAACAACACTTATCCCTGTTCCCATACTCAGGAGAAAGCCGAGTTCTTTGACAAGGGATAGGTTGAATGGACGCATCCACAGATGGAGCAACGACAGGACTGGGAAATGCACCAGATACAGGCTGTAGGAGAATATTCCCAGACGCACAAAACACGGAGAAGTAAGCAACCGCAGAAAGAAGGGATGAGACAATTTCGGGGAATTGAACCAATACTCTGTACAGAGAACCAGAAAGCAAGCGATCGTGAATCCAACAAGAGAATCCATCAAATCTAGATGTCTCCATAACCTCTGCGCCCCGATCAAAAGCGTTCCAGCAAAAAATACAGCTAATCCTAGAAGGCATAATGCCTTACTCCATTTCAGAAGCTGTTCTGAGGGAAAGCGTTGTGAGACATTGATGACGGCAGCGATCATTCCCAGTGAGAATAATCCTAAAAACCACGGACAAGCCGGATTGAGTTGGTCGGACAAAAATTGAGGTGCTAAACCCACCATGAATGCGACTGTGATCGTCGCTAGGTTTCCAAACCTTCTCCAGACGGGTAGGAGTAAGAGTGGAAATAGAAAGTAAATCTGCCATTCTGTTGCAACACTCCACATCGGCGGATTGATTGTGTGCACCCAGTTCGGGTTGAGATTATGAATCAGTAAGAGATGTGAACTAATTGCGCCGCGCTTGAGTGCTGGAAGCGCAACATCCCACCGAGTTCCGCTAATCTGATTCATGCCGGATATCCCCGCAATCAGAATCAACGACAGCACCAGAGCAATGTAGTAGGATGGCAAAATCCGTCGGGCGCGGCGCAGAAGATATTGGACAATTCCACCCCGCAGAGTTCCGCCTGCTCTGACGACCGGCAGCATCAGACAGTAGCCAGATAGAACGATGAAAATATCGACTGAAACTTGTCCGTAGTAGAGCCATCGGGTAGAAAGCTCAGCAAAGTAAGGTAAGGCTGTATATGACTGCTCAACTGCTTCCATATAGGCATGGTGGATCACAACGTATAACGCCGCTAGACCCCGCAGTCCATCCAAGTAAGCCAAGTGATTAGAGGGTTTCATTAAGCAGTCTCATTATCCTATCTATGAGATACTTATACCATTTGGGAGCGCTCGTCACCTGGGTAAAAGTGAATATAGCGAAAGTGCTGCCAACTTACCTCATATTCGAGAAAGGCTTAGTTGAAAAGAAAAACAGAATCAGCGATTAGTGGCGTATTTGTGAGTCGGTGAGACGTGCCGCCTGCGCGTCTTAGCGCGGGCTATTTCTTCAGACTCGCACAGGTTCACTTGCCTTCGGCGTTCACCCGTGCCCGATTGAGGCTTCTTTAATTGTAATAGATTAGATGGCTACAGGCTTTCTCGAAGTTCTTCGTAAGCTTTGCTGCACGGGTATGTGTTCGAGTCTTGCTCCACCTCGGATAGTGGTTTCTCGATCGAGAAATTCCTCGAACCAAAGAACATCAACAACACTCAGCAGCTTAGATTTGACCTCTAGCACGCCGAATGTAAGAACTTATCTCCCTCATAGCCTTGAGTCCCTTCGTTGTGAGCGGAGGGCGCATAGGGCAGTCTACGTTGTTTTTTTAGCGGTCTGCTCCACGTGCCCTCCGCTCATAGATGGTTGCCGCTGACACCGGTCTTCTAGCTCAGGAGGCTTTGCGATAAACAAGGTTCCGTCAGTCGCATGATGCCCAGAATGGCGCTCAATCAGTCTTCTTGCAAGCTCAAGCGAGGTTTTATCTGTGACAAAACAATCGACTTCGACATATTTTAGCTGCTGTTTCAAGAGGGCTTGATCTCTTGCAAGCTTTTTCACGGATTGCCCTGATTGATCCAGCTTGTTTAAGTCATGCACCGCAGTAGCTGCCAGAATTACCTTTCTCGTATCATCAGGAATCTTAGCCATTCGGCTAACTGTCAGTACAAATTGACAAGCCGAATCAAAATGTTCTGCTAGTGTTCTGCCCTCTCTCACACCAGATTGATGATGCGAGATATGACGTTCATAAAGTAAGGGTCGAATCTTAGTGAAATACTGCTCTTCCAGCGATTCAGGCGGTTAATTTAGCAGTCTCATTGCTCAAAATATCCTTGGCTGAAGATGGAAATAGTGAAGGTTATCCTACTTGCTTGTTTGTTTATGTACCGACTTTCCGATACTCGAATTGCTTTCCGTCCGATCGACGTTTCTCAATCTGATAGCGGTACTGATAAATCGCAATGTGGATCGTTGCAGAGAATCGATGTCCCAAGTTTTGCGCTAGTTCTTCCGTTGAATGCCAGTTTTCATCTGCCAAAATGCGCTGCAGCTTTTCAAGTCTTGTCATAATTTATACCTGCTGAATGAACTAAAGCTCGAAGTTCAAAAAACTTTAGATGGCTCTTTGTTGTTAAAAACTGTCCGTAAAAACTTATTGAATTGAATATAACAGCGATCGTTAGGAAAGAAAAGAGACTGAACGGGTAAAGTGTCCGTGTAAATATGAGTCGTAAAGGTCAGTCAATTACGGTATCCTGAAACCGATCGAGTTCACTCGCGAAGTTCTTCACTGGCTTTACGATCAGCGCATTAACGCCCAGTTTGAATACTCCTGTGGGCTTACTTGATGAATGGCTTTCCGTGAGAGAATAGCCAAAACCTTTAAACTGCCACTATCCTCAATTCTATTGTGATTATGATTCTGCGTACTCAATATTGCTCAAATCGGAACGCAGCGTTTGCGACAAGTATGATAGCCACGGCTCTATTGATTGTGTCACCTGCTTCGAGCCAAGCTGCTTCGCTCATCACTGATCGCGCGACTTTGCAAGGCAATGACCAATTAGCCTGGTCGAGCCTGGGCTTTACACCGCCATTTCAATTTCTACCGAATACCTTTTCCGCCACGTCTCAGCAGGGCTTGCCGCTGAATGTTCAAATTCCGCCCACTTCAAGTCCGAGCATCACGCCGCCCCTCGTTTTTCAGACGTTACCGCCGCCAACTGGTATTCCGACTAACTTTGCAAAGGGTGACTTTATCTTACTGACAGGCTTGACTCCTGGAAAACTTCCGTCCCCAGGGAACCCCGGACCCATTACCATTTCCTTTAATAAATCCGTGTTCGCTGCGGGTGCTCAGGTTGCCGTCGATGATACTACTAACTTTACGGCTTCGATTGCTGCCTTTGACCGCAACAACAAGTTGTTAGGACAGTTTTCAGTGCCTGCAACGTCGTCGATCGCGCTGGACAATTCTGCTCAATTTTTGGGCATTCGCAGTGACAAAGCAGATATTGCGAGCTTAGTGTTTAGCAATTCTGTGAACGATCGTGCCCTTGGGATCAATACGCTGAGCATTGCCGCTGAACCCGTTCCAGAACCCTCAACGACGGTTGCTAGCTTGATGGGTATTGTGTGGTTCGGGCGACTTGCTCTCAGCCGAAAGCGGAGAATTAAACGGTGAAGGGTTGGTTCGCAAAAATCTAGAGTACGCTGATGAAGCAAACCCATGCGATCGCCCAATCGATTCGTGAATTTCTGCACCTGACCGAGTAACGGGTTCTAAAGTTTACTCACCGCTAGAACCGCTCTTAAGATGGACGTTGCATTCGCAGGGACTTGTTACCTTTGCTCTTGATTCTCTTCATAAGCAGCAAGGCAAATAATTATGC
>CAXTDB010000262.1:0-7588 GCA_964242045.1 uncultured Leptolyngbya sp. | reverse complement strand
GCTATGAAGGACTGTTTAGTACAACCTGGACATTCCGCGATGTGCGAGAAGAACTAATCAACAATCGTCCAGTTGTGTTATGTGGAATGTTCACCGCGACTGGACATATTGTGAGCGCGATCGGCTACACGCCTGACGGATATATTGTGAATGATCCGTGGGGCGATGCTTTGACCGGATACTCGAATACCGAGGGACGCAAGCTTTTTTATCCGAATGATTATATCGATCGAGTTTGTGGCCCTGATGGGAAAGTTTGGGCGCATTTCATTCGACGCAAATCATAGTAGAAACGTTTGTACATCGTTGTGCGAATCGATTGAATCCCATCGATTCGCGCAAACGAACGCAAATCGTTAGAAGATGAAAGGCATCTAGCGACAGAAATCTCATATCACTTATGTCAATTGTGATTCAACTCAACACCGATCAAATCGATCGCGTCGATTTAGCTCCCGCGATCGCTGCGATCGAGCCGTTAAAATCCAAGATTCGCCAATACGAACAAAAGCTGCAATTCAAAATCGACTACGCACTCGAACCCGATGACCCGCGTGAATTCTCAGAAGTGCCAGAAGTGCGGTTGTGGTTTATTCGGCTCGATGCAATGTATCCGTGGCTGCCGTTTTTACTCGATTGGTCACAGAAAGAACTAGGGCGATATGCCGCAATGCTCGTTCCGCACGAAATTCAGCGCGATGGCATCGAGTACAACCCGGAAGCGCTGGAAATCTTCGTGATGAGCAAAACCTTTGTGTTGATGAATTGGTTAGATCAGCAGCAGATCGAATCGCGATCGCGGCTCAAATCAATGACAAAAACTCTCGGCTACGAATTAGATGATGCCTTTTTTGCAATGTTAGAAGGACGCTAAGATAAACCTGCATTGCGATCAGGTGAGTGGATGAGAAATTGGGGAGGTCGGATTTCTGCCTTAGTGCAGCAAGGGTCTCGAACCCTACGGGCAGCGAAGCTACCGCTGCAAGGGCGAGATGGAACAGCGGCAGTGTTTCAAACATTAGCAGCGCAGTGCTTCATTATGGTCGTCAATATCTCGACCGGAACGATCACTGCTCGGACTTTAGGTCCAGCAGGACGCGGTGAACAAGCAGCGATGGCAATTTGGCCCCAGTTTTTTGTGTATTCACTGTCGCTCGGATTACCTAGCGCATTGCTTTACACACTAAAGCGATATCCCGAAGAGCGATCGCGCAGTTTCTCCGCTGCTTTAGTCCTCGGTGGCATCATCAGCGTTGTGAGCGCAATTGTCGGAGTCATCACGATTCCGCTGCTGTTAAAGAAATATCCGCCCGAAGTGATTCAGCTATCCCAAGGGCTGATGTTGGCAACTCCGATGGTGGTCTTGACCGAAGTGCTGCGACCTGCGATGGAAGCAAGTGATGAATTCGCGATCGCCAACCGAATTCGCTACATTCCGCCGCTGAGTACCTTGGCAATGCTGATTGTTCTAGCGCTGACCAAACAACTCACACCGTTTACCGCTGTGCTGTCCTACTGGATACCGGGAATTCCAATCTTAGTGTGGATGATTGCTTGTGCAAGGCGGTTTTTTACGATTCGCTTTACTCAGATCCGACAATCGCTGAAGCGACTGATGCACTATGGTCTGCGGGCGTATGGAATTGATCTCATCACCGCCTTAGCCGGACAAATTCAGCAAGTGTTGGCAGTGAGTTTACTCGCTCCTGCGGCGATGGGATTTTACGCGATCGCCTTTAGCTTGTGTCAACTGCTGTATATCGTTCAAAGTTCATTCGTCACGGTGCTATTTCCCAAAGCCGCAGCGCGTCCGGTTTCCGAAGTGGTCGAACTAACAGGCAGAGCGGCAAGAGTCAGTGGAATTCTGGCGATTTTAATGGCGATCGCGATGATGATTTTTGCCCCGATCGTGCTGCACCTGCTGTATGGAGAAGCGTATCTCGCCGCGATTCCGGTATTTCGGATTTTATCGATCGAAACTGTTCTAGGTGGAATCGCAATCATTCTTTCACAGGCATTTATGGCAACCGATCGACCGGGAATTGTCACTGTGATTCAAGGAATCGGTCTGGCGCTTGGCGTTCCCTTGATTTTGACGCTCACGCCGAAGTTTGGACTATTGGGACTTGCATTAGCATTGCTCGGTTCGACCGCGATTCGACTCGTTTCCGTCTGGCTGTGTTACCCGATCGTGCTAAAGATGTCGCCGCCAGGTTTATGGCTAACTCGCCACGATCGTGAATTTGTGCGTGAGAAGCTTTTGAATCGGTTTTGAACAAATTCATCTAGAAGAAATTTTGTCGGTTTGCCACCTAAGACACTATCTATCGACTAACACTCTTGCTACGATCGGGGTTTCAAACCTTGACTTGGTGCGAGAGTGTCTATGGTTAGTCAGCCCAAACGTTCAAAGCCGATCGTTCTCACGTCTCATCCAGCAAAGTTCTCAAAATCGATCGCGATTCACTGGGGCGAAGCCGATCCCATTAAACGCGGTGCAATTATTGGATCGCTTACGACTCCGGCTCACCGCAATGTGATCGGGACACATTCAGGCTCTTATGCAGTTTATCGCGCCCTCGCAGTTGCCAGCGGTAAGCTCGATGCGAACCACCGCGCAGATTTAACGAATACCGCTCCTGCCGCACTACTTCACGCGCATCCTGCTTGGTCTGACCCGGACAAAATTGTATCGATCGATCCGTTTGGCGCGATCGTCGGTGAGGTTTATCGCGACCTCTACGATCAAGGCTACGACATCAAACCGACGATCGCGATTACCAAAGCCCACATCAATATGCCAGAACTGCAAGATGCAGTCAGTAAAGGACGATTGATCGAAGACGGCGAAATCATGAAAAAAGGCGGTGATTTAGTCGTAACCAAAGCCGCGATCGAGCCTGTATGGTATCTTCCGGGACTTGCAAAACGATTACAGGTTGAAGAAAGCGTTCTACGTCATACTTTGTTCGAGCAAACAGGCGGCATGTTTCCCGAACTCGTCACCCGTCCGGATCTCAAAGTCTTTCTTCCGCCGATCGGCGGCATCACGGTTTATATCGTTGGTGATCCAGAAGCGATTACCGATCCGAATCGATCGCTCACCGTTCGCGTTCACGATGAATGTAACGGCTCGGATGTGTTCGGCTCGGATATCTGCACCTGTCGCCCGTATTTAGTGCACGGCATCGAAGAATGCGTTCAAACCGCTCAGCAAGGCGGTGCAGGCGTAATTGTTTATCTTCGCAAAGAAGGACGCGCCCTCGGTGAAGTGACAAAATTCCTCGTTTACAACGCCCGCAAACGGCAAGAAGGTGGCGATCGAGCCGATGCTTACTTCGCTCGTACCGAATGCGTTGCAGGTGTGCAGGATATGCGCTTCCAGGAACTGATGCCCGATGTCTTGCATTGGTTAGGAATCACGCGCATCGATCGCTTTATTTCGATGAGCGATATGAAACACGATGCCGTAACGCGATCGGGCATCGAAATTGTCACCCGCGTTCCGATTCCAGCAGAACTGATTCCCGCTGATGCAATGGTAGAAATCGAGGCGAAAAAAGCAGCCGGATATTACACCGAAAGCGAAGTTCTGACCGAAGAAGCCTTAGCTGAGATTAAAGGACGAGGATTGAGTGACTAATCTGGTGGAATATCTGCGATCGCCTGAAGCCATTCGCGATCGCTGCAATCAATTATTTGAGCTTGCACAAGCCGATAAACTTGCTTATTTTCGTCTCGATCTAACACAGCTTGATTTAGTTGCTGATTATGTAATCGCTGTGATCCGCGAACAGTATCCCGATTTAGACGTGCCGTTTCACAGCCGTTGGCGACATTTTGAAGTCGGCAACATTTTGCGCGTCCAGCAGCTTGAACAGGCTTTGAAGGTGCTATCCCCGATCGATCAAGCAAAAGCAAAATTTGATTTAGTCATCCCTAGCGTTTTATTAGATGCTGGAGCGGGCGATCGCTGGAAATATCTCGAATCTTCTACCAAACAAACCTGGACAAGATCCGAAGGATTAGCGATCGCGTCGTTCGATGCGTTTTGCCAAGGCGCTTTTTCTGAGCATTCATATCAAACCGATGCCAAAGGATTAAAGCAGATTACGCCAGATAAAATCGCAGCCCTCTTTCAAGTCACACCGGATAATCCTTTGGTTGGACTCGAAGGACGATCGCAGTTACTTCAGAAATTGGGACATACGATCGAACAATCTCCCGATCTCTTTGGCAATGGTCCTCGTCCTGGAAATCTTGTCGATTACTTACTCGATCGCGCCGATCAAGGAAAGCTTTCTGCGGTGGCTGTACTGAACTCGGTTCTACAAGGATTGGGCGAAATTTGGTCGGGAAGGTTGTCGATCGACAACACAAACCTAGGCGATGTTTGGCAACATTCTGCACTCTCTGGCGATCAGCTTGTTCCATTTCATAAACTCTCGCAATGGTTAACCTATTCTCTACTCGAACCTTTGCAAGAATTGGGACTAACGATCACGGATCTCGATCAAATGACTGGACTGCCTGAATATCGCAACGGCGGATTATGTCTCGATCTCGGACTGCTCCAACTTAAAGATCCACACCTTGCAGAGATTCGCCATGCTCCCGATTCAGAATTGGTTGTGGAATGGCGGGCGCTTACCGTTTGCTTGCTCGATCGCATTGCTGCCACGATTCGCACCAAACTCGATTTAACTCCTGACTCTCTTCCGCTCGTCAAAGTTCTTCAAGGTGGAACTTGGACAGCCGGACGCAAAATTGCCGCATCTCTCCGCCCCGGTGGAACTCCCCCAATTCAAATTTCTAGTGACGGAACCGTTTTCTAACTATGGCTGCAAATCTAACCATCATCGACCATCCCTTAGTCCAGCACAAACTTAGCTTAATGCGACGGCAATCCACTAGTACGGCAAAATTCCGATCGCTGATGACCGAAGTGAGCATGTTGCTCGCCTACGAAGTAACGCGGGATTTACCGTTGCGCTATGAAACCATCCAAACGCCGATGGCAGAAATGGAAGCTCCCGTCTTAGCTTCCGACAAAAAGCTGGTTGTTGTGTCAATCATGCGAGCGGGACAAGGAATTCTGGATGGAATTCTGCAATTGATTCCGTCTGCCAGAGTCGGGCACGTTGGGATTTACCGCGAACCGAATTCGCTTGTGCCGATCGAGTACTACTTCAGAGTCCCAGACGATACCGAAGACCGCGATATGTTAGTCGTAGATCCGATGATGGCAACCGGAAATTCTGCGATCGCAGCCGTTCATCGTCTCAAACAAACCCATCCTCGATCGATCAAATTTCTCTGCATTTTGGCATCCCCTGAAGGAATCAGCCATTTTCAGGAAGAACATCCGGATATTCCAATTTATGCAGCCGCGATCGATCAGGGTTTGGACGAACACGGATATATTATTCCAGGACTTGGCGATGCAGGCGATCGTTTATTTGGCACAAGGTGATATAGTAGAAGTCACTTGTGTGGCGGCATAGCCAAGTGGTAAGGCAAGCGTCTGCAAAATGCTCATCCCCCAGTTCGAATCTGGGTGCCGCCTTCTAGTCGTTCACTGTTATACACAGCACAAAATGTTTACGTTATGCGATTTGACTCGCGCAGTTTGTGTGAATAGCCAAATAATATAGCGCAATTCGCAAATCAGTAGTTCGATACCGCAGCCGCTCAGTCCAAGGAGCAATTAGGGTATTTGAGTTAGGCAGGAGAACTCACGACCCACGAATTCTTAGTTCACCTGATGCAGGCTGTTCTTCGTCTAATCGCCATTTTTCGCCGCACTCAAATGATTTCTTAGCAGTCTGCATAAACTCAATCCACTTGTTGACTTTCTCGTTGCTGTAACCAGGGCGAGCAGAGCCAAACACGATAGGTTCATTCTCTGAAGCGGCGGAGAATTTGTATAGGGTGAGCATCTCAAATCGTTGATTCTAAATCGCAGTAATTTCTCAGAATATTTCGAGATGATTTAGTAGATTTGTTCAAATTGAGAAAGCCAACTCTAACAAGGGTTTTGCCCGTTTCATGTTGATACGGGCATTCTTATTGACTGGATTGTGGTTCCTCTGCTTTTTGTTTGAGCGATCGCGGAACTTTTTAGGATTAGGGACATTGTGAAGCTCGATCGGTTGAACTACTGGATCAGTCTTGGAAGCATCTGAGATATTCCGCAGCGACCCATCCTCTTCCATACAATCCATCTACTCTCAGGTAGCGAATGTCTGCCCACACTCCGTCATCGCTGAGTCCCGTCACTCTTACAATTGCATTGTGGGGCAGCGTCGTAATAATCCGGTTTCCAGCATCTACATACACATAAAGCCCGTAGTAGCGCGTGACGCGATAAGTTTGGCAGATAGTTTGAGCAGAAACGGGATGAGACGCAATTAATCCAATTCCACCAACATTCAACAGTACACCAATCATCAACGCGGTCGTTTTCTTAGCAAGTACTTTCATGATCTTTGATCTCCTTTCAAATCAGGCAACTTTGAATTTGCTTAATTGAAAGTATTTCCACGCTGCACAGCACTTATGCAGCTTTAAGGATTAACCACACTCGATCGAGCAATCTTCTCTTTGAATAAACTTTGCCAGCCTGCTTTGCGCGCCTCGATCGACTCAGGTGATTTGTTCCACAGCGTTTCGTAGAAGAAGAATGACATTCCAGCATACCCTTGATCCCGAACGGCTTTTACTTGCCGCTGTAGTTCGTCGATCGGGCGGGGTGTGCTAGATAATCCGCTGAGAACACCGATCGCGGTTGGAATGTGATCGCGGGCGGCGCGCAAGGTTTCCCAAGTTGCAGGATTAATGCGATCGACAAATTTCTGCCCCTGAAAATAGATTTGCGGAATGACTTCTTCAATCAGTCCCGCTTGTTCCCATTTGTGCCAATCTACTAGCATCGTTTCGTAAGCGTAAGGCAGATCTAACGGTGAAAGTGAGATTAGAACATTGTTTTTTCGGGCTTTGACGGTTTGAAACAGGTTCGCGAGAAAATCTCCGAGTTTATCCGATCGCCAACGTGACCATTCTGGATCTTGTGCATTGTCGGGTGGAGCTTTGCCGTTGTGTTCTTGTTTGTAGAGATTCACCGTGTAGTCGTCGTATCCAAAATCAACGGGTAAACCAAAGTGATCATCAAACTGAATGCCATCAACATCATAGTTATCAACCACTTCGGAAACGAGATTGAGAATAAATTGCTGAACTTCTGGTTTAAAAGGATTGAACCAAACGGGAATTTGAACACGATCGAGTGCAGCAGCTTCGTAATCGACTGAACCATCGCGCTTTTGTGTCCACCAATCGCGATGTTTTTGTGCCAGTTCCGAATCTTTGGGAGCCATGAACCCGAACTCAAACCACGGAATTACCGCTAATCCTTTTTGATGTGCTTCGGTGATGATTTCTTTGAGCATGTCTCGGTTTTGAAGTCCTGCGGCAACCGGGCGCGGATCAACTGCTAATCCGACATCTTGCTTCATGACTTGACTTGGATATAGGGTGTAACCCCAATTCAAAACCGTTGGATAAAGCGTGTTGAAATTCAATCGCGCCA
>CAXTDB010000261.1:0-7619 GCA_964242045.1 uncultured Leptolyngbya sp. | reverse complement strand
ATAAGGCTTTCTACTCATCCTCCCAGTCTAACAAAAGTGCATAACACCCTCTAGAAAAGCTCCGTTGTTAAAGAGCAATGCAAAAATGACAAATACCCAAATCACATCCGGTAATGCTGGAAAAATGCCGCGCTCGATCGCGTCTTTGACCCAACCGACTGCAAAAAAGACAAAAGCACCGACAACAATTGTGGCAGCAAAAACGTTGATGCCATTGTAGAGTCCATTCGCTCCATTGAAGATATCTGTCCATCGAGCATCCCAAGCTCCTTGAACTTTCTCAATTTGGCTGATGCTATCTTCAATGATGGTCTTTGCTCCTGTCACTTGAGCCAAGATGAACATAACTACCTCTTCGTCGAATTGCCCTGAGTGCTGTAAAGACCAGGAATATAAAGTTCAGTGCGAGTCGCACCACCAATCTCTAACTGTCGAGCAACGCGATCGCGGCGATTTGATTCATCAATCCCTTCGCTGGTGTTGGCAGAGAGTTCTGCGATCGCGCTATCAAGCTGCTGAATTTGCAGTAACGCTGTATGATTATCGGCAGTCAGTTGAGCTTGATTTGTCACAATTCCTGCCAGTGCTGCATTGATTTCAGCATTGTTCTTCATGACATCTTGGGTAACTGTGAGAGACTTCGCTTGTTGAGCCAGTTTTTGGGTTTCTTGATATCCTTTTTGGCTGGTTTCAACAATCTTTGAAGTCCGATCGGCTTCCTTTTGAATCGTTGTTTTTCCAGTTTCCCCAAGCATGAGTGCGGACATTGATCTTGCTAATTCCTGGTCGTAGAGGTTTGCTAAATCCCGCTGACGCACGATCGGATTTGTGGTTAGAACACCAGGGTTAATTTCTGTTTGCGTTGTCCGAACTTTGTAGGGATCGGGTGGATTAGAGCCAGTCGTTGATTCTAGCTCGTTCCATGCGCCGCCCATTGCAACCTTCATCATCGTGTCAAAGATGGGATCAAGCTCACTGAATTGCTGTTGAATTCGAGCGAGGGGATTGAGATAGTTATTCAACACCCATTGCTGTACGTCATCGCCAACACCTCCGGGCATAAACGATGCGGTAGCCACACCAGCGACCAGTAATGGGATGGTTGTGCCTGTGCCGATAATGAATCGTTTGATTATTCGCGATCGTTTCATTTCTAGTTCCTCCACGATTACAGCAGCGACACTGCCTTGTGTCCGTTGCTGATATAGGTTAGATTTTCAGTTGTTGCAGCATTAGAATCTGTTGTGTCTTCTACTTGCAATGTAAGATCCGAAGAAGCAAGGTTTTCGACAATCGGTGCGATCGTATCCATTGATCGACCTGCCCGAATTGCCTCGGCATAAAGCTTAGAGAAGGCGGAATATCCGTGAAACTTGTTGTCATACTGAGCTAATACTCGATGTCGTGCCCGTTGTTCCTTTTGGTTGTTCGCGACGGCTGCTAATAGCTCTGGTGAAGGATGGTGACTACATTCGGTGAGTCGAGCATCAGCATCGACAAGCCAATGAGAGCAAAGTCGCGTCGGATCAGTTCGGAAAGATTCATCTGTGTTCCGCATTAATACACCGGGGTCATAGCCGAAAAAGCGCTGATATGAAGCAAGCGAGTTCGGCTGAATTGCGCCAATAATTCGAGTGTTGAGGTTTTGAAGAATTTGAGAACCAGCAACCGAATTCGCGATCGTATCCGGGTCTTGTCCGCTAATAATCGGACGGATGCCTGACTTTGCGCCGTTGGCGCAGACTTGCCCGATAATCTGAGCAATGCCGTTGTATTTGAACAGAATTGGACTTTCATCGATCGCCAGGATACTATCTGTCACCTCCAACGCTTTTCTAAATGCCATTGACTGGGCTGATAACGCTAACACTGCGGCTTCAATGTTGTCACCGACATTCCGCAATGCAAACACAATAAATTTGGCATCGGTGCGGATCGTGCTGGGCTGAGAGATGGCTTTCCCAACTCGACTGGTAAGCCAGCCTTTCAGCTCCAGCAGAATGGTGGCGATCGCTTCAGAAATCATTCCAGATTCAATCTCTAGATCTAGATGCGTGACCAGTTTGATGAAGTCAACGAGCGTTGGCATTTCAAGCCAAGCTTCGCTGCCAAATCCCCCTTCAAAGGCGGAATCATATCGAGCTTGAATTTGCTCATCATTGAAGAATGCCGCGATCGCCTGCCATAAAACGGTATGAACTCGTTTTCCAAGTTGCCCCTCTGTCTCGGTTCCCATTACCATGATGTTGAGCGCTTTAACCAAGAACTCTTTATAATCATCGAGCCGTTCAGCTTGTTGCTTTTCGGGAAGATGACGAACATCTGGAATCTGAAATAAATTGTTTGCTTCAGACCCGATATCAAAGTAAGCACCCTGGTCTCCGAAGAATCTCACCAAGTCGGTGTAGGTCGTTGTACCATCCGATTTCGGATAGTCGAGTGAAATGACGTGCATTCCGTTAGCAATGCCGCAAGTGAAAATGTCGGACATTAAAACCGACTTACCACTGCGAGTTTCTCCCATGATGAAAATGCCACGATGCTTGGTAATGAAGTCAATTAGCAGTGGTGCATTACCCTCACGAGTAATAAACTCTATGCCGCGTGAATCGACGGGTCTAGTGCAGGCAAGAGGCATCAATCCGGGTGCTTCATTCGTGAGATAAAGTTGCTTCCGGTCGTCACCCAACAGCCAATCATCGACGATCGGAAGGGAGCGCAGCCATAGCGACCAAGCAACCTCAGTTTCTCGGATGAAATCACCTTGCAGAAAGGCGTTCGTCAACTTCTGGCAAGCTTCAGAAAGGGTATGGGGATCATTCCGGTAGATCAGTGCGACGACTGAAACCCAAATTGGCATTGCACCTTCATAGATTTTCTCCTGAGCCTCCACCCCCTTTTTCATTCGCATCTGTGAAAGAACATCGACGTTTTTGAGTTCAGCAGCTCGATGAGTGGCAGTGTAGTTCTGTTTCGTGAGCCGTTGCAAAGTGATTCGAGTCATCATGCGATCGGCAGCCGCCAATTCGCAGACAAACTCGCAGTCAGGAAACTGTGAAAACACTTTCCAGAGGTAGTAAAGCTGGTGTTCGGGGGACGCAAAGCCAGGGGGTTTTGACTCTAGCGCGATCGCTCCCACAAATTTCCCTTTCACCCATGCCCACTCTCGATCCGCTTTGGGATGGCTCGGTCTGCCATTCTCACCTCGAACTAACACACTGAGCGCGTGATAAGGTTCTCGGATCTCCTCTCTCAGACTCATTGCTCCTGCGGTCTCCCGAAGAATCATGCACTGCGGTAAAGGGATAGCTTTGCGGGTGTTGAAATCGCTCCATATATAGTTCCAGAGGTCAATCGCTGTCATTGGAACTCCATTCAGACCCATACGGGTATTGATTTGTTGTTCCCAATACAAATAGCCATCGGTGAAGGCTTGAGTCAAAAGCTCCAGATAATGTGCTTTCTCCTTCGATTCCTTCATGCCTTTGAGCGTTTCGTATTGATCGACAAGCCACGCAAGTAGCTTCTCCGTGCGATCTTTGCTGGTTCCTCTCCCTGGCTCGATCGTGTAGGTTGCAAATAGATAAATCTGCTTGGGTTGCCGTTCACCTCGCAGGGTTAACTCGCGTGTTGATCTCTGGTGTGCGAGTAGCAGGAACTGAGTTTCTAAACTTTCAGTCGAGTGGATGAGATGCTCTAGCTCTTGTTGGCGATCGACATCATTGGCAAACGATCGCAGATGAATCCGAAGTCGATCGCCCGGACGTAGCCCTTTTAATCCTTCTTCCAGTCGAGCAAGAACGCTCTCTGCTTGACCACTGGCAAGTAGAGTATGAATTCCTGCAACCTGGAAACCGAATACGAACGAGTATTTGCGCCCTTTTTTGAGCAAATACGCGCCGACATTCCGACCTCGCAGTTCTAGACTACAGATGAATTCGAGATGCGATTCATTCTCAAAAGGTTTGAAATGGTAGTGCTTAGTGCTGACTTGTTTCTTCGTCATGTTCTTGCTCTAAACAACTGCTGTAGTGAACATAGCCTCGATTCCAGTCGGGAGGGGAGACGAACTTATTCGTAAATCTCCAGGTTCTTTCGCCAACCACAAGCCACCAGGTACTCAATCCCCAGGCGCTCACCAGCAGAAACCATAGAAATCCGAGTGAAAGCACAACCCGAACCAGAAAATAAGCAACAACGAGGATCCCCAGCGAAGGGGCTAACAATGCTGCTGGAATGGGACCTAGACTCGGTTGCTTTCCTAAGCTCTGATTAACAGGGCGAAAGTGCTGATTGCCTTCAGTCATCCTGCTTTATCCCTTCGCTGCTGTACCACCGCCGTTACCGAAGAACATGGCGCTGAGTCCTTCTACAACCACAACGGCAGCGACGACAATAAAAGCGTTTTGCATCAAAGGTTGCCACTGTTCACCCCGTTGCGCTTGATAAACGGCAAATAGGACAAACCCAACGGCAGTCACCCAAACAACGATTCTGAGCAAGCCGAATAGGAACGTGATAATACCGCCATCAATGTACTGTCCAAAGATAGTGTTAGCTTGCTGTTCAGCAGAATTGAACAGTTGAGCCGATGCAGGGTCAGAGCTAAGGGTAATGCTTGCAAAGCATAATGCACCAACGATCGCACCCAGCATTCTCCAGCCTCCACAGCGACGGAACCAGGGCTGTGAGGTGAGAAGCGGAACCCATTCAACAAATCGAACGACTAAAGCCGCGAGAGCAACCATGAACCAAATGGAAACTGGAAAGTGAGTGATGATGAGCAAAGTGGTTAAACCCAAACAGGTAACGAACGGGATGAATGGGCTGAATCGGTTTTTTCGGCTCAATTGAAGGGGTTCCTGCGGATTTGCGCTGTGCACTAACCGAGCCAAGTGAGACTGTAACGAAGGAAATGCCATCGTTTTGACTCCTGATATGAAAGAGACACTAAAGCTTTGTCGCGAAGTTACCAAACAAGACTTCGTGCATGAGAGTAAAGATGAATTTGGTGTGCTGCCCTGATCGAATTTGCAAATCTTGTGAAATTCGAGACAAAAGTATCTTAAGCGGATCGTTCAAGCTCTGAACAAAGTTTACAAGTTGAAAGAGTACAAGGCTACTGTGTTCGTTGAGAAAGCGTTGACGAACATCTCATAGGGAGATTACGGATCAATAGATTTATATTCTTCTTCGGCTTGAATTCGTCCACGTGAATGAGAATTTGCAGCGAGCAAGAACCAAAATTGAGAGATAGAATCCCGATATCGTAAATCTTTCAGCTTCTTGACTATAAATTCTTACCATCGCGCAAAACGATGAATCGCTCGTATGCGACTGAATTTAATCTCTATATAACTAAGTGATTCTCTTCTGCAGGGTTGTGATTGATTAAACCAATCACTAAGAGGTGATATTTCTGAATGGGCGCGTTTCTTAAGCTTATTTTTATATTGAAATTTGGTGTTCTTTTTGGTATTCCTGCCTCTCAAAAACCTCCCCTTTTGAGAAACCATACTCCAATCGCTTCCTAGTCCCTAGAGTTTTGAAAACAGGTTTCACAACTACTATCAAAATGATAATTCTAGTTTTCCGGTTAGCGATTTTAATTACGGAAGAATGTTAAAGAAGATTACAAATCATGGTGCATGTTGATTGGCTACAGACGAATTTCGCCTGATGACCAAACGCTAGACCCGCAAACTGACACTCTGAATCAGGCAGGGTGCGATCGAATTTTCACGGACATTACAACTGAGCCAGGAGCAGACCAACCTGGACTCAATGAGGCGCTCGCTTACCTCCGTCCCGGTGATGTTCTCGTCGTGTGGCGATTGGATCGAGTTGGCAAGCCGCTCAAGCCGTTATTCGAGTGGATGATCGAATTACACGATCGCGGGATCATGTTCAGAAGCTTGGAAGAAAACTTAGACACGCAGCGCTACAATCCGGCAGAAATGCTGCGGATACTGCGAGTATTAGTCAACGCTGAGCAGCAGGTTGTGACAGAAAAAACTCAGATCGGGATAAAGCGTGCGAGAGCCAAAGGGAAAAAAGGAGGACGCAAGCGATCCCTCACTCCGCAGCAAATCCGAATCGGTCAGACCTTGGCAGCCGATCCCACACAAACCGTTGAAGATGTGTGTCGATCGTTGAAAATCTCTCAGTCCACTTATTACCGCTATATCCACCCCAAGCAGCAGTAGAATCATGTGCAGACTGATTCGCGTTAGCCTTGAAGTAGAAGAGCTAGGAGGTATTTGAGAAGATGTTGAAATCCACAATTACGGCTGAAGGAAAAGCACTAATTCCAGAGCCAGTACAACAGTTACTGAACTTGCAACCCGGCGATCAAATCGATTTTGTGATTACAAACGACGGCAAGGTGTATGTACAACCGGCTGCGATCGATGTCCGTGAGTTGTCTGGAATTCTCTACCACCCAAATCGGGAACCTGTTTCGTTAGAAGAGATGGATGCTGCAATTGCTGAAGGTGCGGGAGAGTCGGCTTGATTGGGCTAGATACAAATGTGTTGGTACGCTATTTGACACGAGATGATGAAGCGCAATGGCGGATCGCAACTGATCTAATCAGTGGAACTGT
Source organism: uncultured Leptolyngbya sp. (assembly GCA_964242045.1). Lineage (GTDB taxonomy): Bacteria > Cyanobacteriota > Cyanobacteriia > Leptolyngbyales > Leptolyngbyaceae > Leptolyngbya. The sequence goes on along the minus strand of CAXTDB010000261.1, from coordinate 1,014 downwards.
AGAGGCAGGCGAAACTTGCTTGATCAACAACATTGTCCTTTGTGAATTGGTTTGGGTATTACGATCGCGCTACAAAGTCAGTCGCACTGATTTGATCGATACGCTAGAAAGATTGCTCAGAGTGAGTAATTTTGTGTTTGAGAATAAACTTGCGATACAAAGAGCAGTTTTGCAGATGAAGCAAGGAAACGCTGATTTCTCCGACTATCTGATCGTTGAATTGAATCAGCAGCAAGGATGTACTGAGACGGTCACGTTTGATGCCAAGCTCAGAGGACTTGAACAGGTTCGATCTCTGTCCTAATCATTCAAGATAGTCTTAACCGGATTCCTTATTGGGAAGTTCGAGAATTGTTGTTTCTTGTCGATCGATTAATGCTTGCAGCATCGGGTTGTGTCGCAAAGCTCTCAAGGTGACAAACGAACCGGTCTCGTTCGCGTTGCTTTAAGCACTCACTCCAAACAGTTCGTTGATAAATCTTGCGTGAGATACTTCAGGGGGTGACAACGACCCTGAAGAGCTTATGTAGGAAGAGATTCAGGCATTGAGCAATTAAAAAAATCTGATTTTGCTTCTCTTAAAAGATAGAAGCCATTGCTCGGATCAGGCATTCTGTCATTCCTTAGATAGGGCAAATGTTCTATGAATAGCAAAAGCAATGCCAATTTTTTTGGAAGCAAAACGGCTATGATTGCTCTGGAATAAAGGTTTCAGGCTCGTTGTCACCTCCTGAAGTGAGATACACTATCCCCTTGACTAATTCCTTTCACTTGTCCTTTGCGAATCATCGCCATTGCTTCTATTCCGCTCAACGTCCTTCTTGCTGTGTTGAACGACTGAAATCCCATCATCGGCTTCACAATCCGCTTTACGTTCCGATGGTCTTGCTCGATCATGTTGTTCAAATACTTGCTCTGCAGCAATTCGGTCTCGGCTTTCAAGGTTTGATCTTGCTTCAACTCATTGATTGCAACTGGATAAGCCGCGTTCTTATCGACGGTAATCACTCGTGG
>CAXTDB010000260.1:0-7621 GCA_964242045.1 uncultured Leptolyngbya sp. | reverse complement strand
CGCTCTTGATAGGTGTTGTGGAATGTGTCCAGATAATTACCCAAAAGCGCAGCTTGGTGAGGTTCGCGATTTTGTTCGGTGAGTTGTTCGAGTAAGGCAACGGCGCGACGAATCAGTTCATTTTGCTGTTTTGCCAAGTGACAAATAATTAAAGTGAGGGCGCGAGCTTCATCGACATCGAGTTTTTTACGTCCGCCTTGTCCTTTACGCAGCGGACTCGATTGACGTAACCGCCATAGTGAAACGCGATCGCTGATCATCGATTCAAGCTTGAGTTCGGTTGCCGCTTGAAGCATGGCTTCCGAGGAGAGATTGGCGATCGCTTCGAGTGCCAGCAAAATCAGATCCAGTTGAGCTTTGATGTTGTCTAACTGGTCGGGATTTGGCTGAGCGGAAAGGTGATGGTCTTCCCAGTTGGAAGGAGAGGCGGTTGGCTGCACGATCGAGGTCATAGATTCAGCTTATATAGACACCCTTGACAGTAGGCGGATGGTTACAGGTCTTGAAACAGCGACTTGCTAAATTTCAATTTGTTTCCTCGCCTAAATTCAACCACAGATTAGGCTAGGGACGGGAGTACTGCGAAAACTTCTGCCGTTGGATAGAATTTCGGCATCGATGAATTTTCGATCCGCCCTCACCCTAGCTCTCTCGGAAGGAAAGGGAACAAGAGATTTTAGTTGATGAGCGTTTGGGTAAGGAGAAACGCGATCGCGGCACTTGAAATCGGTACGGTTAGGTTATCGATGCCAAATTTTGAGAAGGCTTCTAAAAGAGCAGCGCTCAATCCCACGACTAGAGAAATCAGCCAGATTTGCCAGAGATTCCCGATCGTGGCAAGCAGAATGAGCGCACAAACGAAAAAGCTAATGATTGCCATTGCGGATGAGCCTTCCCAGCTTTTTTTCATTCCCCAAAGCTCGTAGGAGTGTCTTCCAAAGCGCTGCCCGATTAGCGCGGCAAATCCATCACCCCAGGTCATTACAAGAATGCCGATCGCGGCAAATTCAGGACGCTGAATCGTCCAAAACCATGCAACCAAAACGCCAATACTCACTGCATAAAAGAAGGTTCCAAAGCTTTTGCGTCCGATGCTGTTGATATTCGGCAAGATGGGAATGTAATAGGAAATCAGCGCGATCGCGCTAAACAAAATTGATGCGCCGACTCCGAGCCACCTCGGGGTATCAAGCCACCAAGCGATCAAAATGACATTTCCTGTGCCGATATGAACCACTTTACGCACAAGTTCGCTTCCATTGGGGGTGGAGCGGTTGACAAGCTCGGCGCACAAACCAACGATCGAGAGCCATAAAAGGACGATCGCAATTTGACCGAATAAAGAATAAGCCCAGCCGGACATCACAACATTTTTTCAGTAAGCTGATTCTTTAACTGTATCGGGTTTCGTCGATTGACTCGAATAAACTGATCAAATCGAGTAAGCAAGCTTAGAGGATACTTCAAACGTATAAAAAGTCGCGGCGCTGTGATCGCCTCTCGCTCGTGAATTAATTCCGAGCGAACAGAACGAAGTCCGCTGAAGAGACTAAGGCAGCAATTTAATTCTGGTTCATATGCGCGATCGCGCAACTTACAAGTCTAAAAACAAGAACGACACTTAAAAAACCGGGAGTAATATAAGTTTTCGTAATAATTTCAAGCGATCGCGCTGATATAACAGCCGTAACTACGGCTAATTTTAGCTGAGACAGGAAATGATAGGTGAAAAAATGACTGTGTCAATTCTCAACAGCCTTATCTTTCTCGATCGCAGCCTGCCGAAATCCAAGAACAACTAGAATATTCGACAAAGTAAGAAAAGATTCTGCGCTCCCGTGCAGCCAATCCACATCTGCAAGCTGCTTACCGTAGTGTACTTGAGCATAAATTCCCGCAGGAATTGTAATAGCAACGAATACCAGCGTCATGTAGAAGCCAATTAGCGCGAGACGAGGTGTTTTTTGCGATCGCGTTAGAAACCACAAAAATCCCAAGTAAGGAAACAGCGAGATTGCAAACAGCGTTTCTTTAGAAATCATGATTCGAGTTTTTGAGTAGAACGCCAAATCCACCAGCCCGCCGCACAGCAGGTACAGTTTCCCACAACGGTCATCGCAGCTTGAAGGGTAACGAGCCAATCGAGCGCAGGCGGATTATCAAAGAAATGCCAGGTACAGGCGCACATTGCACTGATCAAAGCGGGAAGCATTCCGAACGAGAGCGATCGCCAAACACGATCGCCGCTGATTTCGGCGTAGCGCCAAATGAGCCAGATTGCCGCAATCCATTCGATCACGCTGGAAACGTGAATGATCCAAGTGGGAATTGAGAGAGCCGTCATAAAGCGAAAGATATCTGTTGAATTTTCTAAGCATCACATAGGCGCGTCGTTTTGTGCGATCGAAATGAATGGCTTGAGATTGTCGATCGAGGTTTAACTAAGAATTTCCGAGTTTCAGCCAGCTAAACAACTTGCCTACTGTTAATTGCAAGGTTGACATGAACTCAGGAACAGGAAGCAACTGTTCTGGCTCTTGAAGGAATTCTGGTTGTTGACCGGATGGATAAGCAAAAACTGATCTTATTTTTGGGTCAATCAGCCATCCCATCTGACAACCAAACTTGAGACAATGCAGGATATTCGCTGTTACCTTCGATTGATTTTGATCGGAAGAAAGAATTTCAATTGTCCAATCAGGAGAAGCATTGAACGCATCTGCGATATCTCCTTCTTCATCTAAAGGAATTCGATTCCAGGTAAACACTGCAATATCAGGGACAGTCGATCGATTGCCAAAGGTGCATCGTAATTCTGGCAGAGCTAACGCAATCTGTTCTGATTCAGCAACGCGGTTGATCTCGGTGACGAGTTTTCCCTGTAGCTTGCTATGCTTTCCTTGCGGCATGGGCTTCTGCACCAATTGACCTTCAATGTATTCAGTCGCAGGCTTAGTTTCTGGAAGCTGTAAGAACTCAGCGATTGTTAGCGCTTTTTCAGAAATCTGCACGATCGTTAATTCCTCATCTTGCTGCTGACTTAGAATCTTGCATCATCATAGCGATTACTCGATCGGAAATTCAGGAACGAGTTGATCGATTTCTTTCATTCGCTGCATTGTTTCTTTGAGCGCAACATTAAAAGTTATTTAATTCACAATTCTTGATAGCCACCAATTTTGAACTCCCAGACTTGGGGCGAGATGCCAAAATGAATCGCGATCGCGATTCATTTTGGCGCACAATCCTGATTCTAGTGAAAGCCGTGCATAGTAGAGTTAGAGTCACTGGTTCAATTCTCCAGCATTGCCTATGCGCGCAGTTTTGTGTGGCTATTACGGGATGGGAAATGGTGGCGATGAAGCGCTACTGGCTTCGTTGCTGCAATTGTTGCCGGATCATGTGGAACCGATCGTACTTTCCGGTGATCCAGAGCAAACACGCGATCGCTATCACGTTGAAGTGTGCGATCGTAAATCTCTGCTTGCAGTGCTAAATGCGCTCCGAAAATCGGATGCCTTTATCTGGGGCGGCGGTAGTCTGATGCAGGATTCAACCAGCGCCATGAATCCCGTGTATTACGGTGGATTGATGCGATTGGCGCAAATAATGGGACTAAAAACGATCGCTTGGGCACAGGGAATTGGACCGTTAAAACGAGCATGGGTAAAAAAATTAGCGCGATCGACGTTCAAACACTGCACACAGGTAAGTGTTCGCGATCGAGCTTCGGCTGCCTTGCTGCATGATTGGCAGATTTCATTCACCCTCGCGCCTGATCCGGTTTGGGCGATGGAATCGACACCGTTAACCGGATTATGGAATTTACCTGCGCCGAGAGTGGCGGTGAATTTGCGATCGCATCGTCACTTAACACCAGAGCGTTTAGCAGTTTTCACTCGTGCGCTGATTGATTTTCAGAAAGCAACTCAAACCTGTTTATTGTTACTTCCGTTTCAAGCGAGTCAAGATTTTGCGATCGCTCAATCGCTACACGAACAATTACCCGAAGTCAGTCACATTCTGCAAATCAAACAGCCGCAAGAATTGAAAGGTGTGTTTCGAGGAGTAGAAATGACGATCGCCATGAGATTACATGGATTGATCATGGCAGCGGCGGAAGGATGTCGCTGTTTTGGGCTGAGCTACGATCCGAAAGTGACCCAACTCATGCGGGATCTGGAAATGCCGGGATGCGCGATCACCGACTTGCCTGAAGATGCCAATGAGTTGAGCCGAATTTGGATCGATTTGTATGCGAACGGAGACGCGCTTTCAGATGACCAAATTCATTCATTGGTCGATCGCGCGTTATTTCATCAAACAGTGCTGGAGGAGGTTTTGACGTGAAGCGCGATCAATCCTTTCGCTGCGAATTGATTCATGAGCGAGTCAGAAGCGAAGAATTAGAAAGCGCTCACGGTTAAACTTCCAGGTTTGGATAAATCTCCGTAAAGTTTCACACCGCGATCGTTTGCCGCTAAGTGCCGCACAATTTTATAAATTGCTTCCACTTCATCGGGTGTTCCAGCATTGATCGCCAACGATTGCAGCGGAATGGGCGTTTTTTCTTGCTGTAAGACTTCGACTACTTTGCGCTGAAGGTCGAGAATCGCCGCCGCAGCTTTTTTGCCTGCTTCTACACCGGGTTGATGATACGCATTGATATTAACCAAGAAGCCGTAAAAGCCAACCGCACGATCGTATAGCGCAATCAAAGCACCGATCTGACGCGGTGTCACTTCGGGAATCGTTACCGTGATCGAATCGCGATCGTTTTCGTACAGCGCTTTTCGAGTGCCTTGAAGCAAACCAGAAAGATAATCTCCCGAAGTCACGCCGGATTCAACCTCGATCGAAGGTTGATTGCGATCGTGCAGCACTTCGATAAACGTTAGAAAGAAATTCGGCACACCTTCGCGCAACTGTTGTACATAGGCGTGTTGATCCGTACTGCCCTTGTTTCCGTAAACTGCAATTCCTTGATGCACAATGTTGCCATCGAGATCTTTTTCTTTCCCCAACGATTCCATCACCAACTGTTGCAGATACCGACTAAACAGCAGCAAACTGTCTTTGTACGGCAGAACGACCATATCTTTTTTGCCTTGACCGTCTCCAGAAAAGTACCAACTGAGAGCAAGCAGCGCCGCTGGATTTGATTTCAACTTCGGAATGCGCGTTGCAATGTCCATTTCGCGCGCACCTTCGAGCATTTCTTGAATTGCAATTCCTTGAAGTGCTGCGGGAACGAGTCCGACTGCCGAAAGTTCCGAAGTTCGCCCGCCGACCCAATCGTGCATCGGGAAAGTTGTCAACCAGCTTTCTGATTTGGCTAAACGATCGAGATTACTTTCTCTCCCGGTAATGGCGATCGCGTTTTTGCTAAAGTCCAATCCTTTCTGCTGAAAAGCGTTTTGAACTTCGAGCATTCCATTTCTCGGCTCTGGAGTACTACCCGATTTGGAGATTACGATCACCAGTGTTGTACTCAAGCGATCGCCCAATTTTGCCAAAGTGCGATCGATTCCGGCTGGATCAGTATTATCGATGAAATGAATTGTCAGTGGAGACTCGCCACCCAACGCCTCAGCCACGAATTGAGGACCTAACGCCGATCCACCAATCCCGATCGACAAAATATCAGTAAACTTCTTAGCATTCGGCGGATGAATCACACCGGAATGCAGATCACGGGCGAAAGACTGGATCGCCTCGATCGTTTCGACAATATCTTTTTTCAAATCTTCGCTCGGTGCGAGATCGGGATCTCTTAGCCAGTAATGACCAACCATGCGATGCTCATCGGGATTCGCGATCGCACCTGCTTCGAGATCTTTCATCTGGGCAAAAGCTTGCTCGAATTTGGGCAGCATCATCTCGACAAAGCGATCGTCAAATCGCATTCGACTGACATCAAGATAAAGCGATAACCCCTCGTGATAGTACAGCCAGTCTTGATACCGTTGCCAAAGTGTTGAAGCCGTCATACCTTTGCCCCTTTATGGTGTAGCTCTGACTTAGTTTATAGGGGGTGGGGAGGTCGAGAGTCGAGAGTAGGGAAGATTTAAGAAATTCGTTCTTTGTTTGAAAGTCGGTTTCAAAATCCTCATGCCGAATTCGCTACAGTGTACAAAACTAAAGGAGTTACAAAAGTTTCCAGCGAAGCAATATAAACAGGTTGTCACCAAGTTGTTATCGCTGGCAGTTGATCCTAAACTACAAAACTGTAAAGCGCTCAAAGGAGTCGATCGTGGATACCGAGTCGATCAAGGTGAATATCGGATTCTTTATTACTTGACAGAGCCAGCAGACGAGGCATCTCGACAAGTTCAAATCTTTCGCGTTGGCAAACGAACCGATAACGAAGTCTATCGAAATCTATGAACGCTGTTTGGGGTCGAGAATTTCTCGGAGTCCGTCGCCTAAATCGTCGGCTTTGGTAGAATCCGCAAGAACTTAATAATTTGCCCGGTCACTTCGATACTGATTAGGTAAGCGTCGATCGTAAACCGATACAAAATTTCGCTATGTTCCAACGGCTGAAATTCGGGTAAATCTTGAAGCTGATTTGTTTGAAAGAAGTCCTCAAACACAAATCGCTGCATTTTTTGCATCGCTGCGGTTTCTAAACTTTTGAGATCAATCAGAAACGCGCGATCGTATCGCACTTCCAAGCGGGCTGGAAGAATCATGCCGCCCACAGACATCGTTTTCGTTGTTTTCATAAAGAGCGCGGCGCGGGTTGAATGAGCGGTAAGAGCTGCATCGCTTCTTCGCGCGTCAGAGTATCACCGGGTTTATGAGCGCGGCGGGCATCCTCGATCGCTCTCAACGTATAGAAATCACAATACGCCGTTTCTAGCACTGTCCAAAACTTTTCGAGTTCGGCATCAGATAAGCGATCGATCAGATGATGGGCACGACTGCGATAGAGATTCATAACTGTATAGAGCAATCTGTCTTTTTGAGAATGCCCACTGTTCTAGGCGAAATCGCTCCGACTCTGGTAGGAATCGCCACAGATTGTGTTCCTGCTTACGGTACGATTTCAGTACAACAGCGACCTCAATCTTCTCTCTATCAATCTTCCCTATGCTGGATTACCTTTTTTCATTTGACTCCGGCTTGATTGGCTACCTTGTGTTTTTAATTGTGTCCGTTGCGATCTACGGAATTTTTAGTTTGGGACTCAATCTGCAATGGGGCTACACCGGATTGATTAACTTCGGTCACGTGGCGTTTATGACGGTCGGAGCCTATACGACCTCCCTGTTAACGCTTTCAGGAACTCCGATTCTGATTGCGGTGCTGATCGGGGGATTTTTGGCAGCATTCTTAGGCTTGCTGATGGGATTTTCGACCCTGCGACTGCGTGAGGATTATTTGTCGATCGTCACGATCGGGGTTTCCGAATTAGTCCGGCTCGTGGCGCTGAATGAAGACTGGCTCACGAAAGGCGCATTCGGGGTTCAAAGCTTCCCCTTACCACTCGCTGAATTTCGCCCCACGGTGGGAACGCGGATTGGGATGATTGCGATCGTTACTCCTATCTTTGCGTTTGTCATCTGGAAGTTAGGACAGCAATTGATCGAGCGATTTAGAAAGCGGCAAATTATTA
>CAXTDB010000259.1:0-7647 GCA_964242045.1 uncultured Leptolyngbya sp. | reverse complement strand
TCGTTTTCCCCAATTTCTGCGCGAGTTTTCCACAGCTTGGCGCACTTTTCCACAGGAAAAAAGTTGATCCTGTGGAAAAACCGTGTAACCACGGAAAAATTCATCAGAATATGTATCAGTTGCGTCCACAGTGTTCAGAATATAGAAAGTGAAATCGCTGAAACCCTGATTCTACCGTTGTATCACCCTTAAATTGATCTACTACGATACATTTTCCAGCATTGACAGAAATTAACCCTTTCATTGACAATAAAACGGTTCGATCAGCCCGCTCAAAAAACGGCTGAAACCAGTACAAACGCTACGTTCTAGCCGCTCTAGCTGTGCGACTTTGCACCGGAGTAGGCAAAGAAGACTTTATCTGTGAAAGTTGACGTTTTCCACAGCCTGTTGAAAAACGAGGCTCAACTGTTCATATCCTCGAAATTCAGATTGAGACGTGAATTGTATGTACCCGATCGTGAGCATCTTAACCGAACTTCCCGAAGCCCTCCACACTTCGCTAACCCACTATTTAGACCAGCATCCCGACTGGGATCAAGATCAGGTATTAACTGCCGCATTGAGCCTGTTTTTATTGCAGAATGGAGAATGCGATCGACAAACCACATCGGTTTATCTCGATACGCTTTTCAAACATTCTGCATAACGATTCTTATGGCATATCAGTGGTTTAAGGCGTTTCATATTGTCGGAATTGTCTGTTGGTTTGCGGGATTGTTTTACCTGCCGCGCTTGTTTGTCTATCACGCAGAGGCAAACGAACAATCCGAACCCGCCCGCAGCATTCTTAGAAATCAATATCAAATCATGGAGAAGCGGCTATATCGCATCATCATGACTCCGGCGCTGTTGCTGACGATCGCAATGGCGATCGGGCTTGTTTACACCGAACCCGATGTTCTCAAACAACCCTGGCTACATATCAAATTGGCATGTGTGGCATTGTTAATTGTTTATGACCATGCCTGCTTGAGAATTATGAAGCGCCTTGCTGCTGATACTTGTAAGATGACGAGTCAGCAATTCCGCTGGTTTAATGAATTCCCGACCGTGTTGTTTGTGATCATTGTGATGTTAGCCGTGTTCAAAAATGACATTCCGACGAGTGCAACCGCTTGGGGAATTTTTGCAATGTCGATCGCGATGGCAGCGTTCATTCAGCTTTATGCGCGTAAGCGACGGTTAGCAAAAGAACAACTTGCAGCAAATTCACCGACCGAAGCCAGCGCATAGTTTTCTTTAATTCTTTGCTCTAAGACGTTCTCATGAGCGTCTTTTTTAGTGGCGAGCATAAAGAAAGAATTAAGCTTATTCAATTATTTGCGATCGACGGATATCCTACGATACAAGTGTGGCAAGGAGTGCTTGATGGAAGTTGTAGAGCCAAGCATTTTAAGTCAGGGAGAAAACCAAATGAATATCAAAATTATCTTTAGCGCGATCGCTGCTTTTGGAGTTATCGCACTTAGCAGCTTACCCGGCTCTGCCAGCGATGCTGTGCTAAAAGCGAATTCTGCGAACGCTAGAATCAATCTACGATCAACTCCAAGCGTAACCGCTTCATCAAGAGGATTCGGACTACCAGGCAATCGCGTCCGAATTATTGATCAAAGAATCGGCACAAATGGAAATCGCTGGTACTATGTACAGTTTTATCGATCCGGTGCTGAAGGTTGGATCGACGGAACTTATGTTCAACCAATGGAATCGCTTGGAGTGGGAGGTCCTAGCTTTAGAGAAGGAACAACCGTCACGTCTAGAGCGAATCGACTGTTGATCAACAATTACGAAGTGAGAATCTTTTCTAGAGGAGGGCAAACCCGCTTGAATGTGTTTGATCGTCGAACTAATCAAACTAAACTCAATGCAGTGCCTGTAACAGTAAGACGGACTTCAGAAGGGGTTATTTACGAAGGAAGAAACGTTGAATTGTTCCTTCACGATAATAATGGCGAGAAGACCATCACGTTCTATTAACTAAAATTCTGCGATCGTCGTGTTCGGCGATCGCGTTCACTTACCCAACAGTTTCACAATTCCGATTCCACCAAAATACAGCCCTAACACGGCTCCACCTAAAAGGCTTTGAGTCAGCGGATCAGTCGAAGGCGTAATCACGGCTCCAAGAATTGCAGAACCTAACAGCACATATTTCCAACCGGATAGCATTGTCTTTGATGAAACAATGCCCAAAAATCCCAGCAACGCTTGAACGACTGGAATTTGAAACGCTAATCCGGTGCTAAACATCAACAGTAAAACGAATTCAAAGTATCGATCGATCGACCAAGCCTGCTCTACAACTTCTGCGCCGTAAGAAATAAAGAAGTTCAACGCAGCCGGAATCAATAACGCATAAGAAAACGCTAGTCCTGCCAAAAACAAAACGCTCGACCCTAAAACAACGGGTGCTAAAAATCGTTTTTCTCGCCGCGTTAATCCAGGCAGCACAAACGCCACAATTTGATACAGAATAAACGGCGCAGCCAGCACCAAACCGCTATAACCCGCCACTTTCATCGAAACAAAGAAATACTCTCCAGGTGCAAGCTGAAGAAACTTTACGCCAACCGCAGGCACTTCCAAAAATTGCACGAGCGGTCTGACATAGATAAAACACCCCACAATCCCAACAACGATCGCAATCAACGAATAAAAAATCCGCTGCCGCAGTTCCTCTAAATGATCGAACAGCGACATTTCGACATCATCGATCACATCGCCGTCGTCCGCGAGGGTTTCTGGCTGTGCGGCAGTCAATTCACTAGGGGAATTTTCCGCAAGGGCTGGGGTAGAAGAGGCTTCGAGTTCCGAGGGAGCAGTCATGGATTCTGGCTTTCTGTCCGATGGGTTGTAACCATTGTATCGAGGACAGGCGACGCGACAAGGTTATGAGCAAGATTGCGATCGCATCAAAGCTCTATCCATTGATAGCCGAGTGATCCGCAGCAAGACAGACGGTATAGCATATACGGTGGTTTATGCTTCAGAGATAAACCATCTGATAGATTTAAACAAGATGCTTAATCTTATTGCTGCAATCAGTTACTTTCTCGTCTTAGGTGTTTCGATTTGGGTAGCTTCGGAGTATGAAGTGGGACTTGCAAAAGTTCGCAAATCCTGGAGCTTAACTTAGTAGACATGCCGCTGGAAAGATCAAATATTCTAAGAAAAATAGTTTCCAAATAAATTGATAAAAGCGGGTCACTTCTGATTTGTCTTGTAGGTCAATCTTGTAGCTGCGAAGCCACATCGAACTGAGTGCCATCAAGTGACTCAGGACTAGAAAAGGGGCATTGACTCCAGGCAGAAACAAGGCGATCGCAATGACCGATAAATAACACGCGGTTAAAACAGCACGCGCTAGGTTAAATACAGGACGCTGCCCTAACTTGAGTGTGAATGTCCGAATGTTGTACTGTCGATCGCCTTCGGTATCAGGCATATCTTTGAAGATCGCGATCGCAAACGTAAACACCAGAATAAATATCGTTAACGCCCAAACTTTCGCGGGAATCGGAAAACCTTGATTGAAATGAAGGAACAATCCGAGGTTAACGACTGCGCCTCTCACTGTGAAAATGCACAGCGATGCCCAAAACGGAAAGCGCTTTAATCGTACTGGAGGCAGAGAATAAAGCGTTCCGATCGCTAAACTCAATCCCACCATTCCAGAGAGGTAAGAACTTTGCGAGACAGCAACTGCGATCGCAATCAGTCCTGTGAGAAAGACGATCGCCCGCCCTTGCCAAACGGAAAATTCTCCAGAAGCTAAAGGGAGGTGAGGCTTATTGATTTTGTCGATCGCAATGTCTTCAAGCTGATTCAAACCAACAATGTAGATATTGCCGCAAATACAAGCAATCCAAGGCGCGATCAATAAAGTCGGATGAAGTGAAAGTTCGCGATTGCTGCCGAGAACAATTAGATAAAGTCCTAGAACACTCAATGACGTTCCGATGATCGTGTGAGGACGAGAGAACTTCCAGAAGGCGTAGAGCCAACGGGCATAGCGTTGAATGGGATTGGAATGCTGCGATCGTGGCGAAATTCGATTCATGTGCGTTCTGGAGTCCTGACATTTTCACCCTACCTTGCTTCTAGACTTTCTTACCGCAGAGTAAGCCAAATTTAATTAATCCGCGCTTGTAACCCTGTTGCATCGTGCCAAGTGAGAGTGCGGCTTGAATAGTTGACCAACCGGAAGTTAGCAAGCCGAAAATCGCGCTCGGAGTCAGAGCGGAATCAATGACCACATCCCAAAACGGTGCAACTGCGGTTGACCAGTCTGCAGTTCGGATATCTTGAAGTCCGATATTTTGGGCGATCGCTTTATATTCCGGCAATGAAATCACATACGGCAAATAGTACACTCGATAAATTTCAGCGAGACGTTTGCGATCGTCTACGGTCAGCGGAACTTTATCGGTCGGGCGATGACACCAAGTTGCCATCAGAAAAATGCCGCCGGGTTTGAGAACGCGATCGCATTCCTGCAAAAACTTCACTTTGTCGGGCATGTGTTCGCCGCTTTCGAGCGACCAAACCAGATCAAAGGAATTGTCGGCAAATGGCATATTCAGCGCGTCTGCTACTTGAAATTGGGCATTGATATTGCTCAGTTGTGCCCGTTCTGCGGCTCGATTTGCCTGCACTGGGCTAAGCGTGATCCCCGTTGCTGTCGCATTGAATTTTTCTGCTAGATAGAGCGAACTTCCACCGATCCCGCACCCGACATCGAGAATCTGTTGCGCCTCGGTTACATTCGCCCACTTCAGCAATTCTTCGATCAAATCGATTTGCGCTTGTCTCCGGTCTTTTCGCGTCTTGCCGTCTGCACCGTAGTAGCCGTGGTGCATGTGTTCACCCCAAACCTCCTCCCACAGTCGCGACGACGAATCATAAAATTGCTGGATCTGCTCGGATAGCGTTGAAGTCATAGATAAGCTCGCTTGCAAAGTGTATTCAATTTATCAAATCACTCTTAGAAAATACGAGCGATCGAGCATTAAGAAAAGCTTTTGATAATTAGAAGTTAACAGCCCAATAAAAACTACAGTTTTGCGGAATTGACTCTAGGATTTATCTTTATGTCTAGAGGTCAATATCAATGGACGTAGATTTATCGAATGGTAAAGAAAAAGTTACCCTCCGGGGTGCTGTGCGCTGATTTCGGGGATCACTTTAATGGAGATAACTCTGAGAAAAGACAGAAAATATTGAATCGATATTTCTGCATAAGTTGAAGCGTTCCGACGTAGATATGGGTACGTTGAACCTGAAATCTAAGTCACCCACTCACTCGAATTGTTTCACTCAATCTTAATCAAGGCTTGTTCTTTCTCTCTTCTAAAATTCACGGAAATTCAAAATTGACTGTGTATCTTGTAGTGAGAAAAGAAACAGTTCCTCAGCCTTGAAACAGAGCAAAACTCTCTCTTATTTCTTTGGGAAGGTCGTCATGTCTGAGTCACAATTTACCTTTGATTTCCCGCTTTCTTCTGGTCAATCTCACTCCAAACTTGACTGGTTGAAGCCGATTCGTAACTGGTTAGATTCAATCGAAGTCAACGATCGCAAATCCGCTCATCTTGTCTGCAAGCTGATCCCGGCACAGTGCCCGTTCGAGCGCGACATCAAAATGTTTGGACGCACGATCGTTCGCATTCCTCCGATGTGCAAGCTGAATCCGCTGTACGATCAGTTTGTCGGTTTGCGGTTTCGCGCGCTGTGCTATTTGGTTGATCAATGCGGCGAAATGGTCGTTTAAGCGAGTTGTGCCGCTAACCGGGTCGAGTCGAGATCTTTGCCGATAAAGACCAGTCGAGTTTGCCGCAATTCATCAGTTCGCCAAGGTCGATCGTAGAAATGCTCGAACCTTGAGCCAACGCCTTGAACAACTAACCGCATTGGTTTATCGGGAACCGCCACAAACCCCTTCACGCGGTAAATTTCCTGTTCTTGAACGAGTTTTTCTAAGCGCGATCGCAGTTGATTTGGATCAAACGCTTGCTCCAAGATCACATGAGTCGATTGAATCTCATCGTCGTGATCATGTTCTTCTTCATCGTCGTGATGGCTTGGACGAGATGCTAAGTTCTCTTCAACCGCAGCATTAAAGCCGAGCAGCAAGTTTGGATCAATTTCTTGATCGTTGCGTCCGTTTTCGATGATCTTGACGGCTCTCGGAAGTTCTTGTTCAACGAGCGATCGTACTTTTCCTTGAGCTTCCGAATCGACTAAATCGGTTTTATTTAAAATCACGAGATCCGCACAAGCAAGCTGATCTTCAAACAGTTCTTGCAGTGGAGTTTCGTGGTCAAGATTTGGATCAGCTTGTCTTTGCGCTTCAACCGCTTGAAGATCAGCCGCTAAAGTCCCGCTCGAAACGGCTTCGCAATCGACCACGGTAATCACTCCATCCACGGTTGCCGCATTGCGAATCTCGTGCCAGCGAAATGCTTTAATTAATGGTTTTGGCAATGCTAAACCAGAAGTCTCAATCACAATGCAATCTAAGCTGTCTCGACGTTTGAGCAACTCTAGCATTGTGGGCAGAAATTCCTCTTGCACCGTGCAGCAGAGACAACCATTTGTCAGCTCGACAATATTACTGGTTTCGTCTTCGGGGCAGACTTGGCACGATCGAAGTAATTCCCCATCGATCCCCAATTCCCCGAACTCATTTACCAACACCGCAATCCGCCGACCTTGGTTGTTTTGCAGCAGGTGACGAACGAGCGTAGTTTTTCCACTTCCTAAAAAGCCAGTAATGACAGTAACCGGAATCTTTGCAGCCATATCTTTTTCGTTAAACAGTCGCGCTCATCATATCAACTTCAAACTGTGAATCCTGAAAACTTGATGATTTTCTTCACCAAGCTTCCAGGATTCAAACATTGGAAGTTGTGGCTTATTCTGCCGTTGCCAGTTCGGTGCTGCCTCGACCACGCTTGCGGGTGAGTGCGTTAAACACTGCCATCCCGATCGCTTTGATCAAGTTGCCTTCGAGTTCTTTGAAGACGTGCATGTTCATGCCAAACGCATCGTTTGCTTCTTCTACAATGCGATCGGCGGTGGCATCATCGAGCGGTAGCGCATCCAAACGGGCACGGTACTCTTTCTTGAATGCTTTCTCGTCGGAAATGTGCTTGAACTCATAGAAGTTCGTGCCTTCTCCGTCGGTGAGATTCATTCCGTTTTGAGCGATCTTCTTGAGAATTTGACCGCCGGACAAATCGCCGATATAGCGCGTGTAAGAGTGAGCAATCAACAATTCAGGATTGCTGTTTGCGATCTGGTGAATGCGGGCGACGTAAGATTGAGTCGCATCCGACGGAGCGACTTGATCCCGCCAGTTTTTGCCAAAATAATAGGCTAAATCTTGCTCTAGCGTTTCTTTACGTTCGAGTTCTGGGAAGTACACCTGCGACAAGATCGGATGATCTTTCAGTCGGCGCATTTCCTCTTCCATTGCGGAATAAACAAAGTAAAAATTTGCAACTAGCTTGCGGTAAGAATTTTTCTCAACCGTCCCTTTTAGAAAACACGCAATGAAGCCTGTGTTCTCCGCCATTGTGTGAGCTTTTTTGGTTCCTTCGCGAAGTTTTGTTGCTAAATTGCTGCTCATTCTAAACTTCCCAA
>CAXTDB010000258.1:0-7687 GCA_964242045.1 uncultured Leptolyngbya sp. | reverse complement strand
TAAAAAGCTTCGGAGTGAGGATATCAGTAATATCACTTTGTTCGCCGATCCGCATGTCGTCAATTTCTACCGAAATTTAGGATTCATGCAAGATCCAGAAGGAATCAAAGGAATGTTTTGGTACCCGGATTGAATTTGTATCCGAGATTCCACTTTACAAGAGTTCCCTAGTCATGAAGCAGGAATACGGAGGACAGATGAAATTTCTCAATTACCGAAGAACGCGGGCTTGTTGAATCCACAGACTAATATAATCGGTGGTCGGACAGAGATCGCGTCGCTGCATTGTAGAAACATAGAGCCGCAGTAATTGGCGGTGAAGCTGTCCGATCGAGGTTTGCGCCAGTTGCTGCGGTGAAGCGATCCCGCTATGCAGCAACAAGCCTGCGTATTCACATCCGACGCTAGGAATTCGAGCCAAATTAGCAAGTGCGACCCATTTGTTTAGTTGCCGAATCGGAACTTGGAGTTCATTTGCCAAAAGATTTCGCTTATCTTGCGTACTTCCTAACTTTGCAAGGTTTAAAGTGGTGTGAATATCGTGTTCGAGTAACCGAGCGGCATCATCAGCGGCTAACCCCGGAAGCAGATCGATCGCCCAACTTGCAGAAGCAATTCCGGCAGGTTTTTGCGATCGCGGTGAAGCATTAGAAGACTGAGTCACGGTTTCCTCGAAAATTAAGACATTTCAGTTTAACCAACTTGTTACAGAAGTAGGAATTCCCAAAGTAAAGTTGTAGCGAGTTTGCTTTAGCGTGTGCTAGAAATAGATCAGATGAGCTAACCTCTATCGTCCGGTAGGGTTACCAAAGCATTCTGAAAACGAATAAAACTTTCAATTAAGGTTGTATTTTCTAATCGTTTCATGATCGAGATCGTTCGTTAACAAACTCTATAGCACTGCTCAATACGATGAACACCGAACTCACGTCAGACCTGAAGCCGATTCGCTGCCTTGATGATGCGATCGAACGCTGCCAAACGCTCGGAATGCGGTTGAGTCGCCAACGCCGATTTATTCTAGAACTGCTTTGGCAAGACCAAGAGCATTTATCCGCACGGGAAATCTACGATCGCTTGAATCGCCAAGGAAAAGACATCGGGCACACCTCGGTATATCAGAATCTAGAGGCACTGTCTGAGCAAGGAATCATCGAGTGTATTGAGCGATCAGACGGGCGACTGTATGGAAACGTGAGCGATGCCCACAGTCACGTTAACTGCATTGACACCCAGCAAATCCTAGACATTCACATCGAGCTGCCTGAAGAACTCATTCGGCAAGTAGAAGCACAGACCGGAGTGCGAATCACAGAATATCACATTGACTTCTATGGCTATCGAGCGAAGTAGAATTCATCGTATTGAAGAAATCTTTTATACGCGATCGCAGTTGCTTTCGGAGTGCAGATTGAGAAATTCGTGATTCAATAAGCGAAACCCGTCTCGGTCTTGTTTGATCGCTTACAGTCCTTTAGGGTTTGTGAGCGATATTTTTGTCATTACTCCCGGAAACGTTGATCCTCAGAGCGGAACTTGTAAAAGCATTCTGCATCGAGGGTTCCATCGGCAAGATCGCCTGTAAAATAGCCGAGACTCTGACCCGCCGCCTGATATACGGTTCGCAGCGAAATGGCTAGAAAAACCACCCCACAATGGCTTCAAGGGCTTCAAGCCTTCCAAAAGCCAAAATCCGAGAACGACGCGCATCCGCCCACATTGATCGATCTTCCGCCTGAGCATTCCAACGTTCTCTTAGAAAATGATCCGACCGAGGATGCTACCCAGCCAGCACCCGACAATCCGCCAAAATACCGAGTTGCCAAGAATGGCAAGCGAGCGGCGAACGCAGCATCGGTAAAGACTAGTGCGACCGTGCGCCGAATGGGAGGGTTTGCCAAAGCTTGGAAATGGCAACTGATCTGGTTAGGAATACTAGGCGTTTTTGGTGGAACCGGAGCGATCGCGTTTTGGTGGATCTCAAAAGTTCCGCCTGCGGTGGAGTGTAAGACCGTTACGGTTCAATCGTTGGAGTCAGAGCAGCTTTTTTGCGCTCAGCAAGCGGCGCAGTCGGGGAACGCCGATCAGATTATTGCTTCGATTAACTTGGTTAAAAACTGGACACCCGATCATCCGCTGTATGGACAATCACGATCGCTGTTGGAAGACTGGTCGAATGCACTGCTGATTTTGGCGCGCGATCGAGTGGGACAGCGTGATATCAAAGGCGCGGTATCTCTCGCAAATCAGATTCCGCAGTCGAGTCCGGTCTACAAAGATGCTCAAGCGGCGATCAATCGCTGGATGGCTGAGTACCGTAGAGGCGAAGTGATTTACGCCAAGATCATTGACGCACTGAAAAAGCAAAGTTGGGACAAGGCATCAGACCAAATGGCGCAACTAGCGCTGATTAATGATCCCGGCTGGCAGGATCGTTTAGGTGAAATTCGTGAGCAGACGAACAGCGAGAAGAAAGCGTGGAAATCGCTCACTGACGCGCGCAACTTTGCAAAAGCAAATCCGCCGACTCAGTTAGGACAAGCGATCGCGCTGACTGATCCGATTGATCGCAAAACGTTCGTTTGGACGTTGCAGGCAAATCAGGAAGTCACTCGCTGGCGCAATACGATCATTCAATTGGCGATCGCGCAGTTCGATCAGCAAAATATTACTGCTGCAAGTAGCCTGATTAATTCGATTCCAGACAGCGTGAAGCTGACGAGCGCGAACCAAGATTTAGTTCGACTGGTGCGGGCGCGAGAAATCGAGACAACTAATCGATACAATGCACCAGGATTAGAGCGGATTGTACCGCTGATAATGGCGAGTTACATGGTGAAGCAGATTGATCCTCAAAGTCCGTTTGCATCACGCGCAAAGTCTCTGATTCCTCGATTAGAGCAGCAGACGCAAGATTTAATGCAGTTGAACGTCGCCAGCACGATCGCGAATTTGCAGCAGATTCCGATGTTGGAAATTGCGATCGCTCAAGCAGCAGCCGTTCAGCCAAAGCGACCGGGAAGGCTGCAAGCGCAAACGCTACTCGCACAGTGGCGGAGTGAACTGCAATCGATGCAGGATCGCCCAGTACTGACACGCGCGCAACAAGTAGCGAAATCCGGCAAAATTGGCAATCTACGATCGGCGATCGCACTCGCATCGCTGGTAAAACCGCAGCGATCGCTCAGAATTCGAGCGCAAACGAATATCGCGGATTGGACAAATCAGATCGAGATTATTGAAGATCGCCCGATTATTAATAACGCGAAAGCGATCGCGCAAACTGGACAACTCGGACAAGCGATTCATGTTGCCGGAAGCATTCGACCAGGACGAGCGCTGTACGCTGAGGCACAAGGCTTGATCGGTGAATGGGTGTATCAGATTCAGCTTGCAGAAGATCGATCGGTTCTGAATCAGGCAAGTGGTTTGGCAAGTCAGGGTTATCTAACACGAGCGATCGACCTGGCAGCGGGAATTGCACCGGGACGACCGTTGTACGGGGAAGCACGAGGCGCGATCGCACAATGGGCAGCAGAGCGGGCAGAAATTTGGCGGCAGCGGGATATGGCTCCTCAGCCTGCACCTAGTTTTGATTCGCCGATTCAGTCGTCTCCTGAGCCAAGTCCACCTGCTTCCTCAGACCCAACTCCGTCGCAGTAAGCAAGTCGCTCCCTTGTGCTGGGCGTTTCTAAGCGGTTTAATCAAGACAAACGTGCTGGCAAATGGATGGATAGTTTAGCTGGGGTAACGCGATTGATGATTGTGGAGCGAGATCCCGTGTTTCGATCGGGCTTGCTCAACTGTTTGAATCGGTTTCCAGAATTCCGCGTGGTCACAGAGGCGGAGTCGATTCCGATCGCGTGGCGCAGTCTCGCGGAACTAACGCGCGATCGATTAGATGGAATTTTGATCGGGGTTGGAGGTGAATTCGCTCGACAGGTCAAGGCGCAATACCCAACATTGCCGATTTTACTGATCGAGCCGCTACCCGAATCAGAATTAGTCACAGCGTTTCAAGCAGGAATTGAAGGGTACTGTCCGAAAGGAAGTTCGATCGCGGAATTCGTCACGGCAATTCGACAAATCACAACGCGGCAGAATTATTGGCGATCGGATGTGTTAGAGCAGTTGACGATCGCGAGTTCGCGATCGTCAGCGATTAGTGTGGCGAAAGTGATTCGGCAAAATTGGCGATCGTTGGGACTGGCTCAAATCGAAGCAGCACTGAATGAAATTAACGCGCAACTGCGATCGACGAATCTTTCTGCTTTAGATCAGATCTTTCTTACCGGGCGACGACGAGAACTTAAAGCGGCGCGATGGCTCATTCAGAAAGCGCTACCGTCTGAGGAAATTCGATCAACTCCACGCGCTATCGTTCCGGTTGAATCTGCGATTACGCTGCCTGAAGATTCGGAAATCGTTTCAGAAGCACCGCGTCCGAAAGCATGGCAGGGGGAAATTCTCGATCGCATTGCGGCGAAACTGCAATCGAATCTCGATAATCTAACGAATATTCCCTTAGAAATCGACATTTTGAGGATCGAAAAAAAAAGAGAATTGTTCTTTACGATTTTGCGTCAATTAGAAGATTCGCTTGATGAATTGCGATTTTCTCAAATTCAGCCGGATCAGTTTGTAGCGAAACAATCCGACGTTTTACGAGATTTGTGGCAAGCGATCGTCATGCAATTTTTCGGACGTTATTCGATGGTGCGAGTGAAAAATCGCGACCTTGAAATCGTATCCGCGCTACTCGAAGAAGGCGATATCGTTCAAGCTCAAGTTTTGGATCAAATTCCACTTGTACGAGAGATTTTTCAACATTTGTTGTTTGAAACACCGCTGATTGTTGATCAAACGCTTTATCAAGTTGGCACGATCGAGGCGCGCGATCGTGCAATCGACCTGCTTGAAAATCTGATGATTCAGCTTGCAAACGCAGTGATTCAACCGTTGCTAAATCGGTTTTCTAACTTAGAGTCGATCAAACAAGGATTCTACGATCGCCGAAGATTATCAACTCGTGAAATTGAGCGATTTCGCAATGATTTATCTTGGCGATTTCGAGTTGAACGATTTTTTACTGATCCAAAAGCGATTTTTGAAAGTCGATATCGGCTCTTTGTTTTAACCGAATACGGCATCGATCGCATCGTCATTTATTCACCGAGAACCGAAGAACTTGAAACGCTTTCAGGCGTACAGTTAGCGGTGACGCTGGCATTAGAAACTCGTGATGCCCTTTCTCCGCGATTGAGAAGCACGATCGCATTTTTTGGAAGTGGAATTGTTTACATTTTGACTGAAGTAATCGGGCGCGGAATTGGACTGATTGGACGCGGAATTCTCAAAGGAATTGGAAAATCAGTTCGCGGCTAGCACAAATCGGCTCTAAAATATCAATAGAAACGCACATCGATCTTGAATTTTGCGCCTGAATCTGCAACATTTTCAAGTAGAGCGATTAGACTAAACCTGCGACTTTTATTTTGAATCAATCATTGAGAATGGAGCGCAACGGGAGCGCAATTTATGCTTGAGATTACTGGTGCATTGTGTCTGATTGTTTTGGGTTACATTATTGGGTCTGTCCGCATCGTTGAGCAAGGCGATCAAGCGATCGTGCAGCGACTCGGACAATACAGACGCATTCTGAATCCAGGACTCAATTTTGTGATTCCGCTGTTAGACACGGTGCTAGTTGAAACGATTCGGGAACAGCTTTTAGACATTGAACCTCAGCGCGCCTTTACAAAAGACAACGTGCCGATCGAGGTCGATGCGGTCGTGTCTTGGCAAATTCTCGACTTGAGAAAGGCTTACTACGCGGTCGAAGACCTAGAAGAGTCGCTGAAACAGATTGTGATATCCACGATGCGAAACGAAATCGGACAACTGACGTTAGAAGAAACGTTTTCATCTGCCAATGTGATCAATCAAGTACTGCTGCGTCAGTTGGATAAATCTACGGCAAACTGGGGCGTAAAGGTGATTCGCGTCGAGGTGCAAGAGTTCCAGATTTCTCCAGCTTTGCGCGAGTCGTTGGAGAAAGAGCGGGCAGCGCGGAGTGAAAAGCAAGCTGAAATGACGCGCACCGAAGGAACTGTGCAGTCGATTCAAGAGTTAGCGCGGGCGCTGCAAGGACAGATGAACGCGGAGGATGTGCTGCGCTACTTGGTCGCGAAAGATTACGTCTCTGCAAGTATGGAACTCGGTAAGAGCGACAATTCTAAGATTGTGTTTATGGACCCGCGCGCGCTGAATGAAGCCGTCACGGATTTAATGGGACATGCTGCGGTGATTGAGCCACGCGATCGCGGAAATATCGACGGAAACGTAGACCCCTAGATCGACGTAAAAGCTTCAGGTTTGGTGATTGCCGATGAATCAACAACTTCTCAATGATGAAGAGATCGTCTCCGAGCTTGATATCAGTCATCTGACGATCGAGGACGATACTCCCGTAGATAACTTTCAATCTGAAAAACAGCAACGGTTGCTGGTCGAACCGCTGTATAGTTCTAGAGCTTTGCCTGCGCCTTTTCTAGCCGCTGCCAACGTTGGACTCTTCTACAAGCTCAAAGGCGATCCAGTTGTACCTGATGCGATGCTGAGTCTTGAAATCCAGTGCGCTGCCGACTTCTCCGAAAAGCGCAACCGCTCTTACTTTGTGTGGGAGTTTGGCAAAGTGCCAGAAGTCTGTATCGAAATTGTGTCGAATCAAGAAGGCGATGAAGTGATTCTCAGTCGAAAATCGCTTCAAAAAGGCAAGACGACAGCGAAGAAAGAGCTTTACGCTCAAATCGGGGTGCGATACTACGTGGTCTTCGATCCGCTCGAACAGATTCAAGCGCCAGAAGAAATGAATCGGGCATTGTTGCGAGTGTGGTCAATTTCCGGTGAAGGCTATGTGGAAGTGACACCACCGGAAGGAATTCGCGAAGTAGGGCAGCCCATTTGGTTGAATGGAGTCGGAATTGGTTTGACGCTGTGGGAAGGGCAGTTCGAGGACGAAGAAACACGCTTATGGTTGCGCTGGTGCGATCGTGGCGGGCAAGTTATTCTGACTGGCGCAGAAGGCAGAGAGATTGAACGCCAAGGCAGAGAAATGGAACGCCAACGGGCAGAGCGGCTTGCCGATCGACTTCGAGCGCTGGGCATTGACCCGAATGAGGTTTGATATCTATCGCCAAATTGCATCAGCAACACGGCAGGCATCGCGCATTTCTGCAACATCATGGACTCGAACCACATCGGCTCCGTTTGCGATCGCACTCACACAAGCGGCAGCCGTTCCCCAAACTCGCTGCTGTGGATCAGGTTGGTTAAGAATATGCCCGATGAAGCCTTTTCGCGAGGCTCCGACTAAGATCGGACAGTTCAAAGATTGAAAGGCTTGCAATCGTCGCAGAATTTCTAAGTTTTGATCGTATGTTTTCGCAAATCCGATTCCGGGATCGATCATGATTTGAGTGATTCCCTGTGCGATCGCGCTTTCAATTCGTTCTTGCAAAAACTCGCTAATTTCTTCAATCAGATTTTCGTACTTTGTTAGAGTTTGCATAGTTTTCGGTGTTCCTCGCATGTGCATCAGAATGATTGGAACTCCTAATTTTCCAACGGTTGGAAGCATTTCTGAATCGAAGATTGCGCCAGAGATATCGTTGATCATGTCGGCTCC
>CAXTDB010000257.1:2401-7692 GCA_964242045.1 uncultured Leptolyngbya sp. | reverse complement strand
CAAAGCTCTCCAAACATTCTCCGAATCACGTCACTCGTAAACTGTTTGCCGACTCGCAGCGCGTTAATTCCCTGCTTGGCATCTCTCGCAGTAATCCAGCCTTTGCGCTGTGACAGTTCAACAAGCTTTGCCAAAATTGGAGTGAGTTCGCCTCGCGCTTCTTCGCCAAGCGAGTGAATTAGCTTCACTTGGCTAATACTGTATTTTGCCAGCGAGATTGCGGCTCTTGCCGTGCCAGCATCAACAAACAGATCCGGAATATCGCCAGCCGCACAACTGTTGATGATGTGCAGCATCAACATCAATACGCCAGTGTCCCCTTTCATCTTCTGATAAACCGATCTCAGCGCCTGCCGAGATTCACCTAAGCGCAATTCATCGAGTTGGTTATACCAGTCGCGATAAAGCTGGAGTGCTTGCGGTGAAAGTCTGTAGGTCGCAGCAGGTAGCGTCTCGATTTGTTCATACAGACCTTTCAATCGCTCAGAAATGTCATGAGTTACGGCATTGTCAGGGAAAGGGGCGGGTTGAATCGGCAGTAAGCACCAAAGAATTCGCGCCCACTCGCCCGCACCGTCCGTGAAATCCCCCATCAACTGCTTCAGTGTATCCGGCTGCGTTGTGCCCGTTAGCGAGTAAGCAGACTGCGGCGCGCTCAAGCGTTTGCCTCCCGCCCGATTTACCTTAATGGGTGATCCATCACGACCCGATAGCAGGGCTTCTTTATCGGTACCGCGTCCGTTGCGATATTGATTGCGCCCGCTGACGATCGCAGATAGCTCATCCACCCATCCGAGAAAGCCGTGATTCGGTTGTTGAGACTGAATGGTTGAGATCGCTTCGCGAGTGACATCGATCGTGTAATATTCCCGTGGAAAAGGCTTTTCGGGCTTCTCGCCTTCTTTGTCTTTCGACCACTCAGCAAACTCGCGATCGTAATCTGCTAAATTCTGCCCGTAGCGCTCATCCGCTTCGGCTTGTCGGCTAAATAGGGGGTCGAGAATCGTCTTTTGCACCGGAGATTTTCCGGTTCCAGATTCTGCAACCAGTCCGGTGTAGAGAATCGGTAAAGCGAAAAAGTTTGTTGCCTGAATCAGTTCAAGCTTAGTTCCCACTTGACACAAGCTGGCAGCGGTCGGGAGCAAGGTGTAGAGCATTGCTGCTGGCAGCGTGCCCATATATCCTGCGATCGCTTCAAGCGGAGTTGCCAACGAGGAGTGTAAATAGCTGTGCAGCGATAAACGATAGCTCCCCATTTTCAGGAGTTTCTCAAGCTCTGTGGCTCGCTCCTGCTTGCTATCGATCTGTTCCTGTTCCTGTTGAAGTGTCCGATACAATGCCCAAACGTCTCTGGACTGCCATTTAGCTTGTCGAGCTAACTCCGGAATCAGCGCCTCTAAATCAGATTGACTTAGCGCTTGGTCGAGCAGGTTTGTGATTCGCTGCTGTAGCTCTGTTGCAGAAAGCGTTCGGTCTGCGGTGGGATGCTCAACGAGGTTAGAGGACTGAACTTCAGAGATCGGTGATTCAGGCAGAGATTGAGTTTTGTCGATCTGCTTCCATTGCCAGCCCTTGATGCAGTTCTCAATCTGGTCAGGTGCAAGGCTTGATCCTGCCGCCCGCTGACAGGCGCTTTTCCACATTGATTCAATCTCTCCCTCCTCGATCGCAGGACTGCATCGGCGGCAGTATTGCTCGAATAGAGTTCGAGGATCATCAGCGATCTGTTGCCCAATTTCAAGCAGATGACTGGTGACTCCGATTAGGTCACAGGCGAGGGCAAACCCGCGATCGTTGCGTTCGCCTTGGGGTGCGCCCTGATCGATCAATTGCCGATTTGCTCTCGTCAGGCAGACCGAGATCGGGACAGCTTGGGCGATCGGCAGTTTAAAAGACCGCTCGAACTCGTGCCATCGCAGTTGATCGGGCTGTGTTGATTTTGGCTGCCGTCGAGGAATGATCGCTCGTAGCTCCTCGTAGGTGTAGGCACACCCTGTATTACTGACGATCATGGAGCGAATCGGGTCGCGCCCTGGCTTAATGTGGAACGCGCCACCCAGCCGCATGACTCTAGACGGATTCTTCAACTGGCGATCGCCCTTGGCATATTCCAGCAGATCCGTTTGTAATTCGCGCCATTCCTTAATGGTGCAAGCACTTGCCAGCTTCCAGTACGAGTGTACAGACTTACCGCCTGTGTCAACTTGAATCGTTGGCTCTGGTAGTCCTAAGCGTTTCCAAAGGTTACGCGAGGTGTCTTTGTCAATGTCGTCGTGTTCATAAAAGAAAACGCGCCCTTCTCGAACGTCCGCATCTCGGTGTCCCTGTCCATTCACCACAAAATAGCAACCACGCCCGTTGTGCTGTAGCTGGGCAATTCGTTTCCAAGGCAGGTCGGGAAATGTCCCCTCTAGCTTCACGCCTGGATCATCTTTTTTTCTAGAGTCGCCTTCAGGATAAAAGAACCGAAGGCAAACGAGATCGCCTGAACGATAACTCAACGCCGCAAGCAGCGCGATCGCTTGGGTTTGATCCGTCTTGAATTCTTGAACGTTGATAGCAACGACCATTATCAAAGTTTCCTCTCGCAGAGTGGTTTACTCGTGAAGTGAGTTAGAGAGGAACTGAGTCATTACTGCCGCTGGGTGCGGCTCCTAGTTATCCGTGAAATTTAGAAAGAGTAGATGGCTAAAAACCTTACTACACCTGAACTTCGACTCTGATGTGACATTTTGCGCCCAGTAAGGTAGCATAAAGACAGCAAAGCCCGATAACTGGGCAAATTGGCGGTGAAACCAAGTAATTACCACAGTTCCAGATTCAAATAGTTGAGTCCTTCTCGAACCCCTTCCGTCGAAGCAACGACTTTGGGGTTTTTGAAGTTTAAAGGACTTTATTCGCTATGAATTCGCATATCTGCTCCTCTAAAAGAATATAGATTGATCCCTTGCTGTTGCGAATGAACGGGACTCTTAGATTTCCTACAGTATCGTACAAATGTCCAGGCATCGCACGAATTTCTGTCGGCTTGGCGATCACAAGTAGACGTAGAGCGGGTTTCTTTGCGTCTTTTGACGATCCGCCAAATAAGTCTCGTCGGTTTTTCCTGAGCCAAAGCTCATGATTCTTAGCTTCGGCGATCAGGTCAGGTCGATCGTAATAGGAATTACCCGTTTTGTACCCTCGACGTAGCCCAAATAATTCTCGCTTCTCGTTGTAGAAAATTGTTCCTTTCCCTGGTGCACGAATCGAGATGAGAAAGAATTGCTTTTCGGGCAGTTCAACAAACAAATCAAGATACCGAGTCGTTCCTTCAATCTCGATTTGGTGTGTAATTTTGGCATCGGGGAAGCGATCGCGAATTGCCGCTGCGATCCGTTGTTCTGATTCTTCTTTGCGTTGAAGAGTCACGGCTCCCACTTTTTCGAGAATCATCGCCAATGGCACGACTCCAACCAACCAAAGTCCACTGAGATAGATTCCCCCCATCAAAGTCACACCACCCGCAAAGAAATAGGCGCGAGTCCAGAAATTCATGGCTCGCTCCCTTGCTGCTTCTGAGGAGTCGTTGCTTTCGACTTTCACCTCAGTCTTGTGGGGTGTTGCTTGATTCATTTGCGCTGCACTTCAAACATTTGCCAACTGTGGACTCGAAACTCTATAGGTTCACCTCCTATTCTCCTACACTCAAGACTGTCGCCTTTTGCAAAGCAAAACTTTGTTAATCACTGCTGGCGCTACGAATTTGCGACAAGCACCTAGCTGAGAGTGAGACTGCTAACCTTATGTCCCGTATCAGAGAGTCAAGATTCAACAGTTCATAGGTCTCTTTATGCGATAAATCGAAACAGCGATCGAGCCGCTCCAACTCTTCAAACGTCTCCAGCAAGAAGGTCAACAACGGCGGTAGCAACTCTTCACAAGTAATCGGAGTTGATCTGCGACAAATCAGATCTCCGAGCTGTCGCTTTCTCTCCTCCTGGTTCTGAAGAATAGACATAGCAGGTTCCTACTGCCCACTGCTTCTGAATTGTCGGACAGCTTCAGGACGAGACACGACCGCGGCACACATCGCCAATCGCTCTAGATCTAAATCCGGTAAGAATCGGCTGCGGCTAATTCGTTTGTAGTCGTCGCCTTCTAGGAAATGCACTTCAATCACGCCATCTTGTTCCCAAAACCATACCTCTCTTACCCCTAAAACTTTGTAGCGTTTGAGCTTGCTCGGACCACCGCTCGTAATGACAATCTCGATCGCTAAATCTGGAATGGGCTTTTGCTCATTGAAGCAGTAAGACTCATCCGCTTGTGCCGCTGTCTCATCTTCTCGTTCCTGAGAAAAAGATCCGGTGGCAACAAACTCAACGCCAGTTGTTAGCAAATGATCCTCGACCAGAAATCCAATGTTGCCCTTTACGATTTCGTGTTCTGGCGATGTTCCCAAAATCTCAAGCTCTCCTCGGTAATAAAACAAGCGGACTCCAGGTAGATTGGCAAAGCCTTGCTGAATTGCTTTGAAATCTTCCCAACTCACGCCCGTTTTAATAAATCGCGACTCTGTGGATCGTTCTGGTGGTCTGGGTATCGTTGCCGTCATTGCCTTGCTCCTAAAATTGTTTTAATCGTCGATCGTTGTTTGAGATGGAGTATTTTCGTCACCCCCTTTGTCTAGGAAGCGCATAAGCCAGCGCTGCTTCTACGTCGGACATAAGTTCTTGCAAACTTTTCAGTACGCCTTCAAGCGATTCATCATCGATCCAACTGTTTAGGATCAATCCATCGTTTAAGTAGAGACTGGCAGCATACGTGCCGTCTTTGTAGTCTAGAACGGTGATCGAGGGATCAATAGATCGGCTCTCATTTGGCACTTTGGCGCAAGCGGACTCCTCAAATATCTGCCATTCGAGCTGAGGAAAATATTGCGTGAGTAGGGAAGAGTCGATCGCCATTTTCTTGACGCTCCATCGTGCTTAAAGATCTACGGCTGCCAAAATCTGATTTAGGCTGAGTTGCAGTTCGGGGAAAACTTTTGATGAGATCGCTTGGTCGTCCTGAAATCGTTGCACTTGATATTCACCCTCAACAAATTGATAGACAGAAATCGTGGGACATTTTGGAAAGCCAATGAATTTCTTTCCGCCTAACGCCATGTGATCGATGATCCAATATTCAGCGATCGCCATTTCCTCGTAGTCCTCAAGCTTCCGAGCGTAATCGGTTTCCCAATTAGTACTGACGACCTCGACTACCAATCGAATCGAACTGCCCTGGGTGATAGTGGCTTCGCGCTT
>CAXTDB010000257.1:0-2391 GCA_964242045.1 uncultured Leptolyngbya sp. | reverse complement strand
TCACCAGCACGTCGGGCAAGTAGCCTGTGTTCCAGCTTGGAGCTTTAATGAGTGCGCGTCTGGGAAATTTGTAGGGCAATTGCACATGATTCGCCTCGATCGTCAGCGTCGTCGAAATAAATTCAGTTACATCTTCGTGCGGTCCCGTAGGTTGCATTTCAGTAACAATTCCATCGATCAGTTCGTAGCGTCCGTTTTCTGGATACCACGCGACAAATTCTTCAAACGTGAATGTTTTCGGAACGGCTTGAATCATTGAGATTCACCCTCTTCGTGCTTTTCTTGATGGTCAGATAATATTTTTTGGTTTGCCTCCCACTGTTCTAGCGCTTCCAACACAATCCCCTCGCAGAGGTTGCTGATTGTTCTACGTTCCGCCTCAGCCCAAGCTTTCAGCCTCTCCTTAGTGCCAGTAGGAGCCGTAAACATTATTCGTTCTTTTAGGGTTTCACCCATGTCCATTGCTTCAAGAGTCCTCAGAAGCATTGTACAGTCTGCGTTTGGGTTCATTTTGCTGTTGATTGCTGTATAAGTCTGTTGAAAGCTGTTGAAGCTATGTTATCATGACCCGCATGAAATGACAGAAAAAGTCATGAGATGACGCAAGACAGCGCATTCTGCCGCTTCTGTTGAAGCTGGCTCAGAGGGTCAGTACAAGAAACTTTTAGGGAAATTGACCATGATCTCTACGGCGAAAGGCTCCTATAAATCTGGGCATGAAATGGCATTTGATGACACTACGCGACATACTTTGGCGATCGGGCTAGATATCGGAAATGGAGCCGGAAAACTGTACTCTGGCTTAGGGCAAATTCTGCAAGAAAGCTACATTCTGTATTTTGAGGAACGCGCTTCATTTCCGAATCAGGGGTATGTGGAATATTTAGAGGGCGATCGCGCTGATCTGGCTGGACGGCAATGGATCGGTGGTATCAACGCCTATTACAGCAATCCCACTGCAATTTCTCGCGTCACCGACTCAAAGGAAGGGAAACCCGAACTTTGTATGCAGCTTCTGTTGAGTGCGTTAACTCATCTTCCCCATCGAGCCGACTGGCATCTCAATGTAGTTGCCTCGATCCACGATGGCGCGACGTTTGGTAAAGCGATCGCACAAGCCCTTTCTGGAACGCATTACGTCCGGCTGTTAGGAAAAGAGTCGAACGTCAATATCGAAATCGGCAAGGTGTTAGAGGAGGGAGCCGGAACCGCTTACGCAATCCGGCAAGAATACGATTTCACGAATGCACTTCTATTTGACATCGGCAACGGAACCACGATTGTCAGTGCGTTTAACCATCTACAAATGTCATATCGCGACTATGCGCCCGATGCAGGCGTTGAGAAGCTAATTGACGCGATCGCGCTTTCCGAGAGTGTGCGGCAATTTCTCAAACGTCCCGCCGATCGCCATTTGATTCGAGCGGGAATTGAATCGGGGCGCTTCGAGTACGGCACTCAATGTTTAGGCTGGAATTTCAAAGAAGCTTATCTCAAAGCCCTTCCAGACTGGTTCAATCAAGGACTTAAACCATTCGTCAAAGCTGCCGAAACTCGTGTTCCTGCCGCAACTGCGATCGTTGCGATCGGTGGCGGCGCGTGTTTACCGGGTATCGCTCAACTGCTGGCAAAGCGAGGAATTAGCGTTCCACAAAATGCCAGATGGACGAACGCGAAAGGACTGTACGAAATCGCACTCCGGCTTTCGGCTCGATCGTAAAAGGAGTAAAAAATGCGCTTAACGATTGTCAAAAAGCATCATCAGAAATTGCTGCTGGAGGTTGCTTCAAGTCTGAAATCAAACGATCCCAAAGATGCGTTGGAACACATTCTGAACTGCTGGATAAATCCTTGCACTCCGGCTATTCAAACTTCCACGCCTAGCTCTGACCCAGTTGCAGCACCGATCGATGAGATTGACATCATCGCGTCTTGGGACTGAATCCAATCCCCACATATTTGGAGAAATTTTGATTATGGCAACGAAACATAGCTTGCCGAGTTACTACCTCGATTCTCATCGGCTCAATGCCCTGATGAATCAGTTTGGCGAGTATTTTGAACGACTTAGCGCAGTCGAGAAATTTGAACTAATCGCAATTCTCGCTTGGTGGCAGAGCCACGATACCGAAGTGCAGAACAGTGGCGGCGACTCTGTATCGCTCGAAGAATATCTGGATTTTGCTGACCTGCCACTACAGTCTCATTTCGATATGCAACTGCCAACAGCATTAGAAATTTTAGGCGATTGCAGTGAACGTGAAGCACTCTCGCTGCTGGTCGTTTTGGCAAATCAACTAAAAGAAGGAGTATTTGCTCAATGAGAAAGCATCTTTATGACCTGTTGCAAGAACACAAAATGGAATGTGTTTGTAGTGCGATCGCGATCGT
>CAXTDB010000256.1:7423-7706 GCA_964242045.1 uncultured Leptolyngbya sp. | reverse complement strand
TTGTGGTTTATCAGCGGTGATGCCCAGTTGTCGACAGATGTTCGGGATGTAATTCGCAATCCAGACAATGAGGTCTATCTGAGCGCAGTTTCAGTCTGGGAAGCAATTATCAAATACCAGTTAGGCAAGCTACCTCTGCCGGAGCATCCCGAAACGTATCTACCCAAACAACGTGATCTTCATCAAATTGCCAGTCTTGCTCTTGATGAAGGTAGTGTAATTCAACTGGCTAAACTGCCACCATTACATCGTGACCCGTTTGACAGAATGCTTATTTGTCAGG
>CAXTDB010000256.1:0-7413 GCA_964242045.1 uncultured Leptolyngbya sp. | reverse complement strand
ACGGTGGATACAGCAGTTCGTGCCTATTCAGTCAGCGTCATGTAGCAGCACAGCCCAACAATTCAAATGCAGCGGACGGTGAAAAGTGACTCGTGCTGAGTTTGACGTTATCTGCTGCCGCTGATTTGAGCCGTTGTACTGCAAGTAGCTTTCTATATTTTTGAACGTTGAGAGGAAACAGAAATTGATTGTTGCTGATGTCTATTTGAACGACGAAGTAGCTGAAAGACGAGTTGGAAAAAGCCCGATCGACGACGGGTTCAATTCAGCTTCGCTCTAGATTGAAATCGCCGCAATAGACGTTTAAGGCTTCGTTCCTCCCTTCAAAACTTGCTGAGCCGAAACCCCGTCGCCTTGAAAGCCAAAATACCAAAGGACTGCCGCCGCTTCTGCACGAGTCGTCGGACGTTTCGGCTGAAACAAAGTCGTATACCCAAACGCCCGTCGAATATTTGCCTGGTCGCCGTTCTGAAAATCCGCATACACCGCTCTTAGCGCTTTTGGATCAATGCGATCGACATCCTGAAATCCCCAAGTCTGTTTCACCGATTCGATCGTCGCGTTCGGCAACGCTTGACGAGTATCGACCGGAATCTTCCACAAAATCAAGTCTTCTCGGCTCAGCGGTGCATCCGGGCGAAATAACCGAGCAGAACTCTCTCCAGACAGCGAACTCGGAATCAATCCCGCCTCTGCTAACCCCTGAATCGCTGGAAAATCGGGATCTTTTGCATTCACATCTCGAAATGCAGATTGCCCCGAATCAACGGCTAGACGAATTTGGCGCGCTGGTCGATCGCTGTAAATTCGATTGTTTGCCGCTACCAGCCAGCGGGCATAGACGCGGCGAGTAATACCTTTATTTGGGTCAAAGAGCGATGGATTGTTGTTTGATTTCGTTTGAGTTTGAGCGGTGAGAACGCCGAGTTGAGCCAGATCTTGAATGTAAGAGCGGAGTTCTTGAGGGGCTTTGTCGAGGTCTGAGAAGGTTGCCTTAGCGGTGTCGGGAGTTGGAGCCGTATTCGTCGGGGGAACAGGCCCAACAAAGTTTGGATCACCGGGTTTAACGGCAGCATTCGGAGTTTGACTCGTTTCGTCGCTAGTCGACTTGGTTTCGATCGAGAAATTCGTTCCGTTCTGAGCCGACTGAATCCCGATTCCCACTTTCAAGCCTTGCCGGGATGCCACTAGCTGTCCTTGATCGGCGTTTTGCTGATCGAGCGTCCAGCCGTTTTTCTGCAATTCATCGCGGTAAAAGCTGAAGACGCGATCGCGACTATCTGAACTTGTCCAGCGAGTCGATAAATCAGCGCTTTGCTCGGTCGAAGCGTTCCCGGTCGATTGTGCTGCGATTAGCGTTGCATTCGGATATTTTGGCACTTCTGAAGGAAACTTCGGCGGCAACTGTACGGTTGATTGCGGCGAAGCTTGCGGGCTAGCGGCTCCAGTGAGTCTTGGGTCAGCAGCAAACGAATCCCGCAGCGAATTTGCTGTCGGTATCGAACAACTAGATAATGGCAACACACACAGCATTGCCAAGCCAAACGAAGCGGTTATTTTCTGAAGCGATATCACGATCGATTGTCCATTATCACTCTCCCACACTAGCGCAAATCAATCTGGCTTTGGATTAGTCGCGATCGTCGTCAAGCATTTTTTGTAAGCGCGATCGTTCTAGCACATAGTAATCGGATAGTCCGGTGCGAGTTGCTTCGATCTCCTGCGATTCTTCTGAGAAAATTTCAAATTTCTTAAACCACCAGTCTAACGGCGTTGGAAATTTCACTTCTTCTTGTGCGGCTTGTAAAAGCTCTAGGGCGTAATCTCTAGAAGACGAGCGATACTGATCGATTTCATCGTCTTGAAGAATTGCACTCGCGCGCTCTCTGAGCTTAGTGCGAATCTCAGCAGAAGAAAGCTTGAGGCATTCCGGGGAAATATCGCCGAGCAATAAGCCGCGATCGGTGTAGAGTAGAAACCGGATTTTGCCAACCTCAAACGCCGTGTTGCGAATCGTGCAAAGCAGTTTTTTAGGGCAGGTTGTTAACTTCCGATCTAATTGAATTTTCATATTGAAGGGAACGTAGAAACGAAACGTTGAGAGGCTTTTATGCTCTATAAACTAACGGATTTTTGCTCGAAAACTCACGTTTTTTTGCAATTCTCTATATTAAAAACTGTTTTGCTCTGCCTTAAAAAATTTTATCTTTTGTAATCTGATTTACGCTTTCATTATGTCCAATTTGTCTACGATCGAAGAAACGCTGCGTCATTTTTCATGTTGCCTGACATAATAATTTGCGTATTTAAGGATACCAAGTGAACGTGCAACCTGTTTCGCGCTCAGATGTACTTTATGTGATTGACCACTGTTGGATGGTTGAAGATCCGCTGGTGGATGAATATGCTTATCAGTTTCGCTGCATTCAAGATCGGCATCGAACGCAGTTTGAACAAGCGTTTCAATGTAACGATGAGAACCAGTATGAAGCGGTAAAGCAACAGTTAGATCGAATTCGCGAAGAGCGCGATCGAGCCGAAGAAATCTTGTACTGGTTGTTTTTAGATTCAGAGTTACGGCGACAGGGGAAGACCGTACCGGATCTGTGGGAAGACAAAGCGCACTAAGAACACCTGGCAAGAAAGCGGCGAAAAAGGTCGATCGCAAGGTAAGCTGTCAGTGTGCGAAAACTTCACGATTCGATCCGAATCTTTAGTCATCCGCAATAGTAGACAATCAATGGGTGTTAAACACTGCAACCTATGTCCGAAAATTCCTGGCAAGAAAACGATTCCTTTGAGCTTGAGGCGTTGGCAGCCCTGGTGACAGAGTTACCCGATCCGGAAGATCCGAAGGTATTTCGCGGATTTCAAGGACGCAGGAAAAAAGCAGCGATCGTATTTGCGATGATTTGGAGCAGCACGATCGCGCTGCATTTGGTGACGTGGGGCTATTGGTTTATCCTGGGTCTGACGACCTTGATGAGCGTTCATGCAGTGCGGCTGATTTTGGCACGTCCGCATAATCTGCCAAAAGCGATCGAGGATGACGATTTCTTTCCGATGGTGTCGCTGATGGTTGCGGCAAAAAACGAAGCAGCGGTGATCGGTCGATTAGTGGAAATGATGTGTAGTTTGAATTATCCAGACGATCGCTACGAAGTTTGGGTAATCAACGATAACAGCACCGATCAAACGGCTGAAATTTTGGATCAATTAGCAATACAGCATTCGCAGTTGAATGTTTTTCATCGTCCTGCAAACGCAGGTGGTGGTAAATCGGGTGCGCTGAATCAAGTTCTGCCGCTGACTCGCGGAGAATTTTTGGTCGTGTTTGATGCGGATGCTCAGATAGAAACGGACTTCTTGCGGCGCGTGTTGCCTGTGTTCGATCGCGGCGATGTCGGCGCAATTCAGGTGAGAAAAGCAATTATTCAAGCCGAACCGGAGTTTCATTCTAAAGAAGCGCATAATTTCTGGATTCGAGGACAGCGAGCAGAAATGGCGCTGGATTCCTTTATTCATCAGCAGCGATCAGCGATCGGCGGATTAGGTGAACTGCGCGGTAATGGTCAATTAGTGCGCCGAGAAGCATTGATTGATTGCGGCGGATGGAACGAAGAAACGATTACCGATGATTTGGATTTGACTTTTCGACTGCACTTAAATCAGTGGGATATCGAGGTCGTGACCGAGCCTGCGGTTTACGAAGAAGGAGTGACAAGCGCGATCGCGCTTTGGCATCAACGAAATCGCTGGGCGGAAGGTGGCTATCAGCGCTATCTCGATTATTGGCGCTTGATTTTGCGGAATAGAATGGGAACGCGCAAAACGATCGATCTCGCCATGTTTTGGATGCTGCAATATGTGATGCCAACGGCTGCGATACCCGATTTTCTCATGGCAGTGCTGCGTCATCGAATGATGCTGACCAGTCCGATTTCTGCGATGACGCTGTTGCTGTTTTTGTTTAGCGCGATCGGTGGATTGCGGCGCGTTCGACGGCTCAAGAGTGCAGAGGAACGATCATTGCTTGCATGGGCATCTCTGATCGCTCAAGGATTGCGCGGGGCGATTTATATGCTGCACTGGTTTGCGATCGTTTCTACTGCGACGTTTAGAATGTCGATTCGTCCAAAGCGATTGAAATGGGTGAAAACGGTGCATCGTGGCGCGGATGATTAACGGAACTTGTGTAGGTCGTCTAAAGTCGATTTCGATCGCCCCGTTCTACAAAATTCATGAAACGATCGCTGATTCTCAGTCTGATACTTTTAGTGCCAACCCTTTCAACCGCACAACCGATCGCGGCTCCGATTCGAGCGATCGCGCCATCTCCGATTGCCACTGATGATCAGATTTTGCGCGATCGTCGTTCGATGTTAAGCGCGATCGATCACAGCTTGCAGTATTTACAAAGCCAAAAAGCAGTTCAGGCTTATCAAAAGTATCCAGTCAAAACCGTCACGCGCGATCGAGTGATTCGTAGTTTGAAACGATTTCGGCAATTGTTAGCAACGGCTCGATCGGGATCTGCACTGTCTGATGCGATCGCGCGCGAGTTTGTATTTTATCAATCGATCGGTAAAGACAATCAAGGTACGGTTGCGTTTACAGGCTATTTTGAGCCTGTTCACACCGCGAGTCGAACACCAACCGCTGAATATCGCTATCCGCTGTATGCGCTCCCGGCTCAGTTTGCTCAGTGGAAAAAGCCACATCCAACGCGGCTAGAACTCGAAGGCGCGGACGGATTGCAGGCAAGTAAAAGCAAATTGCGCGGGTCGGAACTGGTGTGGATGCGCGATCGCTTAGAAGCCTTTTTGATTCAAGTCCAAGGCTCTGCCCGACTGAATCTTACTGATGGCACGACCATGACGATCGGCGTTGCCGGATTAACCGATCAGCCGTACACAGGTATCGGGCGCGAGTTAGTCAAAGACGGTAAGCTGAAACTCGAAGATCTGAACTTGCCGAATGTGCTGAAGTACTTTCAAAACAATCCGAAAGACTTAGACATCTATCTGCCTCGAAATCGGCGGTTTGTGTTTTTTAGAAATACCTACGGAGCGGCTGCATTGGGAAGTTTGGGCGTTCCAGTCACGGCAGATCGCTCGATCGCGACGGATAAATCATTGATGCCACCCGGAGCATTAGCGCTGATTCAAACACAGTTACCGATTTTGAATGCACAGCAGTATGAACAGCGATTAGTTAGTCGCTATGTGTTGGATCAAGATACAGGTGGCGCAATTGTCGGAGCGGGTCGCGTCGATATTTTTACCGGAACCGGAACGCAAGCAGGTAGTGAAGCGGGGCTGATTAATGCCACAGGACAGCTATATTACTTGTTGTTGAAGTAGTAGACTACATCATTGCTTTTTGGTAAAACGCTTGCATTTCAGTAAGCCAAGCTCGACGCGAATCATCCCACGTATAAAACATATGCCCACCTTGAAAATGGCGCAGCGTTAGATTTGGGCGAACTTCTGGGTCAAGCTTCATCAGATTTGCAAGATAATTCGAGGCAAAATATGGAGTGACTAAATCAAACAAGCCGTGAGTGATGTACACCTGCATAAACGGATTGAGCGTCATTCCCACCCGCAAATCATCGATCGCGCCGATAAAGCCTTGCTTCAACTCTCCTTTTGCATCAAATTTCCAAGCTTTAAATGTTTCTAGATTCAGCAAGCGATACGACAACTCAGTTTCTACACCGAGGGTTTGGCGTAAATGACTGTTAATTGCGCCCGTAAACAAGCGATCGAGTCCATCAAGCGTCGGATCACTCCCTTGATAAGTGGTGCGATCGGGAAATGGATCGATCGCGGTAATCGACGCATCATACAGCCCAACAATCCGAGTACGATCGCGCAAGAGTTCACGCGAAAATATTTCGATGCCGATTCGTCCTCCTTGTTGTTGAATCAGCGATTTCGGTAAACCTGTCAAATCTGCCATTTGCTGATAAACGGTTTCTCGCTCTTCCGCTGGAACTGTATCGCCCATTGCCAAGAATGGAATCAGCGTTCGATAAGCAAACTGTTCAGCCTGAGACTGTAAATCTTCTCTCGATTGTGTCCGCTTGTGATGGGCTGCCGCCGCCGCGAACGAAGGTAACACGGTCGCCCAAGCGGTCAAGTTGTAGTCGCTTCCACCGAGCAAACTGAACTCCAAAGCTGGAGAAATCAAAACCGCCCCGGATAGCCCGATGCCATATTCCTGCTGAAGCTTCCGCGCTAATCGTGCAACGCGAAACCCGCCATAGCTCTCTCCTGCAATAAAAATCGGTAAAAGCCAGCGATCGTGGCGAGAAAGGAATCGCTGCATGAATTCTCCTAACGCATTTAAGTCTCGATCGACTTCCCAAAAATCAGCTTCTTGAGATTTGTCTTTCTCTTTCTCTGGCCTGTCTTTGTCGGCTGCAATTCCCCGACTAAATCCGGTTCCGATCGGATCGATAAACACTAAATCGGTAAAGCTCAGCCAGCTTTCTAAGTTATCAACCAGTTTGACAGGCGGTTTAGGCAGTGTGCCATTGGCATCAAAATAAATGCGTTTTGGACCTAATGCCCCCATGTGCAGATAAGCTGAAGCCGCTCCAGGTCCACCATTAAACACAAAAGTGAGCGATCGCGGTTCTGCCGTTTCAGCCAGATATGCGACGTGAAACATTTCAGCGATCGGCTTTTCTTGATCAAACAAAGACTGCCATTTGGCGATCGCTGTGTAGCGCAGTTCGGAACCGTCAGCAAGTGGCAGAACATGCTCGGTTTGACTAGATTTACGCGAGGGCGACGAATTGGAAGTGTCAGACATAGCGGATGCGATTGAAGGTAGCGACATTTTAAGACAAAGGTTTTCATCGCAAAACTGCCTGCGGTGGAATCCCCTATTAAGAGGGTTTCAAGTTTGATTGATTCTATTACTGTGGGAATAGCTTTTCTAGGGCAGCAACATTCATGGAGCGATTAAATTTCAAGGGATTTCAGCAGTTTTGGACGATCGCGAAACCCTATTGGCAAAGCGACAAAAAATGGCAGGCACGCGGTTTACTGCTCGGAGTGGTGCTGTTTTTGCTGGCGTATACGGGCTTGAGCGTGATTCTCAACAACAAGCGCGGTGTGCTAATCTCAGCTTTATCTGCCCGCGATGAATCGCGATTTTGGGAAACCGTGATTGTGTTCATCGGTGTGCTTGTGATTTATGCACCTCTGTTAGCGGGCTATCGGTATTTGCGCGATCGCTTAAGTTTGCAGTGGCGACAGTGGCTAACGACGCGCTTTGTAGACAACTATTTTAGCGATCGATCTTACTATGCGCTGACGGCTCAGCCTGATATTGACAATCCTGACCAGCGAATTGCCGAAGATGTCCGCAGCTTTACTCAAGAATCGCTTGCATTTTTAC
>CAXTDB010000255.1:0-7729 GCA_964242045.1 uncultured Leptolyngbya sp. | reverse complement strand
TCGATCCAAGCCGCGCGAATTGTTTCAAGAATCGTGCGATTGGGTCGATCGATAACCTCGACTTTCACCCAGTAACAATCAGAAACGCATCGAACAAGATGCTGTCTTAAACTCAGAAAAACATCTCTTGAAAAGCCAATAAATTTTAGTGTTTTAGCCTGATCAAAAATGGCATAAATACCAACTTTGCCTTGAAATTGATCAAGCAATTGACCCTCTTGATCGACATAAGGCAGAAATTCTAAATCAGTTAATCTAGGGGTTTCAGTCATGAGATTCAGCAAGTGAAGTTATTCGATCGTAATATACTGGGCATTGCCGATCGAACAACCTTAACAATGAGTCAATCTAATTCTGTTCAAATTCCCGCTTGTGCTTGGCAGCGTTCGATCGGGCAAGGCTGGGAAAAGCCTTACACGGTGCGCTATGCAAGTAATTTAGATGATGGTGAGTGGCATGGTGCGCCATTAGGCGGATTTGGAGCAGGATGTATTGGTCGATCGTCGAAAGGCGATTTTAATCTGTGGCATATCGATGGCGGAGAGCATGTGTTTGAATCGATGCTTGCCTGTCAGTTTAGTGTGTTTGAGCAAGTCGGTGAGCAATCTCAAGCGTATGCCCTCACAACCGATCAAACCTTGGAAAGTTGGCGATCGTATCCTAAAAATTCTGGAACTTATGCAGCCCTGTATCCGCGCAGTTGGTTTCAGTATGACAATGTGTTTCAAGCTCAATTAACCTGTGAGCAATTTTCGCCGATCGTTGCGGATAACTATCAAGAAACAAGCTATCCGGTGGCAGTGTTCCAATGGACAGCACATAATCCTACAAATCAGCCTGTGACGCTCAGTATTATGCTGACTTGGGAAAACATGGTTGGATGGTTCACGAACACGCTCAAATCACCGGAAATCCGCATTAGAGATGATGGAAGTCCAGTGTACGAATATCAGCCACGAATGCGCGAAAGTGCTGGAAACTTCAATCAGCTAACTGGAAACGAACAACAGATCGCGATCGTTATGTCTCGCACTGTGGATCAACCGAAAGAAGGCGACGGACAATGGGCGATCGCAACTTCGCTCAATCCGTATCTTTGGGAAGTCTTTTACCACACTCACTGGAATCCTGAAGATGGTTCTGAACTGTGGGAAAGCTTTTCGCGCGATGGATCACTCCGCGATCGAGAAGATGAAACACCATCGACGGGTGAGCGAATCGGTAGCGCGATCGCAGTTCGTTTCACATTAAAACCGGGTCAAACACTGCAAATTCCCTTTGTTCTGAGTTGGGATTTCCCGATTACAGAGTTTGCAGAGGGAGTCGAATACTATCGCCGTTACACTGATTTCTTTGGTCGCAATGGTCAAAATGCTTGGCCGATCGCGCGAACTGCACTGAAACATCATCGATCGTGGCAAGAAAAAATTCAAACTTGGCAATCACCGATTCTCGATCGTTCTGATCTGCCCGATTGGTTCAAGATGGCATTGTTTAATGAACTCTATGATTTGACTCAAGGTGGAACCTTGTGGAGTGCAGCTTCGGAACGCGATCCGGTCGGACAGTTCGCGGTGTTGGAGTGTCTTGACTATCGTTGGTATGAAAGCTTAGACGTGCGATTGTATGGTTCGTTTGGATTGTTAATGCTGTGGGCAAAGCTAGAGAAATCAGTGATGCGATCGTTTGCTCGCGCGATTCCCCACCAAGACGATCGAACTCGTGTGATCGGTTATTACTATACGATCGGCGCAGAAAGTCAAATGGCACTCCGCAAAGTCAAAGGCGCAACTCCACACGATTTGGGCGCACCAAATGAGCATGTGTGGGAGAAAACGAACTATACGGCTTATCAAGACTGCAACTTATGGAAAGATTTAGGTTCAGATTTTGTATTGCAAGTGTATCGAGATTATCTATTAACAGGTGCAACTGATGTTGAATTTTTAAAGGAATGTTGGGACGCGATCGCAGAAACATTGCTTTATCTCAAACAGTTTGATCTAGATAACGATGGTATTCCCGAAAACTCAGGCGCACCGGATCAAACCTTTGATGATTGGCGTTTACAAGGTGTGAGTGCTTACTGTGGCGGACTGTGGATCGCAGCACTCGAAAGTGCGATCGCGATTGGTAACATTCTCGATCGACCTGTTGAGCTTTATCAAACTTGGTTAGCTCAATCACGCACTATCTATCAAGATAAACTTTGGAACGGAAGTTACTATCGGCTCGATAGCAATAGTGGCTCAGATATTGTCATGGCAGATCAACTCTGTGGACAGTTCTATGCAAAGCTGTTGAACTTACCGGACATTGTTCCGATCGATTGTGTTCAATCTACATTACACACAATCTATGAGGCTTGCTTTGTGAAATTTAATCAGAAAATGGGAGTAGAAACAGCGATCGGGGTGGCAAACGGTGTTCGTCCTGACGGATCACCGGAAAATCCAAACGCAACGCATCCGCTAGAAGTTTGGACAGGCATTAACTTTGGGCTGGCAGCATTTTTAATGCAAATGGAAATGACAACGCAAGCTTGGATGCTAACAGAATCAGTCGTACAACAGATTTATAACAACGGACTGCAATTTAGAACACCCGAAGCGATTACAGCAGCGGGAACATTTCGCGCCAGCCACTATTTAAGAGCAATGGCAATTTGGGCGATTCTTTTAATGCTCGATCGACGCTGAAATCAAAATGCCGATTTCAGAAAATGCGTGTACACTCGATCGACAAATTAAGATTATCTTAAATTTCCCCCACGGCTTAACCTGCAAGATAGTATCGATCGAATCCCTTGTGTTCCATGAGCGACATCCCCACAATCTCAGTGAGTAAAACGACACGAATGAAACGAGTATCGCGATTCCTGGCTTTTCTGTTGGGGTTCATGCTAGTCATGCTGCCAGTCAGCATCAACTGGGTGACACCAGGAATCGCTCAATCCCCCCCAAAGCCCGCTCCAAAACCGAATGCTGAAGTTGATCGATCGCAGCTTCGCCCCTTTGACGATGTGATCAAAGACGCAACACCGCTGAAAGGACTGTTTACCCTTTATCGGAATGAGAAAAGCGGAAAGCTGTTTGCAGAGATTTTACCGAATCAGCTAGAGCGCAATTATCTTGCTGCGATGACCTTAGAATCAGGAGTCGGGGAACGGGGAATTTATAGTGGTTTACCGATCGGAGATTTTCTCTTCACATTCCGACGGCTGAATAATAGCATTCAGTTTGTGGTTCCCAACATTTATTTCCGGGCAGAACGAGGAACCCCGATCGAACGATCAATCGAGCGATCGTTTAGCGATTCGATTCTCGAAACTCTACCGATTCGCAGCATTCATGCTGAACGCAAAAGCTTTTTAGTTGAACTCAATCCTTTACTGTTATCGGATTTACCCGGATTGCTGCCAGTTTTGTCGGAATCGCTCGGCGGTTCTTACAACGCAGAATCTAGCAATTCTTACTTCGATCGAGTCAAAGCTTTTCCTCAAAACGTTGAAGTTGAATCCGTGTTTGGATTTACGGGTAGCGGCAAAAACGAAAGTCTTCCAACTTATATTGCAACCCTTCCGGATAGTCGGGCTTTTAGCTTAAAAGTGCGATATAGCTTCTCTCAGATGCCCGAAAACAATGGTTATCGTCCTCGATTAGCAGACGATCGCATTGGCTATTTCATCACTGCCTACAAAGACTATACCGACGATAATTCCAGACGACCGTTTGTTCGCTACATCAATCGCTGGAACTTACAAAAACAAGATCCAACCGCAGCGCTGTCTAAACCGAAAAAGCCGATCGTCTTTTGGATTGAGAACAGTGTGCCATTGGAGTATCGCGATGCTGTTCGCGATGGTGTTTTGCTGTGGAATCGCGCCTTTGAAAAGATTGGGTTTAAAGATGCGATCGAAGTTCAGCAAATGCCCGATAAAGCCGATTGGGACCCGGCAGATGTCCGCTACAACACGATTCGCTGGTTTAATACTAACGACGCGATTTTTGCGATGGGACCTTCGCGGGTAAATCCGCTCACAGGTGAAATTCTCGATGCTGACATCATTGTTTCCGCTGATTTTACAAGAGCGATGAAAGAAGACTATCGCACGTTAGTCGA
This sequence comes from uncultured Leptolyngbya sp., assembly GCA_964242045.1. Classification (GTDB taxonomy): domain Bacteria; phylum Cyanobacteriota; class Cyanobacteriia; order Leptolyngbyales; family Leptolyngbyaceae; genus Leptolyngbya. The sequence continues at coordinate 3,607 of CAXTDB010000255.1, read as the reverse complement.
ACAAAATCAGATGCGAACGGCTCCGTTTGTAGCGCAACTGACGGGAAATTCAAGCCTTTGTAACTATGGCATGGCAGCCCATTCTCTTCGCAAACAAGCGAAAGCAGACGAGAAGAAATCAACCTCTCGATTGCGGTTTGGCTCTCACTTAGGCAACTATCAAGACCTTTGCTTTGGGGTCGATACGGCAAAACAATTTGCAGTCGGCAATATGTCGCTAGCACTGATGCAGAATACTTTGCCAAGCAGTCCCGAAATGAAAGCGTATACTCAAGAATTCATGCGGAGTTTGATTGCTCACGAAGTCGGTCACACTTTAGGTTTGCGGCACAATTTCCACGCAAGCGCAATGCTCAAACCTGAAGATCTAAACAATACTGCAATCACTCAGGCGAAAGGACTCATCGGATCAGTGATGGACTATGCGCCAGTCAATCTTGCACCTCAAGGAACCAAGCAGGGAGACTATTTCACGCATACGATCGGTCCTTACGACGAATGGGCGATCGAATACGGCTATACGTCGATCGATGCCAAGATTCCCCAATCCGAAAAGCGTGATCTCGATAAGATTGCCCAACGTGCGCCCCAACCCGAACTCGCCTACGCAACCGATGAAGATCTAACTTACCTCGATCCCAAGGTGAATGTGTTTGACATGAGCGGCGATCTGCTGACTTATGCTGAATGGCAGCTTACGAACGCTCGCGAAATGTGGAACCGCGTCGATAAACGCTATCCATTCGAGGGCGATAGCTTTAACGAAGTTAGACTCGCTTTTAATGCAGTGTTTGACTACTACTTCCAGTATTCAACTTTTCTCAGCGAATACATTGGAGGACAGTATTTCAACCGATTCAAAGCGGGAGACGCGAAAGGACGATTGCCGTTTGAATCGGTGCCGATCGACCAACAGCGCCGCGCTTTAGCTCTGATCGAAAGTCGAGTGTTCAGCGAAGAACCGTTCCGCTTTTCACCGGACTTTCTCAACAAGTTAGCGCCTTCTCGCTGGTCACATTGGGGCGCTGATCCGACTCCAAACCTAGATTATCCGATTCACGACAACATTCTGTTTCTGCAAAGCATCGTGCTGTATTCACTGCTAGATTACGATCGCTTAGCTCGTCTGCGCGATTCTGAGCTTAGAACACAAGCCGGACAAGGATTAACCATTCCCGATTTGTTTGATAGTCTACAGTCGAGCATTTGGGGCGATGTGATTAAACCTCAAGATAATCTCAAACTATCAGGACTGCGCCGCGCCTTGCAGCGACAACACATGGATGTAATGATTTCGATGATGTTGCGACAAGTGGAAGTTCCCGAAGATGCGCGTACGGTTGCTCGATATGAACTAAAACAGCTTCAGAAAGCAATTGATCGAGCAATTGGCAGAGTCAACGAGAAGGAAGTTTACACCAAGGCGCATTTAGAAGAAGCACACGATCGCATTGGCAAAGCTCTAGAAGCTCAGTTGCAGACACAGTAAGGAGCATCAAGTAAGGAGGCATCAATGGTTCAATCGCTCCCCAAGCACATCACATTCGATGAATTCATCGCTTGGTATCCCGAACACTCAGAGCATCGCTATGAATTGCACGATCAAGAAGTCGTTCAAATGCCGAGACCCACTGGAAAGCACTCACGGGTGAGCGGATATCTTACCTTAGAACTAGGAATCGAGATTGAACGATTACGCCTGCCTTACTTTGTACCGAAAGACTGTGTTGTTAAATGCGGTGAGTCTGGATATGAACCAGATGTTATTGTTCTAAACAGACAGACGATCGCAGATGACCCACGATGGGAAAAAGAATCGACCATTACTCAGGGTAGGTCTGTAAAACTCGTGATTGAAGTTACGAGTACAAATTGGAGCGATGATTATGCGTTAAAGCTGGAAGACTACGAAGCTTTAGGTATCCAGGAATACTGGGTTTGCGATTATTTAGGATTGGGTGGAAAGCGATATATTGGTAAACCGAAACAGCCGACTTTCTCGGTTTACCAATTGAACAAAGATGGAGAATATGAAGTCAGACAGTTTCGGGGAGAGCAAGCGATCGCGTCAAAAGCCTTCCCCGAATTGCAGCTAAGCCTGGATCAAATTCTAGAGCGCGTTAGTGCTTAGGTTGTATACTCCGCGTTGATTTTTACATAGTCATAACTCAAATCACAGCCCCAAGCTTTCCCACTTCCCGCACCGTTTCCAATGCTTACCGAAATGATTACCGGATGATCGAGCAATTGTCGATCGCCGTTTAAACTCTTCGCCGCTTGTTGCTTCAAATACTCACTCGCGGAAGCTCGATCGAACGGTTGCGGCTGTCCATTCTGCATCAGCACAACTTCACCTAGCTTAATCTGCAAGTCTTCTTGATCGAATGTGACATCCGCCCGTCCTGCTGCTCCTGCAATTCTGCCCCAGTTCGGATCACGTCCAAAAATTGCCGATTTCACCAGCGACGAACCCGCGATCGTGCGAGCTACTCTGCGCGCTGATTCATCATCACTCGCACCTGTTACCTGGACTTCGATCAAACAAGTCGCGCCTTCACCATCTCGTGCGATCGCTTTTGCCAAATACACACAAACTTCGGTTAGCATCGCTTCGAGCTTGTCTGCTTCGGCTCCGGGTTCGGTAATCGCGGGCGTTCTCGATTGTCCATTCGCTAAAGCGATTAAACTATCATTTGTGCTGGTGTCACCATCGACGGTGATTTGGTTGAAACTGCGATCGGAGGCTCGGCTTAACATCTGCTGCCAAAGTGGAGGTGATACTGCTGCATCGCACGTGACAAACGCTAACATCGTCGCCATATTCGGGTGAATCATGCCGGAACCTTTGGCAATGCCGCCGATGCGGACGGGTCGATCGCCGATCGTGGTTTCAAGCGCGATCGATTTCGTCACTAAATCGGTCGTCGTAATCGCTTTCGCTGCGGCATCGTTTCCGGTTTCGCTGAGGCTAGAAACGAGATTGGGAATTGCCGATCGCAGCGCATCCATCTTGATTCGCTGACCGATTACGCCTGTTGAAGCAAGTAGGATCGTATCTGAAGCGAGATTTAATGCTTGGGCAATCAGTTGGGCGCTTTCGATCGCGTCGATCATGCCTTGTGCACCTGTGGCAGCGTTGGCTTGTCCGGCATTGCAGAGAATTGCGCGGGCGTTGGATTTCGTTTGGAGGCGTTCGCGGCAGTAATCGACGCAGGCAGCGCGGACTTGAGAAGTCGTGAAAACTCCGGCTGCGATCGCATCGACTTCGGAAACGATTAGGGTGAGGTCGGGTAAGCCGGAGGGTTTGAGTCCAGCGGTGATTCCTGCTGCTTTGTAGCCTTTGGGTGCTGTGATGCCGCCTGCGATTTGCTGCCAGTCTGCCATGATATGCCTCACCTAAGTTCCTGAACCGCGATTATATCGGGAGTGGCGATCAGGGGCTAGGGGGTTTAAAAAGAAAAAAGGAGGGTCGCGGTTAGCGATTCCCCCCTGTCATCAGGGTGCATCTACTTAGCACAGTATGACATTACTAGGTGGGGGGTGTAACCCCTCGGCGGAACTTCGTGAAATTTACATCTAGGTTTTGATATAGCTTCACAAAAATCAG
>CAXTDB010000254.1:0-7783 GCA_964242045.1 uncultured Leptolyngbya sp. | reverse complement strand
AAGGCTTTCAGACCATCTACAACTGTAGTACTATAAAACAGTTCAACTTTCGGGTAATCTCACCATTTCTCTGACCCTGCCCCATACCCCGCCAACTCCTTGAGCAAATTGGTGATCTTGTTGATGACACCGCATTGGTAGACCACGGTTGGGTGATAGAACAATAACGCCAGTCGGATCAATCCTTACTCTTGGAATGAACTCCAACCGATAGCGCTGAAGTAGCATCGCTAATATAATCTTGATTTCTAGCATGGCAAACCCAGCTCCAATGCAGACTCGCGGTCCAGCGCTAAATGGATTGTACTCATAGATGGAGGGGTTAATCGTTTTCCAGCGATGGGGATTAAACACCTCCGGTTGGGGATAGAGTTCGGGTATCTGATGGGTCTGGTAGATACTCACAAAGACCTCTGTACCTGCTGGTAAGGTATAGCCAGCCAACTCGGTTTCTTGAGAAGTGACACGACCATTCCACGGCACGGGTGAAAGGATACGCATACTTTCTTTAATCACCCACTCCAGTAAGGGAAGTTGCGGTAGTTGCTCGATCGTCGGTGCTTCTCCCTGCAAAACACCCTGCAGTTCATCGACTAAATCAGCAGCAACTTGCGGATGCTGGGAGAGTAGAAATAAAGTCCAGGTCAATGCGTTAGAGCTAGTCTCATGACCCGCAGCAAAAATAACTCCTGCGTGACCTAGCAACTCATCCTCGCTAAGACTGATTCCTTGCTCTTCGTCTCTCGCTTGGATCAGCATAGAAAGCACATCTCGCTCCTGAGATCCTGTCGATCGCTTATGAGCGATCACTTGACGCATTTTGTCATCTAAGTGGGCGATCTGATTGAGAAAGCGATGATAGGCAAGCCCTGGAATGTCGTAGGGCAGAAATACCATCTGGGGTGTTCCCATCATGCTGAGAATCGATTGCAGCAATTGACCAAGGTTACTTTCAGTGGCACCAATATCCTCACCAAAGAATGCCTTCGTCGCAATTCGTAGCGTTAACTGCCGCATCACCTGAGCCATGTCATAATCTTTGCAAGCCTGCAATTCATCAAGCGCAGATTGAGTGATGGCAACGATATCGTCCCGGTAGCCTTCGATCTGTTGCCGATGAAAAGCAGGCATCATGAGTTGACGATGTTGACGATGCTGATTTTCATTCACACCAAATAAGCCAACGACAAAATGCTTCAGCGGCTCCGTACGATCGGATTCATCCTTGCGTCGATATAGCCGCCCAGATAAGGGATGTTTGTAATAAACGTCGTGCTGACTGGTGACCTGCCTCACAGCTTCTGGACCGTAAACAAATATAGTACCCGGACAGTCTGGTAGAGACGAATAGAGATTGGTACCGCCACCATACTGGAGGGAAACAATCGAACCATAGGTCTGAAAAAGCTGACGAGTAAAGCCGATCGAGTCTTGGCTAAATCGCCAAAGGTTCATCAGCCGACCCAGTGGATTCGTAGGGGCTGGACCAGGGACGCTTAAAACAGTGCGATCGGTGGTGTGCATCATGAGAGTCAGCCTCCAGCTATCGGTCAAGAGAGAGGGACGAGAATAGTTCAACTATACGAGAATAGGAAAGAGATGTTTCAGCAATCTGCGTCTGATGACCGATTTTACCTACATTCCACCCTGGGTTTTGAGTAATGGCTTTGTCATGACTCTCTTTACTGCGTTTAAAGGGGAGCGCATAGCGCAGCCAGACTTTGAACCAGAACCTCTTTATCAACCGCATATTTTTATGGGCGCTCAGGGGGTTCCCATTTTCGGATTAGTGGCGATTCCCAAACACGCTCGTAGCACGATCGTCGCCACCTACGGCATTACGGGTAGCCTGGAAGATCAGTGGCAGCTTAAAGTCCTGGCGCGTAAAGCGTTTGAGCAGGGATATGCGATCGTTCTATTCGACTGGCGCGCCCACGGTAAGAGCGCTACCCTATCTCCTACCCTGACCTCCGATGGGTTGTATGAGGGCGAAGACTTTGTTCGCATTGCGGCAGCAGCAAAAACACTTGGATGTCCGGCTCCCTTTTGGTTTACAGCTTACTCGCTGGGAGGACAACTCGCCTTGTGGGCGATTAAGGCGGCTCAGACTGTTTCAGAGTGGGGCAAAGAGGTTGACATTGATGAGTCGGAGATTGGCGGTGGAGCAGTGATTTGTCCCACTTTAGAATCCCAGCGATCGCTTAACTATTTAGTTAAAAGTGCTTTAGGTCAACACTTAGAACGCTCGATCGCTCGTCAGTTAAAAAGTCTCGCTTGGCAGATTCATCAACATCACCCAGATACTATTAACCCCAAAGCAATCGAGCGCGTCGATAGTATCTGGTCTTTTGACCAGGAATTGGTGATTCAGCAATTAGGGTTTAGCTCTGTAGAGTCCTACTATCAAGCGACTAGCGGGTTGTATCAATTACCTCATTTACAGAAACCAACTCTGATTATCTATGCTGCCGATGATCCGATGTTTGATCCAACCTTAGCTCCGGAATTGCAAACAGTTTGTAGCGCAAATTCTCATATTGATTTGATTTTGACTGCTAAGGGTGGGCATGTAGGATACATCAGTAACAAGATCTGCCAAAAGCAAATGCAGGATCGCGATCGCTGGTGGGCTTGGAATCGCGTTCTGGATTGGATCGCCTGCCAGGAGACGAACTCGTAATTTAATTTGGGCGTTGAGCTAAATCGTAACTAAGTAATTTGTCTTGAGAAATCGACGGTTGTATCGCAGAGATTTTAAAGTGACAAACGAACGAGCCTTATTCGTATTGCTTTAAGCCATCACTCTAAAGATTTCGAGTTCTGTTGCAAAGATTTTAAAGTGACCGAAGAGTTGGGATGCAAGCCTCGCCCTTTGAGGGCGACTTCTTGAAACTGGTATAGTACAATTGCCCGTATGAAAACACGATTTCGCTATCGTATCTATCCCACAGCTTTACAGCAAGTCGCCCTGAGCAAACTATTCGGGTGCGTCAGAACCGTGTGGAACGATGCCTTAGCTCATTGTGTTCGTGCTTATCAAGCAGGTCAACCGAAGCCGAAGAATGCTGAATTACAGAAGCGGTTTATTACACAGGCAAAAACCACGTCGGAGCGAGCCTGGTTAGCTCAAGTTTCCAACATTCCCCTGCAACAATCGCTCAACGACCTGGAGCAGGCATATCAAAACTTCTTCAACTCCTGCAAAGGAGAACGTAAAGGGCGGCAAGTGAAGCCGCCTCGCTTAAATCCACCCGTGCGAAACAATCAGCACGGTTTCGCACGGGTGGATTTAAGGTGCAGCAACACTCGGTCTATCTGGCGAAAATTGGCAAGATCAAAACCGTGTGGTCTCGCCCTTTACCGACTGTTCCAACTTCGATTACGGTCATCAAGGATGCGGCAGGACGCTACTTTATTAGCTGTGTGGTCGAAGTGAGTCAAGCCGTTCTGCCCACAACCGAAGCATCGGTGGGCACCGACCTTGGAATTAAGACCTTTGCCACATTTGATAATGGTGAGAAGATTGAGGCTCCCAAACCGCTCAAACGTCACCTTCGTCGCTTGCGGCGATTGAGCAAGAACTTATCCCGTAAGCATAAAGGATCAAAACGCTATGAACAAGCTAGACGTAGAAAAGCCAAGCTCAACGCCAAGATAGCAGACATTCGGACTGATTTTCTTCACAAACTGTCAACCCGCATTATCGGTGAGAACCAAACGGTGGTGCTGGAAGACCTTAACGTAAGTGGAATGGTCAAAAATCGCAGGCTCTCTAGAGCCATTAGCGATTTGGGGTGGCGACAGTTCCGCATATATCTAGAAGGCAAGGCAGAAAAGTATGGGCGTGAGGTAAGAATCATCGACCGCTGGGAACCGACCAGTCAAGTTTGCTCCCAGTGTCGGTTCCGGAGTGGCAAACTGGACTTATCGATTCGGGAGTGGATGTGTCTCAACTGCGAGACGATGCACGATCGCGATACCAATGCTGCTAAGAACATCAAAGTCGCGGGTGGGCAATCCGAGACTGAAACCGGACGTGGAGGAAGGCATCAGACTGGAGCGATTCCAGCCGCATCCTGTGAAGCGTCAACCCACCAGAAATTCGAGCAGCTTCGGTTGTTTGGGTAGATTGGAATCACTGCTCTTCGAGGGCGGTGAGGAGGTCAAACCCAGAAAATCCCCTTGTACGCGGAGGGTGAGATCTTTGCAGTCCTCGGATTTTGTCACGATGTCATCTAAAGGAAAACCTTTTAAGTTTTCATTAAATGGGGATGGTGGTGATATCAATTGGGCATATAGTAGCGACTTTAGCAGAGACGGTCGTACTCTCACCGCCAAGTAGTTACGCTTCTAAAACACTACCCATTTTTTCTGCACTTGTGCCCATGCTTCGGCTTCTCATCAAGCTTTCAGCCCGCTTGTCACTCCCTGAAGAACTGACGATCTTGATCGGCGAAATTTAGAATCAGTTGATCCTTGTTTGCTTCGACACCTGGACGATGATGCCTGTTTTAGGGCGAAGCCTCATCGAGGGCAGTGGTATAAGTTGCTGATCGCCCACCAGCGTGAACTGAAATTTTTGAGCCATGGTCGCGAGCAGCAGGACTGCTTCCATCAGCGCAAAGCTCTTACCGATACAGACACGAGGTCCGTCGCCAAAGGGAAAGTAAACGCCTTTAGGTAATTGTTTTTCCAGGTCTTGATCCCAGCGTTCGGGCTGAAATTGCAGCGGCTCAGCGAAGTAATCCGGACTGCGATGCATGATCCAGGGGCTAAAGATGAGAATATGAGTGGCGGGAATGTGATATCCGGCTAGATCACAATCTTGAACGGGAGATCGGGCGATCGAAAACAAGGGCGGATACAGCCGCAGCGCTTCTTTAATAATCTGCTCGGTGTAGCGTAGCTGAGGGAGATCTGCCAGAGTCGGGGTACGATCGCCCAACACAATTTGTAACTCTCTCGCTAACTTACGTTCGACATCGGAGTGCTGTGCTAATAGCATCCAAGTCCAAGATAGAGCATTTGCAGTCGTTTCGTGTCCTGCCAGAATCAGGGTGGCAAGTTCATCGCGCAATTGACGATCGCTCATTCGCTGACCGTCCTCATCTTGAGCCTGAAGTAACAGAGAGAGCAGGTCGCCTGGATTTTCTCTAGTCTGGCGACGGTGTTGGATCAGAGCATAGATCGTCTGATCCAAGGTGTGAAGTGCCTGTTTGTAGCGGCGATTGATGGGAGTTGGCAACCCAGTGAGCGGCAGAAAGGCTTGCTTACGCCGACTGGTAAACCACTCCATCGCGACTTCTAAGGTGTGGGCAATCGTTTGCGCTGCCACCCCAGTCATATCTACATCAAACAGCGTTTTTGTGACGATGTTTAACGTCAACTGCATCATCTCTTGGTGAATGTCCCGGACTTCGCCTTCTTGCCAAGTCTGAAGCATCTGCAGCGTGTAAAGCACCATTGTTTCGCTGTATGCGGCAATTCGTTGTTGATGAAATACGGGCTGCATGAGCCGACGTTGACGCAACCAAAACTCACCTTCGCTGGTCAGTAGTCCCGCTCCAACCAAACTGCGAACCGCTTGCCAAGCGGGAGTGTTTTTAGTAAATCGTTCTGGTTGTTTCAGAACTTGCTCAATCTGCTGCGGTTGGGTGAGCAAGCAAGCAGGAGAAAAGAAAAACCGCAATGGCACTATTTCCCCATAGTTTTGGGCACAGTGGGTCAAGAAACCGAGCGGATCTTTGGCAAACTCAAGCGTGTTGCCGAATAGTAGTGAGCCTTTAGGTCTAGGAAGTAGGTGTAAGCTTTTGCTCATAGCAGTGAGATACCTGGAGTGATAGAGCTTTTAAGTTAATCAGTCTCTCCGAAATTACGAGGGTAAACTAGCTCGCTATAGGCATCCCATTGTTGTTGTGACCAACGATGATTTTCCATTGTTGCTGCTTGAATTGTCTCCATAAAAGGACTCCGAACTTGCTCATATCGGGCGAACTCATTTGTAATCGTATCGATATCATCTAAGCAATCGGTCTGAACGAGTTTAGTGATTAACGTCGAAATCAGAGCCGCATCCTCAAACCCTTGATTCGTTCCTTGTGCCATAAAAGGCGGCATTCCATGTGCTGCATCTCCAACTAAAACCACGCGCCCGCGACTCCAAGTGGGTTGGGCATCAACCGCAAGCTTCGCGGGATGAATATAGTAAGGGCGATGAATCATGGTTTCGGGAGTTGATAAGTTGAGTAAATTCGCAAAAATAGGCGGAAATTCCGCATTGTTTAATGCTTTTATGCCTAAACGAATCAGCTCGTCTGGTTGCTCGTTTTGCAAAGACTTTAGACTGAAAGCAGCATGAAGGAGATACCCTATTGCCTGATTTGGCTTACGGCTTAGGATGAGACGGGGTTGCTCCGAATCGTGGGAATCAGGCTGTAGAGTGATGATTGGATCGCCTTGAAAGTACTTCACCTCTAACTCTTCTATGATCGAATGAGGGACGGGATCAATTCGCAAACACCCGATCGCACCAAAACCGGAATATTGAGGATTCGACCATTCTTCTAAATGCGTTCCTGCGTACAGCACCCGCCGAATCGTGGAATTAATTCCATCTGCCGCAACCACTAACTTTGCGCGAAACTGCTGATGATAAAATTCTTTATATTCCCTACCGGGCGAAGGAGTCTCTGAGTTAGACGGCTGCATTTCCCAATGAGCAAATGGATTTGTTGTGATTGCTGTATCTGAAATGCAATCGACGCTCACCCAAGCACTTTCTTGCTTAATATCAATACAACGATGATTCGCTTGAACTATTTCTGAAGGCAATAAACTTCTCAACGTTGTTTGCAAATCATACCAAGATATCGAAACTCGTCCTTCACCATAGAGATTCAACCAGGTTTCAAAATCTAAAGGAATCGATCGAGTCGTTTTGCCTTGTAAGTTTTTATGCTGCCATGCTCTTTTTGGAGGGGTCTTCGCTTTACTTTCGCTCAGATGATTTGCAGCCTCATTTTTCTGAGAAGGTTGGAGAAACTTCAAAGCAGTTTCCCGGATTTGCTGGTAAGCCTCAGAATCGATAAACTTAATTGCTTTTAAGCCATTGGGTAGAAGATCTACCACTTGCCCAACTCGGCGGAAATCACGAGTTTGATCGATGACGAGGATGTGATCGATGCTCCGTTTCCGCAAAGCAATTGCAGTTGCTAAGCCAACTGGACCTGCACCGACAATCAACACATCGTAGATTTGCTCTGAGGAAACGGAATCACTACCAAATTTCATAGCTTTCTAGAATTAATTTCTGAATGAGTATTGTCATCACGAATCATTCGGTCACATTAGGAGGATAAACGACGTTCTCGTGAAGAGCCGTCTTCCAGCGTCGAGTCTCAGATTAATTTCGTTCTTACGCAGTTTTAATGAAGCCGAAAGGCAGATTGATTCCCGATTGGGACAAACGATAACGAGAAGATTTGTCAATCAGACTAGAATAGCCTTGCTGTTATCAGTAGAGAACTTCTGTAGTTTGCTAAGAGCGATCGAGCAATCATAGAGATATAGTATATGGAAGAGCGTAAACAAGTCTACAAACGCATCGGCACATTCCTGGGTCTCACGTTCGGATTAACCTGGTCGATCGATCTACTGATCTTTTTTCTCAATCCAGTATCCGGCACCAAAGAATATGAATACTATGTGCTGGCTTTACTGTGGTCGCCTGCGATCGCAGCACTCTTGACCTCCAAGATCTATCACCGCCCTCTTTCACTCGGTC
>CAXTDB010000253.1:1172-7806 GCA_964242045.1 uncultured Leptolyngbya sp. | reverse complement strand
AAATTTCCAACAATTCGACGAACCGGATGCGGATACACTTTTACCAGTGTAGGCGTTGCAGAAATCTGATCGGTTTCTGCTTGCTCTGGATGTTTGAAAATGTCAATTACTTTTAGCGTGTAGGGACTGTCTAAAGACTGTTCTAAAAGTGCGTGTAAATTCTGCAAAATGCGTGCGGTTGCAGCACTGTAGCCCGATACAAACAATCGCAGGACATAGCCTTGCGGATAAGCAGAAACAGACGTGGCAGGTTGAGATGGCGGAACAGGTTCATACCGCATGACTAAATCGTGATTTTCCCAAAGCTGCGGAAACTGATGCCGATACGTTTCTAGAATCACGGGATCGCAGATTTCTTGAGATGGTGCAATCTGCCACGATAAATCGCCCGCTTCAAATACCGTATTCAATAACGATCGATATCGAAACACAGGCGGATACGCTTCTGCGAAGACTCGAACTTGCTGCGCTCTCGAATCAAACCAGCGATCGAGCGTTGCCGTATAGCAAGGCACAAGAAAATGTGGCGGTTCCGGCAGTTCTAGAACATCTTGCAGCGCAGTACACAAATTCAAATGCCATCGCCCCTTTTTGTCCGGATCAATGCAGTAGACTAAATCTCCTCCCGGAGTAAAAAGAGCGATGCCTTTGAAAAAGGTGGGAATCGATCGATAAAAATGAGGATTCAACGCTAACCACTCGATCGAGTAAAAGATTGCCCTCAGTGTATCGCTGTTTGTGTCAAATCACCATCGGATCAACTGTGCTTGATCATTGAAAAAATTTCGCCAAATTCCATCAGTAATCAGCACTGTTACTAGCAAAGTCGAAAATGCCACCATGAACAAAATTACGATCTGAAATGCAGTGGCTTGAATTGGATCTGCGCCTCCCAAAAGCTGAGCGCTCAGAAGTTCTGGTAGCGTTGCTAATCCAACGATCGACATTGTATTAAGTACAGGCAGCACTCCCGCCCGAATCGCCTCTTTACGATATTGCGCGATTGCTTGCTGCGGACTTGCTCCTAAACTCAAATGCGTCTCGATTTCAAGTGTATTAGAATTGAGTGCTGTAAAAAATCGTTCTCCTGCAATCGTCGCTGCATTGATTGCTTGAGAAAGAACGATCGCACCCAGCGGAATTAAAAATCGCGGCTCGTACCAGATTTGCGGCTGTACCACAATGAATTGAACATACCCCACCGTGACGATCGTAGTCAGCAGAAATGATCCAACAATCCACGGCAGAATCGGCAATTTTTGGCTAATGCGATTTCGAGTGACGATCGCGCTAATGATCAGCAACACCGCCAACACAAACAAAATTAAAAACGGGCTTTGTGGTGGCGCAAACACGACCGCTAAAACGTATCCCATGACCGCCAACTGAACGATCGTTCGTCCCGCTGCCAGAATCAAACTGCCTTCGAGTCCAAGTCGCTGCCAAGAGGAAATCGCAAACGCTGCCAAAATTAGCCCAACTGCCCAAACCGCTTGAATCGCCAAATTCATTGATTGATTTTCCCCTTGCCTGATATCTTTAGATCCAAGATTTGAGAAACCAAACTCAAACCTTCCCGGTCTAAAGGATAAGACCAATCATTACAGGTGCGTGGTGTAACCGAGTGAATACAATTCCCCCATTTGATCTGTCCGAACAATTCAAAGTTATTGGCTCAGAAATCAATCAAGCTGTTTTAGAAGTTTTAGCATCCGGTCGATACATTGGTGGAGCCGCGATCGAGCAGTTTGAAACCCAGTTCGCTCAATATATTGGCTCTGAAATTGCGATCGCCTGCAATTCGGGAACTGATGCGCTATTTCTTGCTCTTAGAGCGCTCAATATCGGTGCAGGCGATGAAGTGATCACCACGCCATTTACCTTTATCGCCACCGCTGAAACGATCAGCGCGGTCGGTGCAACGCCTGTTTTTATCGACATCGATCCGAAAACTTTTAACCTCGATCTCGATCAAATCGAGTCCGCGATCACCGAAAAAACAAAAGCGATCATTCCGGTGCATTTGTTTGGTCAGCCTGTGGATATGACGCGGTTGATGACGATTGCGAATACTCACAATTTGTACGTAATCGAAGATTGCGCTCAAGCAACCGGAGCAGAATGGGCAGGAAAACGAGTCGGAAGCATCGGACAAATCGGCTGTTTTAGCTTTTACCCGACCAAAAATCTAGGTGCATGTGGCGACGGTGGCGCGATTACAACGAATGATCCAAATATCGCCGCAAAGCTGAAAATGCTTCGAGACCACGGACGTTACAGCGGCTACTATCATGAAGAATTAGGTGTAAATAGTCGCCTTGATGCCGTTCAAGCGGTGATTCTTCAAATCAAACTCCGGTATCTCGATCGCTGGAACCAACAGCGTCAAGAAATTGCCGATCGCTATCATTCTCTCCTCGCTCCCGTTCCTGGAATCGTTACACCCGAAGCCCTCGAAGGCGGTCGCAGCGTTTGGAATCAATACACGATTCGCGTCGAACAGAATCGAGATCAACTCAAAAGCGATTTGTTCGCAAAGGGCGTAAATTCGATGATTTACTATCCGCTTCCTTTACATTTGCAGCCTGTTTACAAGTTGCTTGGTTATCAACTCGGACAATTACCAGAAAGCGATCGTGCTGCTGATCAAGTGCTGTCGCTGCCAATGTTTCCTGAACTTTCACACGAGCAGCAAAATCAAGTGGTTTACAGTTTGAAAGATTGTCTCGGTTAGATAAACCTGAGCATAATCGCCCGAAAAGCTTGTAAAAGCTCGCTCTCGATAGATAGTACCTATCGGATTTCCCTCCTAAAAAGCTGTAGTTTTATATACTAGAATGAGATGAAACATAAAGAATAGTAATCATCACAGGGCAGTGAGACAGTCCCGGAACGACGATGGCATCGCTGTGGGTGATTGCGATTCCATCGATCGAGAAAGAGGCAAATAAAACCGTGGCTCGAACTCCGCTTTTTCAACTTCAACGTTACGACTCGAACGCGATCGCCAATCATTATCGCTTGCGACTTCTGCAAGTGATCTGGCGCGCGCTTCGAGTCACATTCTTGTTTGTCGGGTTCATCTTGGGTCTGAAGTGGGACGACTGGCGAGGAGTCGCAGAACACAACAAATTCAAACGCGCGACTCAACTCCGGCAGATTCTAACCCAACTCGGTCCCACCTTTATCAAAGTGGGTCAGGCGCTTTCAACTCGTCCGGATTTGATTCGACGGGATTTCCTCGACGAACTGATCAAACTGCAAGATCAGTTACCGCCGTTTCCGACTGACATCGCGTTTCGCATTATCGAAACTGAGCTTGATGCCGATGTCGATGAAATCTTTGCCGAGATCTCTCCAAGCCCGATCGCGGCTGCCTCTCTCGGTCAGGTGTATCGCGCCAAACTCAAGAGCGGTGAAGAAGTCGCGGTGAAAGTTCAACGCCCGAATCTTCTGCCAACGCTGACGCTCGATCTTTACTTAATGCGTTGGGCTGCGGGTTGGTTAGCTCCTTGGCTGCCACTGAATTTGGGGCACGATCTGACGCTGATCGTAGACGAATTCGGAACCAAGCTGTTTGAAGAAATTGACTACCTGAACGAAGGACGCAACGCTGAAAAATTTGCCGCGAACTTCCGCACCGATCCTTCGGTGAAAGTGCCTTCGATTTATTGGCGCTACACCTCGCAGCACGTTCTTGTTTTGGAATGGATTAACGGATTCAAATTAACAGATGTCGATCGTATTCGTGCCGCTGGAGCCGATCCAAATGCGATCATTCGCATCGGTGTCACCTCTGGTTTACGTCAACTTCTAGAATTTGGTTTCTTCCATGCCGATCCCCATCCTGGTAACTTATTCGCTGTTCCTACTCCCGGTGGTGGACAAATGGCGTATATCGACTTCGGCATGATGGATCAGCTCGAAGAAGAATCGAAAGAAACGCTAGTCGATGCGGTTGTTCATTTAATTAATAAAGACTACGTTGATCTGGCTCACGATTTTGTCAAACTCGGCTTTCTCGCTCCTGGAACCGACATTTACCCGATCGTTCCTGCGATCGAATCCGTCTTGGGCGATGTGATGGGCGAAAGTGTAAGTAACTTCAACTTCAAGACGATCACCGATCGCTTTAGCGAGTTGATGTACGAGTACCCGTTCCGAGTGCCCGCCAAATTTGCGCTGATTATCCGATCGCTTGTAACCCAAGAAGGGTTAGCCCTGACGCTTGATCCCAACTTCAAAATCGTTGAAATTGCCTATCCCTACGTTGCACGACGATTACTCACCGGGGAATCTCCTCGATTACGTCGTCGCTTGATCGAAGTGCTGTTTAAAGATGGTAAGTTTCAGTGGCATCGATTGGAAAATATGATTGCGATCGCTCGATCGGATTCTAGCTTTGACATTCTTCCGACCGCTCAACTCGGCTTACAGTACTTGCTTTCCGATGAAGGTCAGTTTCTGCGTCGTCAGTTGTTGATTGCGCTGACCGAAGACGATCGCCTGCACACTGAAGAAGTCCAACGCTTGTGGCAATTGGTCAAAGACGACATTAAGCCTGCTCGACTTTGGACGGCTGCAATAGGCGCGCTGACTGAACTTTCACCTGCCGCCGCATTGATTCCGACCGTTTCTTCTTTGACGGGAATCAAGCTAGAACGGTAGGATGTGGGGACGAAAGAATTCCTTAATCCCATCTTATCCACCGTGCAATACTATTTTTCTCAACCTCCTTATCTGCTGCTCGTAGCTGGACTGCTGGCGAGTATTGCTTCCGGACTAGCATTTGAAGCGGTCTTAAAACAATCGGTCAAAGATTGGAACGAAAACAAATCAACTCGGAGCCTCGCCAAGATGCGTGGTTTCTCACTCTTTATTCCGTTTCTTGGCATGGCAGGCGGCGCATTTTTCTTTCTGGGTGCAGGAGTCGAAATTTTTGGAATTCCAACTCAGTTTGCTTATGGTGTTGCGCTACCGCTGACGATCGGAACCGCTTGGCTCGTTTGGTGGCAGTTGGGTAAAATCTTGACGCAGTTAGAACAAGGTGGATCAGCCGCGCTTGACCTCGATTCCTGGGGTTAGTCGTCTGAAACTTTTTACAGCCCCGTTGGTTCATAGCAGCCATCGGGGTTTTCTCATGGCAATCTGCAACACCTTGACATAAAGTTTTATTACGCTGCTTATTTTCTCGCTACTAAAAATCTATCCCAAGATATACTCTTACAAACTTCTGTTGTAACGACACATTGCTGAATCTTTGGGAGAAGAAACAATCCGTGCAAGACACTACCGATTTGAAACTTGAACAAGAATTGAGTAGACTCACCTGTGCATTTGCAACTCGTAATACTGAAATTGGCAAAGCAGTAATCGCGAATCTGAGGAGCCGCCTCACGCTACGCGAGGTTGCAGGCATGGTGATTGTGAGCTTAGAGCGTTTAGTTTGGACAGACCAGCTTGCATTCTGTTGGACGATCGAGCATGTGATTCCAGGCTACGTCATGCGAGAAATTCGTCGAATCACTTCAGTCACGATCTATCGCCGCTTAATTACTCAAGGATACGAGCCTGGATACGACTTCAGTATGGATGGCAAAGGACAAGTTCTGCTGAACGAACAAGCGAAAACCTCGATTTTTGCCGGATAGTTCTATCGACTGAACACTATCGGACTCGCTCAATTTCGATCGAGTCCGATTTTTTATTAACCCACTTCGGTTTATTCATTCTGGGTACTTTAGAGAGAGATTCATTCTCCCTAAAGCCATTCCTTCTATGATGTCGCTCGATTTTACGGTCGCGATTCGGACCTTTAACGCCGCAGAACGGCTTCCTGCACTGCTCGACAAGCTCCGATCGCAACAGCACACCGATTCAATCCGCTGGGAAATCCTGATCGTAGATAACAACAGCACCGATGAAACGGCTGAAATTGTGCAGGCATATCAAGCCAAATGGATTTCCACCTACGAACTCCGCTACGTCTTAGAATCCAAACAGGGAGCGGCCAATGCTAGAAAACGCGCGATTCAAGAAGCAAGAGGAACGCTAATCGGCTTTCTTGACGACGACACGCTTCCCTCAGTCGATTGGGTCGCAAAAGCCTATGAATTTGGTCAAGCCCACCCGAAGGTAGGCGCTTATGGGAGTCGCATCTTACCCGACTACGAAATCGAGCCGCCCCCGAACTTCGATCGCATTGCTCACTACATGCCGACGATGCTTCGTAAGGAATCTTTTCGCTATAACACCCACCTTCGAGGAATGCCCGTTGGTGCGGGTCTTGTGATTCGCCGCCAAGTTTGGCTTGATCATGCGATCGGCAATCAAATCATTCAAGGTCCTGTTGGGCGCGGATTTGCGCTCAAAGGTGAAGAAACCGAAGCACTATGGAAAATCAGGGCGACAAAATGGGAGATTTGGTACAACGCTGAAATGACGATCGTTCACAAAATTCCCAAGTGGCGATTGGAAAGAGCCTACCTGATGAACTTCCTCAAAGTCATTGGACTGAGCCAGCATCGGTTTAGAATGCTACGCTATCGAGCTTGGCAGCGTCCTTTTGTTTTTCCGCTGTTCTTGATCAACGATTTACAGAAGATTGCAGTTTGTACATTTAAATATCGCAACG
>CAXTDB010000253.1:0-1162 GCA_964242045.1 uncultured Leptolyngbya sp. | reverse complement strand
ACTGCAATTCTTTATTGGCAGATTGTTCAGCCCGTTCTACATTTGGACGCGCCTTCTCCTAAAGAAAAGCGATCGAGCGAAGCGCAAGAGTAAAGAGCATTTTTGGGCATTACCAAACATCGTCAGGAACAAAATTAATCGGGCATGGCAAAACCAGTTCTCGGATCGCGAATATACAATCCCAACACGAGAGAATTCATCACTTCATCCCAAACCGGAGTGAGCTTTTCTGCTTGATCTGCCCAATAATCAAACGTGATTAAACACTGAATGTTCGAGCCAAGTCCAACACAGATACGAGAATAAGCTTCACGATTTTCCTGTGAATCTATGAACTTAATCTGTATCCAAGCGATTCGAGCCGTTTGCCGCTTGAGTGTGATCACTTCTCCTTGTTCGATCACATCACGGCGATCGCCGATCGCAACTTTTTTCACGGTATGCGCCAGTGGAAACAAACTCCAATCATTTTCCGGTAAATGGTTGTAAGACACTTCCAGCCGACAATCATCGTTCGGTGGCACAGCATCATGGAACCGAAACGACTTTTCATCGGGTTCAAAATGCCAATCCTGCGGCACATCAAATCGCACCGCCCCCCGTCCCGCTACGAAGATCTTGTAGCCAGGTTTTGAGTTCCAGCCATGATTATCGCTGACTTGCAGCGTTTCTTTGATCCACTCTGGTTTACCTTTTTTGCGCTTACTCATCGATAAAACCACGATCGCGTTAAATCACATGGTAAAACATCCATTTCGCGATCGTGGTTTGTCTTCGATTTCTGTAATCTTTACCCGACTCGCGATCGATAATCCTCATACCCAAATTGCCGCCACAGTTCAAACGAGCCATTTCGCCTGAGACACCCGATCGCGGGATGAGCCACACCATTGAACATTGTGGTTTTAACCATCGTGTAGTGCATCATGTCTTCAAACACAACGCGATCGCCGATCGATAAAGGTTGATCGAACTGATAATCACCGATAAAATCTCCAGCCAAGCAGCTTGATCCACCGAGGCGATATCCTGTTTGAGACACAGAAGCACCAACAATTTCGGGCTGATACGGCATTTCTAAACAATCAGGCATGTGGGCGGTAAAAGACACATCCAGCATTACGTGAGTCAGATTATCGGTTGGAATTAAATCCAAAACAGT
>CAXTDB010000252.1:0-7882 GCA_964242045.1 uncultured Leptolyngbya sp. | reverse complement strand
CCTTTCACAAAGCCAAAGACTTGAGGATTCCAGACAACATCATCCTACTGTTTCAACTGCCTGATTGCCCTGAGTTAAATCCAATCGAGCGATTGTGGCAGCACTTGAACAAGGATTTGCGCGGGGCACTGTTCCAGAACTTAGCTCAACTGCAAACGAAAGTGGACAACCTGATTGCCGATTTAACCATCGAAACCGTTGCTTCGGTGGCTGGCTTTAGCTTTATTGTAGATGCACGATCTGCCGCAGGGATTTTTTGATTTGGGATGACCTGGTGAAACAGGTACTGTATTTTACTAAATCTTCACGTGCATGTTCCGAAGTCAGGATGCTTTTTAAGTACATTTTCTTCTCAATTTACGCTCTCTTCGGACTATCTGAACTCATGTAAGTAAAGAGATCTGTTAGATTTTCTAAAAAGTGAAGGAAGTTCGATCACACATTAATCCAAACTCGTCGCATTACTTGAGGAGCCGCGACGCGGAAGCGAAGCTACTGCATAGTTCCCTTTGAAATGAATTCGAGCTAGAGAAGAAAGACGACCGTATTGAGTAGCAACTTCAGCCCGATGATGATCAGAGAAAATACTTCATCGATTTGGAGCGAAACTTAACAAAACGGGCATTATGACTCTACGAAGTAATTTTGCCTGTTGCGGTGTTTTGTCTAGCGCGATTACGTGACAGATGCTTTGAGAAATTTTATAGAGGACAATTTCATGTCAAGTGCTGGATTCAACCAATGGGTTGTGAGTGGGAACTTAGCAGCAGACGCGACTGTGAAAACAGTAACGCTTAAAGATGGGAGAGAAGCTAAGGTTGCTGAGGCGACGCTTTACGTTCAAAAGCCTCGTAGTCGGGAAGAGTCTTTTACGGTGTCTTTGAGTATTTGGGAGAAATCAACAGCTTGGCGGGTGTTGCCATACTTGAAGAAAGGATCGCTTGTCATTTGTACGGGAGCAGTTGAGCCGAATCCATTCATTTCGAGCAATGGAAATGTGCCGAGAGCAGGTTTGCAGATGACAGTGTTGGATGTGCATCTCGATCGCGTTAAAGAAGATGAAATGGAAGACGCAGAAGAGAAAGTAGCAGTTCTGTCTTAAGGAAAAAAGTTCTAGCAAAGAGAAAAAATTCCTTTTCTAAGTGCAATTAGTAAAACAAAAGCCTTTCTGCGTTTAGTTGTAGAAAGGCTTTTGTTTTAGAAGTTACTGTCGATAACTGTGCAACGTTATTTGATCAATCCTGCTCGCAATGCTCGAACTGCAATTTGAGTTCGATCATTCACACATAGCTTGTTCAAGATGTTGCGAACGTGAGTTTTGACTGTTCCGATCGTAATATAGAGCCGCTCTGCGATCTCAGCATTGCTCCGCCCGTCTACAATCAATTCCAGAACGTCCAGCTCGCGGACTGTGAGCGGATAATCGGAAATCATGCCGCTGTCTTCTGATGAAAGCTTGTTGATTGTTATCGTTGTTGCAGCAGTAGATGGTTGCGCTAATTTCACTTGTGACAGGACGATTCGCGCGATCGCAGGATCGATCCAAGCGTTTCCGCCTGCGGTGGTTTGGATTGCTTCGGCTAAGCGGTCGCCGCTGATGTCTTTCATGCAGTACGAATCGGCTCCTGCTGCAAATGCGGCTAACACCATTTCTTCATCATCGTGCATGGTCATGATCAAGACTTTGGTGTTGGGCGACTCGGCTGCGGCTCTGAACTGTTGAGTAAGTTCAATTCCGGTCATGTCGGGTAAGCCGATGTCTACGATCGCGACATCTGGTTGAACCGAGCGAATCAGGTTTAATCCTGATCGAGCATCGCGCGCTTCTCCAGCAAGTTCAACTCCTTGCTCTTTCAGGAGCGCGCGAATACCAAACCGAGTGAGATCATGATCTTCAATCAGCACAACTCGAATCTTATCCATCTTGGCTACTCCAACAGAAATATAAACTTTACGCTCAATTGCAGATTTATTTTGCTGAAACAATTGTAAAACCTTAAGGGTGATTCTCAGTCTACCCACAGTCAGAGGTTTAGAAAGGAAAAACAATTTTTTAACTCTATCTATAGGCTGACCTTTGTTAATTTTTCGATACAAAGCAAGACAGAATTTTTGCTGCGCCCTTTTGCAGACCGCGATCGTCGAATTGGGTGACAGCCTGAGTTATTGTGATCAATAGCGATCAAATTCAACGTTTCAAAAATGACCCTGGTTCCTCATAAAAAAGCAAAAGCGCTCAAACCTTCGAGCCGTCGTCCTGCGAAAGAATTATGCAGCGAATGTGGATTGTGTGATACCTACTATATTCATTACGTTAAGGAAGCTTGTGCTTTCATTCACCAGCAGATTCCCGAACTTGAAGAACAAACCCACGGGCGGAGTCGAGATTTAGAAAGAGCTGACGATCTGTATTTTGGGGTGAGCCAGGAGATGATTGCAGCCCGTAAAATCGAGCCGATTCCAGGAGCGCAGTGGACAGGAATTGTCAGTACGATCGCGATCGAAATGCTGACGCGCGGACTGGTTGAAGGTGTAGTCTGTGTGCAAAATACCGAAGACGATCGCTTTCAGCCAAAACCGATTATTGCAACCACTCCCGAAGAAATTCTCGCGGCGCGAGTCAATAAACCAACGCTTTCACCGAATCTCTCTGTTTTAGAACAGGTCGAACAGTCTGGCATGAAGCGATTGTTAGTGATTGGGGTCGGATGTCAAATTCAAGCTTTGCGTGCAGTTGAGAAAAAGCTGGGACTTGAGAAGCTTTATGTATTGGGAACCCCTTGTACTGATAATGTGACTCGTGCAGGATTGCAGAAATTTTTAGATACAACCAGTCGATCGCCAGAAACAGTGGTGTACTACGAGTTCATGCAGGATTTTCAAGTTCACTTCAAGCATGAAGATGGTTCGACGGAATTAGTGCCATTCTTTGGGCTGAAAACGAACGAACTTAAAGATGTGTTTGCGCCTTCGTGTTTAAGCTGCTTTGATTATGTGAATTCATTAGCAGATTTGGTTGTGGGCTATATGGGTGCGCCGTTTGGCTGGCAATGGATCGTTTCGCGAAACGATCGCGGTCAAGAAATGCTCGATCTGGTGCAAGACCAAATTGAAACACAGCCTGTGATGTCAAAAGGCGATCGACATCAAGCCGTTCAGCAAAGCATTCCAGCCTATGATAAGGCGGTTACGCTACCAATGTGGGCTGCAAAGCTGATGGGTGTGGTAATCGAGAAAATTGGTCCAAAAGGATTGGAATATGCTCGGTTCTCGATCGATTCTCATTTCACGCGCAATTATTTATATGTAAAACGCAATTATCCTGAGAAGCTAGAACAGCATGTTCCTGATTATGCAAAGCGGATTGTCGGACAGTACAAACTGCCTGAGTAAACACAAGGAGATGGTTTGCTCCCCATCTCCTTATAGTTCTAAACTTCTACCTTTTCCTTGTCGAGTGTACCTAGTACTGAAGTCTCTTCAGCGACCCGCTTTCCTTCATTCATCAAGTAGTCGTAAAAGGCTTTCGCGATCGCAGAAAGTTGCTTTCCAGAAGGATGCACTACGTACCAATACCGCTCGATCGGGAAGCCTTCGACATCAAGAATGGCAAGCTGATTGTTAACTCCTTCGAGTGCCAAAGTGTGTTTTGATAGCACCGACAAGCCCATTCCGCCCGCGATCGCTTGCTTGATCGCTTCGTTGCTGCCCAAGTCTAATTTGACTTTCATCGGCAAGCCTTGAGAATCAAACAGCTTTTGGACTGCCTTGCGCGTTCCTGATCCGGGTTCCCGCATAATAAAAGGCTCTTCAGAAATCCGAGACAGCGGAATATTCTTCTCTTTGGTCAAAGGATGGCTTCTTGGTGCAAGCACGACTAGCGGATTCTCCATAAAGGGTTCGCAGTGTGCTTCTGAATCATCCGGCAGTTGGCTGAGAATATACAAATCGTCTCGGTTGTCCGACAAGCTATCTAGCACGTACTGATGATTTGTAACAGTCAGCGAGACATCAATTCCCGGATAGCGCTGACAGAATGGACCCAAAATTCGAGGAATGACATACTTCGCAGTTGTGACCACTGCTAAACGCAATGTTCCTTGTTTCAGACCTTTAAGATCAGCGATCGCAATTTGAAACTGATCCAAGCGCTCAAACACATCGCGGCAGGTCGAATACAATTCTTTTCCAGCAGCAGTCAAATACAAGCGCTTGCCAACTTGCTCGAATAGAGGCAGACCGACTGTTTTTGATAATTGTTTTACCTGCATCGAAACTGTGGGCTGAGTCAGAAACAATTCCTCAGCCGCGCGGGTAAAACTACTATGGCGGGCAACCGCTTCAAAAACCTTTAACTGGTGCAATGTAGCATTCTGCAAAATGAACTCTCCTGATTTGAGAAACGATCGCTAAATAGTCAAAACCTGCATTTATTTGAACAGTCAAAATCACTGTATAGAACCAGGTCTATGCAACTTATAGACAACAGTGATTTTTTCTTATATGTTTTGTAGCTATGATAATACACAAGAGCGTATGCTCCCTTCCAATTTGGCGTTACACGATTCAGAGTTTTGTTGGAGTGAGTTTGCGAGCTGTGTTCTCTCACAGTGTGACTTTATTCCTGCATGTCTACAGCGTGTAACGCCTTTCTTATGGCTCAGAATGATAGATCGAATGCTTTTTAGCGTTCGCGATCGCAACAGAACTTTAATAAACAAAATTAGCATTCTCATTGTAAAGTTCAATGGGGTGACTACAGTTGAAAGTTCTGTACTGCGCTATGTCCTGTTACCCTTTACCCCTCAGATCGCAACTATGGCAGATATTGTTGATATTGCAGTTGGCGCTGGCGCATTTAACACGCTTGTTACCGCAGTAAAGGCGGCAAATTTAGTAGATGCGCTTAAGAGTCCTGGTCCGTTTACAGTGTTCGCGCCCAATGATGATGCGTTTGCAAAACTTCCACCAGGAACGATTCAAACTCTTGTCCAAAATATTCCGCAACTGTCCCGAATTCTGACGTTTCACGTGGTTTCGGGTAAGTACATGAAAGCGGATTTGGAGAAGCTAGAATCATTGCCTTCGCTGGAGGGTTCACCGATTCCGTTTCACTTTGAAGATGGATTTGAGGTAAAGAATGCGACGGTCTTAGCGGCGGATATCGAAGCAGATAACGGTGTGATTCACGTGATTGATACCGTGATTCTGATGGGATAAGAATCAAATGAATGAATCAGGGAGTGATTGCAGTGTGCAGTCGCTCCCGATTTTTTTGTGGGTTGGGTGAGATGCCCAACCCACAAGACTTTACCGATAATCCTGGTTCTGAATTTCACGAATCCGGGATTCCGGGCGCAAGAATCGATCGAGTTGCGATTCAAAGAACCGCCGATTCGCCATCAAATGATTCGGATTGGTGTCATCGAGCGGATAAAGCAAGGCACAGCGCAGAGCTTGAATTACCGCAGATGTGACGCAATACATCGATCGCTGAAAGCTCACGGCAAGCTGCACCAGCATGTCGTCTTCACCTCGGCAATGCTGATTGTAATACTCCACCAAATACGGCGGAAGGAAGTGCAGCATGTCTTGAGCCAAGAATGTCGGTGGAATTCCAGCCGTTCCAACCGGGAATTTATCTGCATAAAGAACGCCGTAGTGGAAGTCTTTTTGATCATCTGGAACCTGTCCAGCCTGAGCATTATAAGACTTTGTACCCCGGAAAGGAGCCGTTCTGTAGAACACCGCTTCCACATAAGGTAACGCTGCTTCGTATAGCCAGGTGAATCCTTTTGACTTGGGAATGATCTCGAAGCATTCACCATCAATGTAAACATGGTGATAGATCGGGCGACCTGCGATCGCGAAAATCCCGTTCACCAAGAAATCCATCGCTTGCGGAACCGTAGCAATCTTGCCCTCATCATACAAATCGGACATCTCGAAGAACACCGGAGCCATTACTTCCCAGAACAATCCGAGATTCGCATAGTAGGATGCTTGACGGCATTGCTCCATGAACATATCAGGGAACAGCTTGTACAATCCTGCCATCACCGGATTCTTGCGGAAATAGGCTTTGATTGCTCGATCGGCGTTTGCTTTGTACTCGTCGCTATCGAGATACGGATCGAACTGATTCACCGGAACATACATGCCACGATGCCACAACATTGCCCGCATACATTCTTCAGCGAACTCCATGTTAATGCGATCGTGCCAAAGGTGATGCAGTCCACGCGGGAGGTTCTTGTTTAGCTCTCCTTTTTCCATGAACTCGATCAGTTCTGGATGTGCTTCCGCAGTTCCGCGCCAGATTCGCAAATCAGCATCATCACCCGCATAGTGGTTGTGGCGCTTCATGTACTCATCTGAAATAAAGTACTTGAAGACGGGCAGCGGATTGAGAAACACTTGCTCACCGATGTAGAGCAAATCGCGCCAGTAGAAATCCATCGGAACTGCATACGCTTTGTACAGTCCGATAATCTGCATTAGATTTTCCGGCGTATCGGGAAGCATCGCGCCCCCTGCTTCGAGGCGATGAATCACTTCTGCAAACGGGTGCTGTGACGGTGGAAGTTTGGTTTTGGTGGGAGCGGGCATATTCATAGCGAATTCTCTCCTAGATCAACGGCGCGTTAAGGACGATCGACAGAATTAAATGCAACTTGCTCGACTTGAGGGATTGCAGCGGTTACGAGTGCTTTGGTAGTTTGCTCGCTCCAGCGCACGAGCCAAGTCGGTTGAATGCCTAGCCAAAAGATCAAGGCTGTCAAAACGAGGGCAGGCACATATTCAGCAAACTTGACTCTGGGGAAGTAAGCGGTTTTGTTGTCGAGCTTTCCAAAGCAAGTCCGATTCAGCAGAATCACAAAGTAAACCGCTGTTAAACCTGTTCCGAGAATTGCAACGAGAGTCTGAACGGGGAAAGTTGAGAAGCTTCCTTGAAATACGAGGAATTCAGCTACAAATCCCGCTAGTCCTGGAATTCCCGCACTTGCCATCGCCGCAAGAATTAACAAGGCACTAGTCAGCGGTAGTCCTCGAATTGGGTTTAATAAACCGTTGAGAATATCGCGATCGCGAGTTCCCGTTTTCGATTCGACCAACCCGACTAAATAGAACAACAGCGCCAGAATCAAACCATGTGCAATCATCTGCGAAACAGCACCCACCATTGCCAGCGGTGTTAACGCGGCGGCTCCGAGCAGCACATAGCCCATATGAGCGATCGAGCTAAATGCCACCATGCGCTTAATGTCATGCTGCGCCAGCGCGGACAACGCACCATACAGAATCGAAACGGCTGCGATGATTGAAAGTCCTGGTGAAACCAGCTTCCACGTTTCCGGGAACATTCCGAGGGCGAACCGAACTAAACCATAGGTTCCGAGCTTCGCTAAGATACCACCGAGCAAAATTGCAACCGGAGTCGAAGCTTCAACGTAAGCATCAGGCAACCAAGTGTGCAGCGGAACGAGCGGCGTTTTAATCCCAAACCCGATTAATACCAATGTGAGCAGAATCAACTGAACTTTCTGAGGGAGAATTGCTGTATTGATGTCAGCGTAGTCGAAGCTAGCAGAATGACTCAACCAAGCGACACCTAAGAAAGCTGCCAGGATCAAAATGCCTGAAATTGCGGTGTAGATCAGGAACTTCATCGCTGCATATTCGCGCTTCTGTCCGCCCCAAATCAAAATCAGCAAGTAGAACGGAACTAGCTCGATTTCGTAGAACAAGAAGAACAGCAATAAGTTCTGAGCGAGAAACGCACCTGCAACCCCCGAATTCACAATCAACAGCAGGGCATAAAACAGTTGCGATCGCTGTAGTTCTTCTCCGGTTTTCAATCCGACTGAAGCATTCGAGGCAA
>CAXTDB010000251.1:0-7892 GCA_964242045.1 uncultured Leptolyngbya sp. | reverse complement strand
TCTAAGCATTGTGCTGCCCAGCCCAAGAGACATTCGTAAACCTGTCCAACGTTCATCCGGCTCGGTACACCCAGCGGATTCAGAACGATATCAATCGGCGTGCCATCGGGAAGGTAGGGCATATCTTCGATCGGTAAAATCCGCGAGATAATTCCTTTGTTTCCGTGTCGTCCTGCCATTTTGTCGCCGACTTGGATCTTCCGTTTCTGAGCGACGTAAACCCGGACAACCATGTTCGCGCCCGGTGGAAGTTCATCGCCTTGTTCACGAGTAAACACCCGGACATCCACGATCCGACCTTTTTCACCGTTGGGAACGCGCAGCGAGTTATCCCGCACATCACGCGCCTTTTCACCGAAGATCGCTCTCAAGAGTTTTTCTTCAGGCGGCTGATCCGATTCACCTTTCGGGGTGACTTTGCCGACGAGAATATCGCCCGCTTCGACATATGCACCGATGCGAATAATGCCGTTTTCATCCAACTGACGCAGAGAATCTTCCCCAACGTTCGGAATTTCGCGAGTGATTTCTTCAGGTCCAAGCTTCGTTTGACGCGCTTCGATCTCGTATTTCTCGATGTGAATCGAGGTGTAAACGTCGTCGAACACAAGCCGTTCGCTGATCAGAATCGCATCCTCGTAGTTGTAGCCTTCCCACGGCATATAGGCCACGAGAATGTTCTGACCGAGTGCGAGTTCGCCGCGTTCGGTTGCAGAACCATCCGCGAGAATTTCACCTGCGACAACTTTATCGCCCACAAATACGATCGGGCGTTGGTTCAAACAAGTGTCTTGGTTCGATCGCTGATATTTCTGAACCTGATATTCGATCTCTTTGTTCGTTTGTGCGTCTCGAACTCGAATCGAATTCGCATCGACGTAGCTGACTTCCCCATCGCATCGGCTCACGATCACCATCCCAGAGTCGCGCGCCGCTTGCGCTTCCAATCCCGTCCCGACTAAAGGACGTTCTGGACGCAACAAGGGAACCGCTTGACGCTGCATGTTCGATCCCATCAGTGCCCGGTTCGCGTCATCGTGTTCGAGGAACGGAATCAGCGAAGTCGCAACCGAAATGATCTGCACCGGAGAAACGGCTACATAGTCTACTTCTTCAGGCGTTGCGGTGGTGAAATCTTGACGGTAACGAACGGCGATCGATTCCCCGATAATGTTGTTATCTTCATCGGTGTTAATGTCGCCCGCTGCCACCCGCAGATCGTCTTCTTCGTCCGCAGTCATATAGATTGCGGGGATGTCTTTCCGAACGCGACCGTTTTCCACCTTGTAATAAGGCGTTGCGATAAATCCATACGGATTCACTCGCGCGTGAGTTGCTAATGAACCGATTAGACCTGCGTTCGGGCCTTCAGGAGTTTCGATCGGACAAATCCGCCCATAGTGCGACGGGTGAATATCACGAACCGCAAACCCTGCGCGTTCACGAGTCAAACCGCCCGGTCCTAATGCACTAATCCGGCGTTTGTGCGTCAATTCAGCCAACGGATTCGTTTGATCCATAAACTGCGACAACTGCGACGAACCAAAGAACTCTTTGATCGCCGCAACCAACGGTTTCGGGTTCACGAGCGATGCTGGAGTCAGCGAATCTGCATCAGAAACCGTCATCCGTTCCCGAATGATTCTTTCTAAACGGTTCAAACCCACGCGCACTTGGTTTTGCAGCAACTCACCCACCGATCGAACGCGACGATTTCCCAAGTGGTCAATATCGTCGATCATGCCGATATCAAACTCTAGGTTAATCAGATAGTCGATCGCGCTGAGAATGTCTTGCGGTGTGAGAACGCGCGTCGTTTCGGGTACATTTAAGCGGAGTTTCTTGTTCAGCTTGTAGCGTCCCACTTTGCCCAAGTCGTAGCGTTTGGGATCAAAGAATCGAGACTCTAGAAGCTGTGCCCCACCCGAAACGGTCGGAGGCTCACCCGGTCGCAATTTCCGGTAAAGCTCCATCAGCGCTTCTTCTTCGCCGTACTGACCTTCTTTCTCGATCGTTTTCTGGAAGTACTCTGGATGACGCAGCGAATCAAAAATCTCGTTATCCGTCAAACCTAATGCTTTCAACAGCACTTGAGCAGACAGTTTCCGAGTCTTATCGATCCGCACCCAAACCAGGTCATTCTTGTCGGTTTCAAATTTCAGCCAAGCGCCTCGGTTCGGAATCAAACTTGCGTTGTAAGTCCGACGACCGTTTTTATCGGTTTCTGATTTGTAGTACACACCAGGGCTACGAACGATCTGATTCACGATCACCCGTTCTGCACCGTTGATGATGAACGTTCCACGATCGGTCATCAGCGGCAAGTCACCGATAAACACTTCCTGTTCTTTGATTTCCCCAGTCTCTTTGTTGATCAGGCGAGTCGGGACATACATTTGAACGGCGTAAGTGCTATCCCGGCGTTTTGCTTCATCGACATCGTACTTCGGACGCTTCAGCTTGAAGTTCTTGCCGATGAAGTGAAGTTCTAACTTCCCGGTATAGTCAGTAATAGGCGAAAAACTGTCGAGTTCTTCGATCAAGCCTTCTTCGAGGAACCAGCGGAAGCTTGCCCGCTGAATTTCAACCAAATCCGGCAATACAAAAGCGGGGGTGGTGTAGGTCTGCTGCTCAGTCATGCGTCTCCTCTGAAGGGTCGCGCGCAATTTCGCGAATCCCAGATTTTACGGTAATTGCAAAAATATGTCAATGCAAAAAGTTTGGGCTTCTTAGGAACCCCAAAACAACGGAATATTCAATTGATGGAACAGGATAGTAGCCAGTTGAGCCTCCAAGGTTTCCAATGAAGGTTGGAACGAAAAAGGTGAGCCGCGAAGCCTTGATTCGTTAGTCAAGCAAGTCTGCTCTGAAGGTCAACCTCTCAAAACTGAGATGTTGAGAAATCAACAGGTCGATCAAAATTTAGCCTAGATATTTTTGCACTCTTCCCATTATGGCGCAAGTTTTTCATTTTGTGTCTTGACGATCTCGCGAATTTATGTGATCTGTTTTTATCTCAGACCACTATTAATTCAGGAACCGTCAAACCAAAGAGTTGACAAGCGTTCTGAGTGGTTTGCGCTGCTAGTTGCTCTAGCGGAACGTCGCGTAACGCTGCCACCTGACGCGCCACGTATTGAACGTAAGAAGGCTCATTCCGCCGTTCGCCGCGCTTCGGGACTGGAGCAAGAAACGGGCAATCGGTTTCGATTAAAATACGATCGCTCGGAACCAACTGAGCCGATTCGTGGATCATTTTCGCATTCTTAAACGTCACCGTTCCACTAAAACTAATGTAGAACCCCAAGTCGAGAAACCATTGAGTTTCCGCTGGAGTTCCGCCCCAACAGTGCATTACACCTTTGATCTGTCCTTGTTCCTGGCAAAACTGCCTCAATACCTGCGCCATCGTTTCAGCCGCATCGCGACAGTGAATGATCACAGGCAAATCTAATTGTTTCGCGATCGCGAGTTGCGATCGGAACGCTTCAATCTGCTGCTCTCGATTCTCTGCTTTGAAAAAATCCAAGCCCATTTCTCCGATCGCGACAACTCGCCGATCCGACTGCGCGAGAGTCAAAATTTCCGAAACCGAATTTGCTGACCACTTTTCTTCAACATCCAACGGGTGAAGTCCCACCGCAAAGAATAATTCAGGAAAGCGATCGGCAAGCGATCGAATTTCATTAAACTCTGACGGTTCCACGCAGGAATGCACGAGTCGAACCACCCCAGCTTCACGCCAGCGCGATGCGATCGCCTCCAAGTCTGGCTTGAAGGCATCGAAATTGATATGAACGTGGGTATCAATCAGTTGCATTCTCGGTTCAGTTTCAGTTCTTTATGAAGCTGCTACGGTTTGCTTCTTCAGAGCACGACTGAGACGAGCTTTACGACGAGCACCCGTGTTCCGATGTAAAACACCCGTTTTTACAGCCTTATCGATCTTGCTGTAAGCCGCAGACATCGCTTCATCGACTGCCTTTTTCGCTTCATCTGACGGACTTGCTGCAAGCTGATCCACAGCCGTAAAGTATTTCTTCATCAGCGTTTTGATCGCTGACTTGTAGGATTTATTTCGCAGACGATTGCGCTCTGCGATTTCGACACGCTTCTTAGCAGATTTAATATTTGCCACGGTTGAGTCTTGGAAAGCTTCTAATTGGACAGAAAAACAGTCAGATAAAATACTATAACATCCTGGTTCAACGATCGTGTCTTCCTTCTAAAATCCAGGTTAAGCTAGATAAAGAGACGAAGAAGCTGCCCAATTCGGGCGCTAGATCGTTAGAATCATTCAAACCCTGCATCATCTCGGACGGGTTCTTTTACGACTGACACTTCCTAACTCCATGCTGCGAATTATTACTCAGTGGGCTGAGGCAACATCTGAACTGCGACGTATTTGCGATCGCACTCATGACGATCAAGTTGTACATAAAGAAGCGACAGTCCGGGAGGTACTGCAAGCTGTTAAACGCCAAGGCGATCGCGCTTTACTCGCGTACACGCTAGAGTTTGACCAACAAGAATTAAAGCCTGAAGAATTAAAAGTGAGTGCGCGCGAGCTTGAAGATGCGTACCACCAAGTTTCAGGTGAACTGCTTTCAGCAATTCGGTTAGCGCGTCAGCAAATCGAAGCGTTTCATCGTCAGCGCGTGCCGAAGAGCTGGGTACATTTTGGCGATGATGAAGTCGTGCTGGGAAAACGGTATACGCCTGTCGATCGTGCAGGTTTATACGTCCCTGGTGGAAAAGCCTGCTATCCAAGTACGGTTTTGATGAACGCAGTTCCCGCGATCGTGGCGCAAGTGCCGAGAATCGTCATGGTGACACCGCCTGGAAAAGAAAAAGCAATTAATCCAGCAGTTCTGGTTGCCGCGCAAGAAGCGGGTGTGACCGAAATTTATCGGGTTGGGGGAGCGCAAGCGATCGCAGCATTGGCGTATGGAACGGAAACAGTTCCGAAAGTCGATGTGATTACGGGTCCTGGCAATATTTATGTCACACTGGCGAAAAAGCTGGTATATGGAACAGTTGGAATTGATTCGCTGGCGGGACCTTCAGAAGTGTTGGTGATCGCGGATAAGACTGCAAATCCGACTCACGTTGCAGCGGATATGCTTGCCCAAGCGGAACATGATTCAATGGCAGCGGCAATTTTGATTACCACAGATTCGGTCTTAGCGCGTAAGGTCGTCGATGAAGTGGAACAGCAGCTAATCGATCATCCGCGTCGGATTTTGACTGAAAAAGCGATCGCGCATTACGGCATCGTGATTGTGGTCGATTCGCTTGAAGCTGCGGCAGAACTCTCGAACGAATTTGCACCAGAGCATTTAGAACTTGAAGTCGCTGATCCGTGGGAATTGCTGCAAAATATTCGACATGCGGGAGCGATTTTCTTAGGCGATTCGACTCCAGAAGCCGTAGGAGATTATCTCGCAGGACCAAATCACACGCTTCCGACTTCGGGATCGGCTCGATATGCGTCACCGCTTGGAGTCGAAACGTTTTTGAAGCACTCCAGCCTGATTCAATATTCGCCGATCGCACTTCAAAAAGTCGCGAGTGCTGTAGATACCCTTGCCACCGCAGAAGGGCTACATTCTCACGCCAATTCTGTGCGAGTTCGGATGAACGATTTAGAAGGCGAAGAGTAAAGAATTTCCTTACTTTGATGCCATCCCACCCAGAAATTGATTTCCGGGTGGGTTCTGCCATAACAGCGGGATTCTGTCTTTGAGCTTTGGATGTCTTTGCCAGAATCAAGAACCCTGATCTAAGCTGAAAGTAACTCTTAGGTTTGGCAGGAAGAACAATGTTTTCGCCTCAATTGTCTCCGGATGCCATTTTGTTTAACGATCGCGCAGATGCCGCTCAGCAACTCGCTCAAATCGTTCTGAAGGAAGCGCAATCTCTCGATGCTTCTTATGTCGTTTATGCTCTGCCGCGTGGGGGAGTCGCGATTGGAGTGGCGATCGCCGAAGCGCTTCACTGTCCCTTAGACATTCTGGTTGCGAAGAAAATCACTCGCCCGCATGATCCAGAACTCGCGATCGGAGCCGTGACTGCGGACGGGCATATTCTACGATCGTTAAGCGCAAAACTTCCAGACTGGCAAGAAGCCGTAGAGCGTGCCCAAACCAAAGCGAAACAGCAGCTTGAGCAATTTCACGATCGTCCAAACGTTACCGCAACAGGCAAAATTGCTTTACTTGTCGATGATGGCATTGCAACGGGAATGACGATTTCAGTTGCCGCAAAAGCACTGCGCGAACAGCAACCGCAAGAAATTTGGATTTGTGCGCCCGTTGCGCCTGCGGTTCTAGTCAAACGCTTGTATGATTATGGCGATCGCGTCTTAGTGCTGGCGGCTCCGGAGCCTTTTTTAAGCGTTAGTCGATTCTATCGATCGTTTCCGCAAGTCGAGATGGAAAGTGCGATCGCAGACTTGAAAAAAACTTTGCAAAACTGATAAAGGTAGAGTGATGACAGGTTTTTTGGCGCGGGGAAGGACTATGCAGCAGTGGCGAAGTTTTTGGCACACGATCGAGTTTATGAGCCAGGAGAATCCTCCCCAATTGATTGAGACGCTAATGTTGGCACTGTCGATGGTGCTGTTTAGCGTGTGGATCGGGCAGGAGGAGTTGGCGTTTTTGCTGCTGGGATTGGTGCTAACAGTGGGGGCTTGTGCCTCGATTTTGGTGCGTGAAGCATTAATTCCAGCGATTCGCCCGCGTCCAACTCAAGTGATGGCAACGCTGCTGTTATTAGTGAGCCTTTACGGATTTGCAGATTTGTTGTTCGCGCGTTGAATTTCGCGATAGGCGGTAATCATTTGTTGGGCAATCGCGTTCCAACTGTAGTGTTTCTGCGCGTGAATTTGAGCGTTTTTGCCGCGTCGGAGTTGTTCGGATCGATCGTGCATCGCTGCTTTCAAGGTTTGAGTCAGGCTCTCGACATCGCAGGTGCAGATCCAGCCAGACTGCGATCGCTCAATCTCTTGCCAAATGTGAACCTGATCAGAAATGACCACAGGCGTTCCAACACTCATCGCTTCCGCGACTGCAATTCCGAAATTTTCGTAGTATGACGGCAGAACGAATAAATCAGCGGCTTCGAGTAAAGCGGTTTTCTCGCTTCCGGTGATGAAGCCGACGATCGAGGTTTTGTCTTTGAGAGGAGAAGTTTGGATGCGATCGCGAATTGCCGCTTCGTAACTTGGATCTTGAGGGTTTCCGCCTGCGAGAACGAAATGAAACGCTCGATCGAGCGTTTCTAGGGCTGGAATTAAGAGATCTAAGCCTTTCTTGGGATCGATTCGTGACATGAAGAGCAGGATTGGCTGATCGATCGGGATTCCAAACTTCTCACGGATTGAAATCGATTCAGAAGACGGCAAACTCACACCGAGCGGAATCACTAAATCGCGGGTGACGGTGTTGAATCGCTCCGAGGTTTTGGCTTCTTGGTCACTGGTGAAATGAACGGCGGCGGCTCCCGGGCGTTCGAGTGCGGTCGCATAGAAGCGTTTGAGGTGGCGTTTTTTCTGAAGGTCAGCGGGATCGAGCGTTCCGAGGGGGCGAAGAATGTAGGGAAGATGACGCGATCGAGCAATTGCAGCAGAACAAGAACTGATCGGAGAAAACAGCGCGTGAATATGGGCTAGATCATAATGTTGAGCGTTGTTGGCAAGCCATTGGAGCAGATCGATCGAGAATTTATACCGCCGAAACGGTGAGCAGCGAAAATAGAGAATTTTGTAGCCGTTTTGGGCAATTGGAACGCCTAAAGGAACGTCGAGCGGGGCTTGACCGACATCGCCGTTTGAATCGGTTGTGACGATCGTAACTTCCATTCCCGCTTCTGCTAATGCGCTCGATAAGCCC
>CAXTDB010000250.1:0-7907 GCA_964242045.1 uncultured Leptolyngbya sp. | reverse complement strand
GTCAATGGGCATCAATCAATCTTCAGAAGGGACAGCAAAAGTTCGATCAATTATCAATGTTCACTTAATGACCGGACAAATCGGTAAACCGGGAGCAGGTCCGTTCTCGCTCACCGGACAACCGAATGCAATGGGCGGACGTGAAGCAGGTGGCTTGTCTCATCTCTTGCCTGGATATCGATTCGTACAAGATGCTGATCATCGCGCCCAGGTCGAGCGAATCTGGCAGCTTCCGGCTGGCTCAATTTCCGCGAATCCAGGTCGCACAGCTTGGGACATGATTACCGGACTCGAAACCGGAGAAATCGGCATGCTCTGGGTGGCGGCAACGAATCCAGCCGTGAGTATGCCAGACATCGAGCGGACGAAAGCGGCACTGCGTCGATCGCCGTTCACGGTTTATCAAGAATGCTACTATCCGACTGAAATGGCAGACTATGCTCATGTGTTGTTGCCCACGACGCAATGGAGCGAAAAAACTGGAGTGATGACAAATTCCGAACGCCGCGTGACGCTGTGTCCTCAGTTTCGGGTGGCTCCGGGTGAAGCGCGCACCGATTGGGAAATTTTTGCAGAAGTTGGACGCAGATTAGGCTACCGCAAACAGTTCGCCTTTAACTATGCGGCGGAAGTCTATGCGGAATTTGTTCAACTAACGCGCGATCGACCCTGCGATCAAACCGGATTAAGTCACACATTTTTACGCGAAATGGGTGCAACGCAATGGCCCTTTTCCAACAAAGCTGAATCGACTCAGCAAAAAACCGAAAAAGCGAAACGGCTCTACACCGATCTGAAATTCCACACGCCCGATGGGAAAGCGCGCTTTTCTAACGTTTATTCGCGTGGGCTTGCAGAACCGCCGGATGAGAACTATCCATTTGTCTTAACCACAGGTCGATTGTATGGTCATTGGCATACTCAGAGCCGTACTGGACGAATCGAGAAAATTCGCCAAATGTACCCGAATCCGTTTATCGAGATTCACCCAAAAGATGCGGATAAGTTAGGCATTCAAGCAGAAGAACTAATCGAAGTGCGATCGCGGCGAGGCATGGCAAGATTTCCAGCCAGAGTTACCAAAGCAATTTCCCCTGGAACCGTGTTTGTGCCGATGCACTGGGGGGCGCTGTGGGCAGACCAAGCCGAAGCGAATGCGGTGACTCATGCGATCGCCTGTCCCGACTCGAAACAACCGGAACTGAAAGCTTGCGCGGTTCAGTTAATTCCAGTAGCAGCGATCAATGCGATCGAGACCAGTATTTCAACTCAAGCCGTTCTTCTCGCTTCTGCATCTTCTTAAACATAGACTTTGCCCAATCCCTTCTACTCACATCCTGCATGTAACGAAGCGCACGATTCGCTTTACTCCGATCGCATGACTCGGTATGCTCACAGCAGTAGAGGTGGTAGGTATTTATGCGGCGTTCTTTGTGGAAATCACTGCGTGAAGGAATGAAAGACAATAATTTTCTCGGTTTCCTGGGACGCATTGAGGTCTGGGTGTCAAAGATTTTGTCGATTATGATGCTGCTGGTGATCTTTCTATCAGTGTTTCAACTCGGCAGAGTTTTGATTGTTGAACTCACCTCGATTTCACCGAATGACTACTCTACCAAGGTGCTATTTACGATTTTCGGTTTATTTCTGAATGTTCTGATCGCATTTGAGATTCTAGAGAACATTACCGCCTACTTGAAAAAGCATGTGATTCAAGTAGAGTTAGTGATTGTGACATCATTGATTGCCGTTGCTCGAAAGATCATCATTCTCGATTTAGAAAAAACGGCTGGAATTGATCTCATTGCACTCGCCACCGCAATTTTCGCGCTCTCTGTCAGCTACTGGATTGTTCGCAACGTTGCACCGAAAAACACTCACTAAGACAATCGATCGATGAATCCTTTTTTTCAGTTTGAATCCGATTTTGTCGATTCGCTCCGCTGCATTCCCATGAGTGTGAGATTGAAGTTAGATACTTGTGGAGTCAAGCTAAAGCTACATCAATGGAATAAGTTTAGCGAATCCGATCGCCAGCAAACGGTTGATGCTCCTTGTGATACAGCCAGTGAAATTGAAGCCTACCGCAATTTACTGCATCAATTAATCGAACAGCGTACCGGAGAAACCGCAACCGATTTAGCGATCAACCAGAATCCCCCGTGGAATGATGCCGAGAACATTCCTGAGAGCGTGAAACTGCAAGCTGAAAAAGTCGATGTGTCGATCGCACTAGAGCAATGGCGATCGCTCACACCGCTCCAGCGATTTGTGTTGATCAAGCTGAGTCGATCGGCGCATGAGAACGCCAATTTTCTACCTGCTGTGAAAGAGTTTCAGTTAGTTTCAGGATGAATCAGAACTGGTAGCGAATTCGCGCTTGAACCGCGTGATCGGTTACATCCTGCTTGCCCAAAATCGTTTCGTAGCCAACCCCGATCGATAAATTGTTCAAAAATTGCGTTTGGACACCCGCA
Source organism: uncultured Leptolyngbya sp. (assembly GCA_964242045.1). GTDB lineage: Bacteria > Cyanobacteriota > Cyanobacteriia > Leptolyngbyales > Leptolyngbyaceae > Leptolyngbya. Next base: position 5,430 of record CAXTDB010000250.1, on the reverse strand, counting down.
CTTAATCGAACAAAATCTCGATCGGGTTCGCCTGTTCTCGTGCGATTGGGAATCCCAGGCTGAGTGACAAGCTCTGTCGTAATTTCGCGACTTCCATTGGCAAATTCATGCTCATAATTCGCGGCAATATAAGGCGTTACCGTTGCAGAGGGAGAGCGAAAATCATACGAAAGCTGCGCCCCAACGTTGAGAATGACCGAATCGGCTTTTTGATCGCCTACGTTTAAGTTGAGAATGCTACCGTTGCGCTCGCTGTATCCATCGATCGTCACCTTAGTATATCGAACCCCAATCATGGGTCCAACCGCTAACTGATTTTCTCCAAAGTTGTATCCGCTGTTAAATCGAATCGAGAATTGATTACCATTGGTGTTCGCGGTTGCGGCTCGAAATCCAGTCACTTTGATCGATCGCTCGATATCAAAGCTATTCCAACCGTAGTTAATCACCGCATCGGCATACAATCGATCTTTGCTATAGCTACCATATGCAGATAGAGAATAGCTATCGATCGACACATTTCCGCGATCGTTGTTCAAATCGCTGCTGTTGTGTTCATAATTAAACGCGAGTCCCAACGCTAGATCATTGGTCACTTTGTAATCTGCTCCAACCGTGACTCCTTTGGTATCGAAATCAAATCCGGAATTCAGAGCGGTTGCATCTTGATTTCCAAAGTTAAAATCTCCGTTCACAAATACGCCAAGTTTCTGATTCGGGTTTTGTCCTGGATTTCGCAGTGTGACTAATCGACCATTCAAATCAGTCGTTGGACGACGCGCCACACCCAATGCAATGTCCTTTTGAGGCACGATCGTTTGCGGAGCCGTCAAGATATCCAACGCATACTCTGAAATAATCCGGTGCGCCGCTGCGGTGGGATGAAGCTGATCCCAAAATAGAAACTGATCGCAGTTCGCACCCGTTAAGATGCAAGGCTGAGTCACATTCGTAAAGCCAAACCGAGCCGGATCGTTAGTAACTTCATTGAACAAGCTAGCAACATCGATCGGGATAATATTCACGTTGGGCTGACTCTGCGCCAAGGCTTGCAGTGAAGCTCTCAATCCTTGATTATGCGCGGCTGAAAGCTGCGTTAGTCCTGCGCTCTGAATCGGATTTGCAGCACCGCCCGGAGTTTTGCCTAGATCCGGCAGGTTTACTACAACCAGCTTTTCTGCACCTGCGGCTGTTAACCGCTGCAAAATCGATGAAATGTTGCCGACTGGAACAGCAGGATTTGTGATGCCACCACCGAGATAATCATTTGCACCTGCCCAAATCACAAAAGCGCGATCGGGACTCAGACGCGGCGAATTCTGCAAAAAGCTATTCACCTCAGTGGTGACTCCCGGTAAAAACGGAACCGTTGTGTTTGTCGTTCCGCTAGTGGCTCCCAAAAAGGCAAAATTTGCGGTCGTCGTCGTTAAGTTAAGCGATGCCGCGAGATCCTCAATCCAAACGGGTCCGTTCGTGGCTCGACCATTAAAGTAAGGTGGACTCGGCGGTATTAAGCCGTTTGTGGCTCTAAACGCATTGCCATTATCTGAAAGGCTGTCTCCAAAAACTGTAAAGCCTTCGATCGCTTGAGCAGACACGCGAACGGGCAGTAAACAAGCTGCGATCGCCAACGGAAGCGCGAAAATTTTGCGTTTCATAATCTTTTCTGCTATTCCATCACACTTATCTGAAGATTAAATCAGATAAAGTCGTAAATTTCTCAGTTAACAATTATTTGTAGTCAGAATCGCGATCGGGGTCAACGCTGACGCAAGATGAATTCTGCGATCGCTAAGTCTACGGGTGTCGTGATTTTCAGATTCGTTTCTTCTCCTTCCAAAATCTGCACAGGCAACCCGCATCGTTCAAACAGTGCCGCATCATCGGTGACTTCCCAACCGTTCTGTCGCCCTTGTTCGTGACATTTTTTCAACAAAGGAACCGAGAATCCTTGAGGCGTTTGAGCCGCCCAAAGCTGCGATCGATCCGGCGTACTTTCAATCACACCTGCTGCATTCACAACTTTAATCGTGTCTTTTACAGGAACAGCCGCGATCAAGCCATCACAGGATTCGAGTGCTTTAGTCGCGCGATCGAACAAGTCTGGAGTTGCCAAACAGCGCGCGCCATCGTGAATTAACACACGATCCGCATCTGTCGGCAGCGCTTGCAGTCCGTTGTAGACCGATTCTTGACGAGTTGCGCCCCCTTGGATAAACTGAACGGGTTTGGTGAGATTGAGCGAATGCACGATCGCTTTGAAGTCTTCCCAGTCGATCGGTTGTCCCATGATGCCGATCGATTGAATGGTGGGTGAAGCTTCTGCGGCGAGGAGCGTCCAGGCGATTAAGGGCTTTCCGAGTAAATTGAGCAAGAGCTTATTACGGGGAGCTTTGTGGCTTTGCCACGCACTGCCCATTCGTCGTCCAGATCCCGCCGCAGGAATGAGTAAATCCACAGTTTCTTAATCCAATTGCTCTAGCAATGAGTGTATCAGGCTGCAAATCGCTTATCGACAGCCTAGACTTTGACGGCTATCGATGTTGTTTGTCGTGATAGTTGTAGCTCCACGACCGTCTGTTTTAGTAATAACGAGCGTATTGGTTCCACTAGCAATCTGACAGAGCTGAGCGACCGTTTCTGGATCGAGCTTTGCTCCAGTGAAATCAACGTTTGCGATCGTGGGGCGAATAAATCTAGCTCCGCGCAGATCGGCATTTTTTAATGCAGCATTCGTCAGATCGACTGTATCAAACTGTGCACCACTTAATTGAGCATTTTCCAAGTTGGTATTTCTCAGATAAACTCCGACTAACCGCTGATTGGTCATATTCACCCCGGTCAAATCGGCTCCACCAAAAAACGCCGTTTCTAAAAATGCCCCTTGAAAGTTTGCGCCTGGGAGTCGAGCCGAGCCAAAATCCGTGTTTAACAGATAAGCATTGGTGAAATTGGCGCGATCGAGAATCGAACGGCTCAGCGAAGCGCGACTAATATCAGCGTTGCTGAAATCCGCTCCCGAAAAATTGCTGGTGCGTCGTTCGCTCGATCGCGCATTTACGATTAGTTCACCTGCTTGAACGCCGCTGAGGTTTGCTCCGGTCAGTTTCACACCGCTGAAATCACTGCCGAAAAGCGAAGAATTAATCAGTTTCGCATTGCTCAAATCAGTGTTGGGCAAGTTGATATTGGTCAAAGTGCAGCCGCGACACTCTTTAGTTGATTGCAACTGCTGAAGTTGCGGGTTGGTTTGCGCTTGGGCTGAGAGTGCGGAGAGTAAAACTCCGATGAGCGTTGCGATCGATAGCTTCTGCATAAAATTCAACAGTGTCAGAAATCTCTTTCTGATTCTAATCTAAGGCCACGACGATTCTTGCATCGGAATCACCATCACTTCTGGAATCACCGTTTCTGGCGGCTGAGTCAAGATATAGCGAATTGTATCGGCAACGTTTTTCGGGTCTTGCAGCTTGTCAAGTGGCGTATCAGGAAAGCGATCGAGAATAAACGGAGTTTGCATTCCGCCTGCGATTACGGCGGTCACTTTGACGCGATCGGGGCGGGCTTCGACGTGCAAGGCATGACTAAAACCGACCAAGCCCCATTTGCTGGCATGATACGCGGTCGCATTTGCCCAAGTGCGTTTCGATGCGGTCGAAGCGATGTTGACAATATGTCCGGTTTTGCGCTGCTTCATGTGTGAAATCACCGCTTTCGATAAAATAAACGGAGCGCGCAGATTCACCGCGAGAACGCGATCCCAGTCTTTGATGTCGAGTTCTTCGATCGACACGGTGACATCGATTCCGGCATTGTTGATCAGAATGTCTAAGTGATCATATTGTTCAATCACTTTGGCAATGCTCGAAGCAATCTGAGTTTCATCGGTGACATCTAAACGTAGGGCTGATGCTTTGCCGCCTTCTGAGTTAATTTCTGAGGCAATCTTTTCTGCCAGTTCTTCGCGAATATCTGCCACGATCACGGTAACGCCAGAGGTTCCTAAAACGCGACAGATTGCTTCGCCTAATCCTTGTGCGCCCCCTGTAACGAGTGCTACTTTTCCAGTTAAATCGCTCATGATTTGCTCCTAATAATTAACAGTCAACGGAAGTTCTGAAGCGGCGCTACGATTTTGTAACCTTAATCGTTGTCGCTTCGGTTTCTGTTCGTGATTCACTACCCATGCTTCAACTAATTCACAGAGTAAATGAATCACGACGATTTGAACTTCTTGAATATGTTGCGGATCGCTTGCCGGAACCACGATCGATAAATCACAGAGAGATCGAGCGTGTCCCCCGTCTCCGCCCAAAATCCCAATGCTCGGAATTTCAAGCCGTTGCGCGGTTTCAAACGCTTCTAGAATGTTCTTCGATCGACCACTCGTACTAATGCCGATCACAAGATCATTCGGTTGGGCAAACGCCTCAATTTGACGAGAAAAAACGTGATCGTATCCGACATCATTCGCCCAAGCGGTGAGCAAGGCACTATCGGCTGAAAGCGCGATCGCAGGAAGTGCGCGCCGATTCGGGATTTTGAATCGTCCGACAAATTCCGCCGCACAGTGCTGAGCATCTGCCGCACTGCCTCCGTTTCCACAGATTAGAACTTTACCGTTTTGGGTAAAGCAATTCGTGATTAATGTTGCAGCTTGCACGAGTTCAGTTTGCAGACAGCGCTGAGCCGACTGCATTGCAGCAATCACGGAGTTGAATCCGCGATCGATTACCGCATTAGAATCGAATGCACCGGATTGATCAATCAAAATCGATTGATACAAGTTTGCCATCGAATCTGCAACACTTTGCCAAGTAAACTGATCGTTTGCGCGTCGAATCGCTTGACGACCAAGCTCTTTGAGCAATGTTGGATGAGCATACAAATGAGAGAGACGATCGGCGATCGCATCGGGTTGATTTGGGGGCACAAGATAGCCCGTCTCACCTTCTGCAACTGAGAATTTGATGCCACCCACATTCGAGCCGATTACAGGCGTTCCACAAGCCATTGATTCGAGCGGTGTAATTCCAAAGGGTTCATACCAAGGCGTTGTGATAAACACATCTGCTGCACTGTAGTAGTACCGCAGCACTTCCCGCCCTTTGCGACCCACGAAATGCACACGATCGACAATGCCCAACTCGGTTGCGATCGCGTTTAATCGATCGACTTCTTTGGCAATGCGCGGATCACTATCATTCAATTCACCGCCCACAATGATCAACTGTGCAGGTGTGTTCTCACAGAACTTTGCAAATCCTGCGATCGCAGTATCAACGCCTTTGCGCGGAACCATGCGACCGAGTTGCAGCACAATTCGATCATCAGGATTCAACCCTAAAGCAACTCTCGCTAACGCTTTATCCAAACTCCAAAACTCAGACGAATCAAAGCCACAAGGCACGATCGTAATTTTGTGCGGAT
>CAXTDB010000249.1:0-7908 GCA_964242045.1 uncultured Leptolyngbya sp. | reverse complement strand
TTCTCTGTGCGCTACCGGAAGCCTTACCGCTCCCGATCGCTGGCATTTCTGCTTTGGTGGCGATGCCCCTGATGCTTGTGTCTAGTCAGCTCGTGTTGGGGTTCCAACAACCCTGGCTGCCTGATTCGCTACTCGATTATCAATTCAAACGCGAACACTGTGAGCAAATTATTGCGGCTGCTATTCCGTTGCTGCAAAAGCTAGAGCGCTTCGTTGAGCCGCGCTGGTCATTCTTCACGAGTCCCGAAGCAGAGCGCGGAGTTGGCGTGATGTTATTGTTTCTCGGCTTCATCATCGCCTTGCCGATTCCATTTGGCAACATGCTGCCCGCGATCGTCATCGTGTTCATCTGTCTCGGCTTGATTGAAAAAGATGGATTGATTATTGCCATTAGTGCAATGGTTACTGGCATCACTCCAGCGCTCTTACTACTACTGCTGTAGCCTTAGTTCACAGATCGTTTATTACTGCTCTAATTTTGCCTAAAAGTGGCTGATTACCGCACTTCACGCAGATAGCTTCTGCGGTTTGAAGATCATTTAGCGCCGCACCTTTATTCCTCATGTGAATATAAGACATTCCTCTAGCATAGAATCCATGCTCGTCTTCAGGCAAAATGGTTTCCGATCGACTTAGCGATGCTGCCTTGTCATAGTCTTGGAAAGCACCTAACTGGTCTTGGCACTGATATCTCACATTGCCTCGACTGTAGTACGCCACCAGATTTCGACGATTGAGCTTGATGGCTTGATCAAAGTCTGCGATCGCGGCTTGATTGTTTCCGCATTGATAATGCAAGGTTCCACGGTTGTAGTAAGCGTTTGTATTGGGATTAAGTTCAATAATAGTCGTGAAGTCTGCGATCGCTTTTTCTCCTTCTCCTAGATAGTAATAACTAACTGCGCGCGTGTAGTAAGCCAATTCCAGATCGGATTGAACCTCGATCGCTTGATTCAAAGATTCGATCGCGGTGTGCAGCTTTATCGGCTCAAGCTTGCTCCAGTTGCAATAAGTGATGCCGCGCAAACAATAAGAAAATGCGTTCTGAGGGTCTAACTGAATCGCAAAATCGAAGTCTGCGATCGCGGTGTCATACGCTTTAATCGCCTGATAAACAACGCCTCGACCCTGATAGGCTTGGATGCAGGCTGGATGCTTTTGAATCGCTGCATTAAAGCTTGAAAGCGCTTGCTCATAGTTGCCGCGATGCTGCCAATCGTATCCATCTAGAACGATCGACAAAGCAACATTTTGTAGCACTTCTTGCTGCGATAGAAATGGCACAGTCAGTAGCTGTAACCCATCGCTGGGAGTTTTTCTTCCATCGATAATGGCATGATGCGGCAATAGATTGACAAGGATAATCAGCGCATTTGCGGCATAGAAAATGATGCCGGGGAAAAGATAGATGCCTGAAGGGTGACTTAGAAACCACTGCTGCGGAAACTGCAAGGCTGAAACAATCATTAGCAGATTTGCACCTGGACCGCAAAGAATCGTCAGAAAAACTTTGCATCGGTAAAAGTGGGTTGACGTTCCGGTGAATGTTGTAATTCCTCCTACGGGGATGCGTTTGATCTCCCACCGCAGGTTGAACCACTGGGCTGTGAAAAGCGGCGCGCCAGCCCCGATCGTGATCGAAATGACTCGCATTCCGGCTGCGCGCGCCGCGATCGCGTGTCCGAATTCGTGAGGAACGATCATCAACACCGAGATCAGTTGAAAAAGGCATAAATTGAGCAACACCCAACCCAGCCAGTGATTCGGCTGAACAATAATCCAGCCCACAATCACGATCCAGTAAAGCCAGAACCAAGGATCAAATTTTGCTGTTGCTTGAAGTGACAGTTTCATCATCTTACGCGGATGTTGTAACAAATCGAAGTCTAGGACTAAGATCGATTGCAAGTTAATTAAAGCGCTTCAAGCAGGGTTCCCAGTTATGGGCGCGCGATCGCGGCATGCTGTCTATCGTAGCCTTCTAAATCCCGTTCGACTCTCTAGTTCTAGTCGGGCATTTCCTCGATGCTGCGGGGTTCACCCTTCGGCTGCTGATTCATCTCATGACGGTAGCGGCTAGAAGCCTCGTAGACCTGCATCCGAACTCGCTGAATTGAACCTAGCGGTCGATGTTCGGCGATGCAGTGCCAAGCGTTGAACGAGAGTACTTCATCGACATAGACGCGACGGGCTGGACTATAGGCTTCCTGGATCGGAATCGTGATCTTCGCGATCGCTTGATAAGGACTTTCTTGCTCCGACCACTCGACTGAGGCATCTTCGATCGGCATGGTTTCTAAATTAGTGCAAAGCTGAGCGCGCAGTTCATACTCGGCAGGATGCTGACGAAAGAAATCAACCACCAAATCCCGGAGAGCAGAAGGGTCATTTGTTTCGACTGTTTTACCGATTAAGGACTGGAGACTTGCTGATACAGGAGCCGCGCTGACTTTAGCAAGGTAGTCTCCATAGCGCAAAGCAGCAGTCGTATAGTAGGTTTCTCCCAAAATGTGCGATTCTGGCAGCGTGATTCCTAATGCTGTCGGATACAGGTCGATTCCCACCTTTTCAGTCACCGCATTTACAGTACGTAGGGCAGTGGTCAGAAGTTGCTGCGCTTCTTCGGGGGCGCTGACCACAACCTTTTCTTGCAGTAATTGTTCATTCAGATAGCGAGCGACGTTTCCTGACGGAAAAACGGGACGGTTGATCATCAAAAAATCTTGAGTTAGAGCATCGGGTTCAGCACTCAATTGTTTAGAACCTTCTACACCAATCACCTTGATTGCCATGCCGCGAAACGCAGACACTCCATCGGGCATAATGTCTCCTGGAGCCGTCGAGAAGCGAATCATCACCGGATAAGTTCGAGGTTCACGAAACAATCCCTGCGCCAACACTTCAGGCAGATTGTCGTAAATCTTTAGTTCTCCTTTGAGTCCGCCGTGTCCCTTCGCATGAGCGCCACGCATCGCATGACGATGCTTATCAAACACCTTTTGACCCATTCGCGCAAACGAGTCAAGCGTTTCGCGGATCAGTCGATCTTCGTCGGGTTGTTTGACTTCAATCTCGTCGGAATATCGAACGTACTGTTTTAGCGAGTCTGACATAAGATTTCTGATCGGCTTTATTCTGGACAGCCGTAGTTTAACATCTGGAATTGAAGCTGCTGGATCAAGCAAGTTCAGCGATCGACTCTGCGTTCCGATCGCTGATCTCAGAATCAGGCGGAGTGTGGCACAGTGATCAAGTCACTTTACGATCGACTCGATTCGCGATCGACATCAACACCAATGCGCCGACTACGCAGCCAATTCCAATCATCTCGTTTGATCGAGGATATTCCCCAAGCTGTACCGCTGCAAACGCCACTCCTAACACCGGGGTCATCAACATTCCTAGCCCTGAAATTCCCGCAGGAAGCTGTCTGAGAACGTACATCCACAACAGGATCGGAATTGCATTTCCCGGCAGCACGCTATAAGCTAACGCACTGATAAAGGTAGAATTCCACTGAATCGGCGGAGCGGGCGAAAAGAGCGCGATCGCAATCAGCGGCAGTGTTCCAAACAAAGCTTGCCAAGTGGTCATCGACAGTAGATTCACAGACTTTGCGTTCATCTTCTTTGCCACGATCGAGCCACCCGCCCAACTCAGCCCCGCTAATACTGCGAGCAATCCGCTCGACAATGAGCCTTGCAATCGAAACGGATCGAGGATCATTAACAAGCCTGAAAAAGCAATCGCGATTGCGATCCACTGCACTCCTTTAATCCGTTCACCGAGAAAGTACCACGCCAATAGCAGCGTCCAAAATGGCATCGTATACACCAAGATCGATGTTTTTCCGGCTCCTCCACTCACTAATGCCCAAGCTGCAAGCCCACTAAATCCTGTCGTTTGCAGCAGTCCTAACAGCGCGGTTAAAGTGACTTCTTTGGGCTTGAGCGGTTGTTTTAACGCGATCATGGCGCTAAACAGTGCCAATCCTCCGCCCAGATTTCTCAGTGCCGCGAATGTAAACGCCGAAGAATATTGCACCCCTAGCTTCATCTGCGTCCAACTGTAGCCCCACAGAACCGCGATCGCTAGCAATGCCAAAACCGCCAACTTGGGAAACCGTGAATCAGTCATGTCCATCGCGCTAAATATCTGACACAGCTTAAAACCAAAATTTTCTGTGTTCAATCCACCGCAAGCGTTACAAACTGTAAAATAAAAGAAAAAGGTTCAAGCATGATATCTTCGAGTTCGACCACCTGGAAAATTAAGCTGCTCTACGATAGTGAGTGTCCGCTGTGTATGCGAGAAGTGAACTTCTTGAGAAAGCGGGACAACGATCGAGGTTTAGTCGAATTCGTTGACATTGCGGATCAGAACTATTCGCCTGAAGCAAACGGCGGAATCGACTACGAAACGGCAATGGGTCGGATTCACGCCGTATTGCCCGATGGCAGCACGATTAAAAACGTCGAGGTGTTTCGGCGCATCTATGAAGTTCTCGGTCTGGGATGGGTCTATGCGATCACTCGGATTCCGATCGTCGGTTGGATCGCTGACAAGCTGTATGAGATTTGGGCGGATTGGCGACTCGCGCTCACAGGTAGACCGAATCTAGCCACGATCGCAGCCGAACGGCAGAAACGGTTGGAATGCTCGCTCGAAGGACGTTGCCGAGTCGAGTAAGCGGCAAAAATAATGAGCAAACGCAGAAAACTACGTGAACGGCTCAGCAACAATCCAAATAACGTAAAATTCTCAGATATTTGTAAATTGCTTGAGCAAGAAGGATTCACACTCGACAGAATCACAGGCAGTCACCATGTTTTTGAGAAAGGTGAAACGATTTTTGTGATTCCTGTTCACAACGGCAAAGTGAAGTCAGTCTATATCAAGCGAGTCATTCAACTGATTGAACAAGCAGAGAATCAAGAAAATGAGGAATAAACACTATGAACTACCCGATCATAATTTACCCCTGTGACGAAGGCGGCTACGTTGCTGAAGTTCCAGCACTTAAAGGATGTTTAGCGCAGGGCGAGACATTAATAGAAGTGCTAGAAGAACTACAAGCCGTTACAGGAATTTGGATTGAAACAGCAAAGAAACGAGGGCAAGCGTTACCGGATGCTGACAGCGCGATCGAGAAAGTCAAAACTTTGAGCCAATAAAGCCAATTCACTGAGATGAACCGATCGTAAAATCTCCTTGCGCTCGAAAAGAATTGCTCTAGGATAGACCTTGTTCTGAAAGCGAGGGTTGAACGTTGAGCATCGAAGAGCAAGCTTGGGAATTGTTAGAAAAATCTGTTTTGTCTTATCAAGGTCAAGAAGTTGGCACGATCGCAGCCTGTGATACTGATGTTGTTGCCTTGAACTACGACCAGTGTTTTGTCCGAGACTTCATCTCGTCCGCCCTTTTATTCTTGATGCGCGGCAGATTTGAGATTGTTCGCCATTTTCTCGAAGAAACATTAAGGCTTCAACCGAAAACGACGCAATTCGACTCTTCTAAACCGAGTCGCGGTTTGATGCCTGCAAGTTTCAAAATCATTGCCTACGAAGGCGGAGAATACCTTAAAGCCGACTTTGGTGATCATGCGATCGGGCGAGTCGCACCAGCAGATTCTGGACTGTGGTGGATCATTCTGCTGCGCGCTTATGTGATTGCCACCGGAGATACCAGCTTTGCTTTTCGGTCGGACTGTCAAGAAGGCATTCGCTTTATTCTCGAACTCTGCTTGGTGACTCGGTTTGATATGTATCCGATGGTACTCGTTCCCGACGGAGCCAGCATGATCGATCGACGCATGGGCATGTATGGACATCCACTCGACATTCAATCTCTATTTTACGGGGCGTTGCGCGCCAGTTTGGAACTGCTGGTTGAAAATGATGACAATCAGAAAATGATTCAGGGAATTCACAGCCGTTTGATTCCACTCAGGCGGCAACTGAGAGAGCATTATTGGCTCGATCCAGAGCGCTTAAACGTGATTTACCGCTATCGCGTCGAAGAATACGGCGAAGAGGCGCTGAATCAGTTCAATATCTATTCGGATTCGATTCCGTTTTATAAGTTGGCAAAATGGCTGCCTGAAGCAGGCGGATACATGGCGGGAAACTTAGGACCTTCGCAGCTTGATGTGCGCTTCTTCTCGATCGGGAACTTGATGTCGATCGTGTCAGCACTCGCTACCGAACGACAGTCTCACAAGATTCTCAACCTGATCGAACTGCGCTGGAGTGATTTAGTCGGACAGATGCCAATGAAGCTTTGCTACCCTGCTCTCGAAGATGTAGAGTGGCGCATTGTCACCGGAGCCGATCCGAAAAATCGTCCTTGGTCGTATCACAACGGCGGAAGCTGGCCCGTATTGCTCTGGATGCTAACCGCTGCTGCGAAAAAGATGAATCGGGCTGAACTCGCGCATCATGCGATCGCCATTGCAGAACGGCGACTACTCGAAGACCAGTTTCCGGAGTACTATGACGGTCCTGACGGTCGGCTGATCGGCAAAGAAGCGCGCAGGTATCAAACCTGGACGATCGCGGGCTATCTACTCGCAAAAGAACTGTTAGCCCATCCAGAACATCTCAAGCTGATCACCTTTGATTGGGAACCGAAGTGAATAGAATCAGTGATCAAAGGGAATAAGTGATCAAACCACAACATACGCGGGAGTACTGGTAAAATTTCGGAAAGTAAAAGCGAAGTACTCCCCCGTCTGAAACCCTTGCCGCTGGACTTACAGGCAGATTTTATCTATCGCAAAATTGACTATAAAAAATGGCTGAAACACTGCGATAGTAAGCATTGCGTGATCTGATAGTTGATCAACAATGGTCGGGTGCAACCAAAATATTGCAAAATAAACATAGAAAATCGCAAATTTATTGTTCTGATTGATCCAAGTGGCACTACAATCAGAAACATTTACAGTGAGGTTCACAACAATGCCCTACGCAATTTTGGATACAGCAGTCAGACAGAACTTAGAACAAGAGCGCGATCGACTCACCAGCGATCGAGATTCCATTATCAAAGCGGCAGTTCAAGCAGCAACTTCTGAGATTGATCAAACCCTGGAATACCTTAACGGTCTACTCGGCGGCGAGATTGCTCCTTCGAGCAATGGCAAAGGTAAAAGTGCGATCGAGCTTCCACAAATTGAAGAAGTAGAAGCAAAGCCCAAACAGCAGCGCAAAGGACGCGGGAAAGCAAAAGCAGCGGCGGAAGAAACCACCACTGCGACTCCTGAGAAGAAAACGCGCGGCAAGAAGAGTGAAGATGCACCGAAGAAACAGCGGAATGTCAAACCGCCTGTTCCATTTGATGCGACGATGAAGCGTGACTTCAAAGGTATGACTCCGGCAGAAGCCGTTCTCAAAGTGATGAGCGGTTCGCCGAAAGACACCTTTACTACCGATGAAATGATCGAAATTCTCTACGGCTCACTGCCGAGCGTGAACATGCCCGAAGCCCGCAAGCGCATTGCTTTGATGATGGCACACGGCATGAGAAAAGGCACCTACGAGAAAGTTGGCGAAAACCCCAGCCGATTCAAAATCGCTTAGGGCGATCGCGCGCTTGTCTTATTTAGCAAGGCTCATCATGACTACGCTGCTGGTTCACTCAGAACACACTCCGATCGCCGTTCACCTTCCGGCACTCGCTCAGATGACGACTGAACAGTTCTATCAGTTCTGTCAGGCAAACTCTGAGCTACGGATCGAACGCACTGCAACTGGAGAAGTAATCATCATGTCCCCGACCTTTTCTGATACTGGAAATCGTAATTTTAATCTTGCGGTGCAGTTAGGAATTTGGGCGGAGCAAGATGGTACTGGAATCGGTTTTGACTCAAGTACAGGCTTCACGCTGCCTAATGGAGCGACGCGCTCA
>CAXTDB010000248.1:0-7942 GCA_964242045.1 uncultured Leptolyngbya sp. | reverse complement strand
GGCGATCGCATCGGGTCTGCCGCGTTTTGCCATGCCCAAATTTGCAAGCTCGATTGCGACCGTGGTGTCTACCTCGGTTTTTGAATGATCGAGATTTTCTAAATAGCGATCGATCTGTGCGGCATGAATCACTTCCGCCCATTGAGGACGAGATTCTCCGATCCGACGACCATAGACGATCACTTGATAAATCTTCGGTTGAGCGGGCGGTAAAAGCGTTTCGATTTGGGTTTTCGAGAGCGCACGTACCAACTGTTCAAAAATTAGCGATCGATTCGGACAGTCGCGCCCTTCCGCTAGAATGTAGAGATGATTCGCGCGCAGTCGGACTTGTAAATGAATTTGAGGAATGCCGATCACGCGGTGGAGCCACGGCAACAACGGCAAACGTGACCCCACAGCCTGTGGTGACGAAGAGAGCGTATACGGCGATCGATTCCCCATCCGAATTTTGATTCCCCTGTACGATGTGCAACGGTGAGCCGCGAATCCTTAAAATCCCACTTTAAAAATCCGGCTTTTCCAATCTGCTGCATTTAAGCTTAAATGCTCGATCTTGATACACTTTTTTTAGTTATGGTAAGCACAAACCGCACCCTCGGTGCAAGATTTTCGCAGTTTATTGCATTACTTTGAAGTGCTGTTGTCTCGCTTGCTTGTTGCTGATGCGGCTTCAAACCCGTTCAGTTCTGCATTTTTCTCCCTTATCGCTTTAGATACATCTAGAAACAACAATGCACAGAGAGGCAATTTAGACTGTTACGCTAGACACTGGTTTACTCTACCGTTGGAACCTACAATCTAATGAAATCTGAGTCCGATCGCATTTTAGGCTTTCTTGATCCCGATATCGCTTTGAGTTTAGCAACGATTCCCGTTTTGGTCGCTTTAGTTGGAGGGGAGGCGATCGCGCAAACCCTGCAAGAATTCGGCACGATGAGCGAAGAAATTTTCAGGGGCGATCGTCTTCCTCGATTGGACTTTCCGCCCGATCAATAAGCGATTGATTCCCCTATCTGCCCATCTCTCCTAAAATTGTTGAACCTCTCTGGAATACTGTATGAGTTCGACCCGCCCTTCTTCCGACGAATCTTTCGCCAGCCTCACCACCCCATCTGATGATGTCACGACGCTGATGTCCGATCTGTTTTTGCGTCATCGGCTCAGAATCGTGGAGGCTCTTTGGGAATCCGTACTGCGTCAAGAGTGCGGGCAAGAACTGGTCGATCTGTTGAATCAACTGAGGCAGATGTGTTCTCCAGAGGGTCAAGCCACGACGTTCACCGGATCTGAAGTGCTGCAAGTCGTAGAAAAGCTCGATTTGAATGAAGCAATTCGAGCCGCGCGCGCGTTTGCACTTTATTTTCAGCTCATTAATATTGTCGAGCAGCATTACGAACAGCGCGATCAGCAGTTGCAATATCGCATGGCGCGCGAAGGACATCCGCAGCCCGATCCGAAACATCAGCGGCAGGCGTATGCGACCGAGGAAGACGCGGGACGACCCGAAGCCGACTTTCTAGAACGCAGTTTGCATGAGTCGGCTTCTCGTCGCGAAATTGGCACGTTTCACTGGCTGTTTCCTCGCTTGAAACAGCTCAACGTTCCACCGCAGCAGATTCAGCGATTGATCAATCAGTTAGATGTGTGGCTTGTATTTACCGCCCATCCGACTGAAATTGTGCGCCATACGATTCGTGACAAACAGCGACGAATTGCCAAAATTCTTCGGCAGTTGGACAGCATTGAAGATAGCTTGAAAGCGATCGGTCTTTCCTCATCCTGGGAAGCCGATGCTTTACGCGACCAACTCACCGAAGAAATTCGGCTGTGGTGGCGCACCGATGAACTTCACCAATTCAAGCCCACGGTTCTCGATGAAGTCGACCACGCGCTGCATTACTTCCGAGAAGTGATTTTCGACGCGATTCCCCATCTTTACCAGCGGTTAGAAGAAGCGGTTCACGGCTCGTTTCCGAAAATGGAGATGCCGCGCCGTAATTTCTGTCAGTTTGGCTCATGGGTCGGAGCCGATCGCGATGGCAATCCTTCGGTTACGCCGCAAGTCACTTGGCAAACGGCTTGTTATCAGCGTCGTTTGGTGCTAGAACGCTATGTCCAATCGATCGAGTCTCTCACCGATTTATTGAGTCTGTCGCTGCACTGGAGCGATGTGCTTCCCGATCTGCTGGAATCTCTCGAACAAGATCAACAGCGAATGCCGGATGTGTACGATCGCTTATCGATCCGATTCCGCCAAGAACCGTATCGGCTCAAACTTGCCTACATTCGTAAGCGGTTGGAAAATACGCTCGATCGCAATCAAATCCTTTATAACGGCGACGGGCTACAGCAAGAAATCCCCGAATACGACGAAGCGACGATTTATCGATCCGGTAATGACTTCCTCGCGGAACTTCGACTGATTCAAAGCAACTTAGCTGCAACGGGTTTAACCTGTCGCGATTTGGATCATTTGATTTGCCAAGTTGAAATTTTCGGGTTTAACTTGGCACATCTAGACATTCGGCAAGAAAGCCCGCGTCATTCGGAAACGATGAATGAAATCGTGGAATATCTGCAAGTTTTGCCAAAAGCCTACAACGACATGAGCGAAGCAGAACGCTGCGAATGGCTGATGACCGAGCTACAAACTCGTAGACCGTTGATTCCAACAGAAATGCCATTTTCCGATCGCACTCGTGAAGCGATCGCGACTTTCCGCATGGTTCGCAAGCTGCAACAAGAGTTCGGTCTTGATATTTGCCGCACTTACATTATCAGCATGAGTCACGATGTCAGTGACTTGCTCGAAGTGTTGCTGTTTGCCAAAGAAGCGGGACTGTACGATCCAGCGACCGGACTTGGAACCGTTCAAGTTGTGCCGCTGTTTGAAACCGTTGAAGACTTACAGAAAGCTCCGAGCGTGATGCGGGGTGTGTTTGATCAACCGTTTTACAAAGCATTGTTAGCAGGTGGATTTGAAGCGATCGGCGTTAAAACTGCACTTCAAGAAGTGATGCTTGGCTATTCGGACAGCAACAAAGATTCTGGGTTTCTCAGCAGCAATTGGGAGATTCACAAAGCTCAGCAGGCACTCCAAAGCCTTGCTGATGAACATGGCGTTGTGCTGCGGATCTTCCACGGTCGCGGTGGCTCGGTGGGTCGGGGAGGTGGTCCCGCTTACGAAGCAATTTTGGCGCAACCCGGACATAGTGTAAACGGTCGAATCAAAATCACAGAACAAGGGGAAGTGCTTGCCTCGAAGTATTCACTGCCAGAACTCGCACTTTATAACTTAGAAACCGTCACAACCGCTGTGATTCAAGGTAGCTTGTTACAGAATAAGTTTGATGAGATTGCCCCGTGGCAGCAAGTGATGGAAGAGTTGTCCGCTCGATCGCGGAAACACTATCGCGGGCTAATCTACGAGCAACCAGATTTTATTGATTTCTTTCATCAAGTCACCCCGATCGAGGAAATTAGTCAGCTTCAAATTAGCTCTCGTCCAGCACGTCGCGGCGGCAAAAAGGATCTCGGCAGCTTGCGCGCGATTCCTTGGGTGTTTAGCTGGACACAGAGCCGATTTTTACTACCATCTTGGTACGGAGTCGGTACTGCCCTGCAAGGCTTTCTTGATGAAGCACCAGAGAAACACATGCAGCTTTTACGGCATTTCTACTACAAATGGCCCTTTTTCAAAATGGCGATTTCTAGAGTGGAAATGACGCTTTCTAAAGTTGATCTACAGATTGCGAGTCACTATGTCGATGAACTCACACAGCCTGAAGATCGAGAGCGCTTTGCTCCGGTGTTTGAGCAGATTCGCAATGAATATCTACTGACTCGTGAGCTAGTGCTGACCATTACCGGACACAATCGTTTGTTAGATGGTGATCCAGAACTTCAGCGATCGGTACAGTTACGCAACGGCACGATCGTACCGTTGGGCTTTTTGCAAGTGTCTTTGTTGAAACGACTGCGGCAACATAAAACGCTTGCGGCTTCAGGGGTTGTGCGATCGCGCTACAGCAAGGGCGAACTGTTACGCGGAGCATTGCTCACGATCAATGGGATCGCTGCGGGAATGCGAAATACGGGTTGATTCATTCTTCCGACTTTAATGTTCTTCGTTAACGCGAGTTCGATCAATGGACTCGCTCTTGTTGCTCAGGGACAGCAGCGAATCGGGTTGTTGAACTCTCGTTAAGCAATTTATTCGGTTTTCCAATCGCTTTCAGGAATATTGGCAGTGATCATAATGTTGCGAAGTGTGCCAATCGGTAAATCCTTCCCTTTGTGATACGGGACAATCACTTGAATCTCTCGTTCTTCATTGCGCCATTTTCGGTGACTGCCTTTCTGAGAAATCAGATCAAAATCATAATTTTTCAGAGTTCGCTCAACTTCATCCGCATTCATTCGGCGAATACGGCTCATCCCACCCTAACCTCTCGAATGATCGCGCCAGGCAGTAATTCCAATGAAGCAGGTTCAATATAGAGTGCGATCGCATCTTGAATATTGCTGAGCGCTTCTTCTTCGGTTTCTCCAGCAGAAGTGCAACCAGGTAATTCTGGACACCAGGCTGCCCAGTCTCCGGTTTCTGAATCAGGCTCAAGAATGACACGCCATTTCATAAACAATTTTCTAAATTGAATAAGATATGCCCATCATACCGAAACAAGGCTTTTTTATAGCGGTGTGAGTTGACTGCTGCGGCTTTCATCGGTGCTGAAAAATGCAGTTCGATCCACGAATTCGCGCTGCTTGCTGCCTATTGCGTTTCGGCAAAGCATCTCTCTGCGATCGAATAAATCTTTCAACATGGCTTGCAAGTCGTAGTCATTATGAGTATGATATAGAAGTCAGACGAAGGAAAGATTCATGAGAGTTCAAGAAATCCCAATTAGTCAGATTCGCCGCCCGCTGTTTCGGCAAAATGACCAAGAGAAGGTTAGGCATCTCATGGCTTCGATTTCAGAGATTGGGCTGCAAGAGCCGATCGATGTTTTAGAAGTAGACGGACAGTATTACGGCTTTTCGGGCTGTCATCGGTACGAAGCTTGTAGCCGATTAGGGCACGAAACGATTTTGTGCAATGTACGGCGCGCACCGAGAGCCGTTCTGAAACAACATTTAGCCTGAGTTTCGGTCTGGCTGCGAGATAATAGCCAGCATGAGATCAAGGACTGGAGCGCTCACTCTTAAAGATTTAGTAGGAGAAGGTTATGGTTAGTCAAATTTCGATCGGCATTGAAGATACAAAGCGGCAAGAAATTGCAGATGGTTTGTCGCGCTTGCTAGCAGATACCTACACGCTGTATCTGAAAACGCACAATTTTCACTGGAACGTGACCGGACCAATGTTTCAAACACTGCATACGATGTTTGAGACGCAGTACACGGAGCTTGCTTTAGCAGTGGATTTGATCGCAGAACGGATTCGGGCGCTTGGTTTTCCGGCTCCGGGAACTTACAGCGAATATGTCAAGCTAAGCTCGATCGATGAAACGCCTGGAGTTCCGAAAGCAGAAGAAATGATCAAGCTTTTGGTATCAGGGCAAGAAGCGGTAGTGAGAACGGCTCGATCGTTGTTTCCGCTTGTAGACGAAGCGAATGATGAACCGACTGCGGACTTGTTGACGCAGCGGATGCAAGTGCATGAGAAAACCGCTTGGATGTTGCGGAGTTTGTTGGAAGCTTAATCAACTAAGTGCTTGAGTTTTGATAAAGCCGCTAGATGCGATCGTATCTGGCGGTTTTTCTTTAGCTTCGAGTGCAACTAGATCGAAAATGATGTACTCTTTCTAAATTTGTGTGCAGTCTTTTTAAGGATGAATGCACTTTTCTTGAGTTTATATGCAGTTAGATCTGAAATTGATGCACTCTTTTTAAGTTTGAGCGTATTTCTTCTGAATCAGATCGCGATCGAATTTCAAATCTCTCCGTGTGCAGAGATAGATACACGGAGCTAATACAAAATCTTTATCTAGAAAACATTTTAAAGGTAGATAAAAGTACATCTCGCTTCAAAACTCGGAACGCTATGGTGAGAACGTAGTTAATACAAAAAGAATTAAGTCATGGTGCAAACTAGAGGTTCAGATGCGATCGACAAAGCTCAACGCCGAATTGCTTTGCTGACATCGATCGATGCAAATTTAGATTTGGGGTATGGTCTCACCGTTGGACTGTATCGTGAAAAAATTGAATCGAGTCGCACACAGTTGGAAGTGCATGATCGGCTGAAGTCGGATTTTGATGAGTCTTGTAAAGCGATGAAACAGACGGAGAAGGAACTGTCGGAACTGTCTGAGCGAATGCTGAATGCTGTAGCAGTGAAGTATGGCAGAAACAGCGTTCAATACCAGAAAGCAGGTGGCAAAGCTCGTAAGAATAGTAGTCTGGCTCCTGCGATCGAGACTAGTCAGACTGGAGCAGAAGCGATCAGCCCATTAATCCAGGCTGCGGCTCAGAATGGGGCGACGATGGCAAACAACTAAGCGTTGTTGATCGATTTTTACTCCTGAATATGGGCGAGGTAAAGCAGATGGCTCTATCTCGTTTTTTTATGATTGTGCTTCTTTAAACTCAGTATCAACGGCAACCTGATGAGTGATTTTCTACAATAGGTAAAGTGCTGGAGGACTGAGAAAGATGTTTAGAAAGAAGCCAACTCAATCACAATCAATTTCTGCGAGTAACGTTGTCGGAAGTCAGAATCAGATGACTCAGGCGGGAGAAGATGCAACAGCAACACAGCAGCGGGCGCTATTGATTTATTCATCAGGAACTGCTGGAGCATTTTGCGAAGTAAGGGGAAGTTGTTAGATAGACAGGTGGGAAGCGCTTTGAATTTAAGATTAAATTAGAGCATTAAGAAACACTGTCATGAATCGATCTTTTGCAGATGGCGTTAATCTTCCACAATGCTGCTCCTTACAAACGCACTTACACAGGATATGGAGTTGTGTAATGGGCAGACAATCTAAGTGGAACACATTCAATCAAACACACTCGCGATCGAAGATAATCAGGAAATCAGCTTAGAAGCCTGAATTATGACCATCAAACGCACACTCATTCAAACGATCGAAGACCTTCCAGAAGAAACGATGGCCGAAGTGTTGAATGATGTCCTAAATTATCTACATGCTCGACTCGACACCTCAACTCATTCTGAACACGCTAGGATTTCTCAGCTCTTGGAGGCAATCCGTCGCGATCGAGAATCCCTACCTGCTCAAACGACCTGGCTTGACAGTACCGCTCTAATTCGTGAGGATCGCAATCGATGATTTCGCCCTTACGATACGTTATTGATACTAACATTGCGATCAAACTGTTCATTCCTGATCCACTCTCCGCCAAAGCCGAAACCCTATTTCTACACCTCCAGAATCCTCAAACCCAACTCTTCATTCCCGATCTTTTCTACATCGAATTCACAAATGTTCTCTGGAAGTACGTTCGAGCCAAGCAATTTTCCGCAGAACAAACAACCATCGCCCTCGATCGAATTCGCGCATTTCCCCTCGAAGTAACTTCAACCAAATCTTTAATGAGTGAAGCAATGCAGATTAGCTTAGACTGTAGTATTTCTGCCTATGACGCATCTTACATTGCCCTTTCACAACGGATGAATGCTTCTCTGCTCACACTCGATTCCAAGCTAGTGAACGCGCTGAGTACTCAAGAACTGTTCAATATCCGCTTATTTACAACGATCGAGATCCCGCTTTTTTGACAGACTTGAGAACTTACGAGGAGGAGCGAAATATACTCTATATTACTAGCGTTGAGCAAATCGGTTACGATCCCGTTCGAGTTCATCGCTGCGATAGAATTTCTTCCTGCTACTACGACTTGAGATAGATTAGGCGATCGAGCTAATTCAAGTACTGTGACAGCAAGCCGCTTGTAACGTTTCTCAAAGTTC
>CAXTDB010000247.1:0-7973 GCA_964242045.1 uncultured Leptolyngbya sp. | reverse complement strand
TTGATCCACAAACTCGCCTGCTCGTTTCAAAAGTTTTGGGTCAAGCACTGGCGAA
Organism: uncultured Leptolyngbya sp.; assembly: GCA_964242045.1. Taxonomy (GTDB): domain Bacteria; phylum Cyanobacteriota; class Cyanobacteriia; order Leptolyngbyales; family Leptolyngbyaceae; genus Leptolyngbya. Next base: position 7,918 of record CAXTDB010000247.1, on the reverse strand, counting down.
TGTTCGAGAAAAGAATCGACTCGAAGGACATCAACATTGGGTACGTCGTGCGAAATTCAGCCCGGACGGACAGTTGATTGCGTCTGCAAGTGGAGACAGAACCGTCAAACTCTGGCATCGAGATGGAACATTCGTGCGATCGCTGGTTGGACATACCGACGGTGTGTATGACGTGAGCTTTAGCCCCGACGGAAAACTGATCGCTTCTGCAAGTAGTGATGCCACGATCAAACTGTGGTCGCGAGATGGCAATTTACTCAGAACCCTGAAAGGACATACCAATCGTCTCAGTACCGTGAGTTTCAGCCCAGATGGAAAAACTTTAGTCTCCAGTAGCCAAGATAAAACGGTTCGATTATGGAACCTTGATGGAACATTGCTCAAAACGCTGAAAGCTCACGATGATGAAGTACTATCCGCGATCTTCAGTCCAGATGGAAACACGATCGCATCGACTGGAAAAGACAACACAGTCAAACTCTGGAACTTAGAGGGCAAACTGCTTCACACTCTCAAAGGTCACACTGACTCTGTATCAGATGTCAAATTCAGTCCCGATGGGCGATTTCTTGCCTCTGCTAGCTATGACAAAACGATCAAGCTTTGGAGCTTAGAAGGTAAGCTACTCGATACACTACAAGGACATGAAGATGTATTGAATGAAATTAGCTTCAATCCGATCCGACGCGGCGATCATTACATCCTTGCTTCTGCGGGATCTGACAGCTTGATTAAACTGTGGAATATCAATGCTGCTGAGATCAAAGGTAAGCTGATTGAACCGCTTGGCGGACACACAGGCTTTGTGAATGGTGTTCATTTTAGCCCGGACGGTCAAGAGCTTGTTTCTGCGGGTCAGGATATGAGCGTTAGACTCTGGCGATCGAACCAAATTTTGAAATCTGTCTTTGCTGGACACACCGCTCCTGTCAATAGTGTCAGCTTTGGGGGCGATCGTCTCGTCTCTGGTAGCACCGACGGACTGATCAAACTTTGGACAACGAATGGTGAACTGCTGAACACACTCAAAGGACATCGTAAAAGAGTGCTGGCGGTGAGTTTTAGTCCTGATGGGCAGCGGATTGCTTCCGCAGGTCAAGATAGAACTATAAAGCTCTGGACTCGTGACGGAGTAAAAGTCGCAGATATTCCAGCCCACGATCGAGCAATCAACGATGTGAGCTTTGCACCCGATGGTACAAAATTTGTTTCTGCCAGTGTTGATAAAACGGCGAAAGTTTGGAACCTAGATGGAAAACTGTTGGTTACACTCAAGGGACACCAAGGAATGTTATACACTGCTAGATTTAGTCCTGATGGACAAACGATCGCCACGACGAGCCGCGATCGCACCGTTAAACTGTGGCGATTGGATGGAACAGTACTGAAAACATTTCCAGAGCAAACGGGAGCGATCAGACGAGTTGCTTTTAGTCCCGATGGTCAGGTTCTCGCGACTGCTGGAGAAGATAACACGGTAAAGCTTTGGCGATTAGATGGAACATTGATCACGACCCTAAAAGGACACGAAGATATAGTCAATCATGTTCTCTTCAGTCCCGATGGTCGATTGATTGCTTCTGCGAGCGATGATCGAACGGTTCGGCTTTGGAAATCGGATGGTAGCGCGATCGCGATTTTAACTGGACATACCAATAGTGTATTTGGACTAAGCTTTAGTTCCGACAGCAAACAGCTTGCAACTTCTAGCGATGACGATCGCATCATTCTCTGGTCTTTAGAAACGTTACAGACCCCTGCTGAATTAGCTCAAAAAGGATGTACCTGGCTACAAGATTATTTCGCGATTAGCCCAGTTGATGACCGGGATGGAGACAGTTTATCGTCCTCTAAAGTGCGCCAGTTTTGTCGTCAAACGCTATCTCGCTAATCGATGCTGCGGCTCAAATCGCTCTTAAGATAGAAGTCTATCTAGGGTGAATTCGAGTATCGTTGTCACGCTTTATTAGTGCGAGATAGCGGTGGCTGAACAAGGGGTTGGACGTGGCAAAATCGATGCCCGATCTGAAGGCTACGAGTGCTTGATGGGCGGCGAGGAAATGGGTTCGCTAATGCGCTCCTTTGATTGGTCAAAAACTCCGTTTGGAGCAGTCGAGCAGTGGAGTCAGAGTCTACGATCGACCCTCAGTATTTGTCTGAATTCCCGATTTCCAATCGCGATCTACTGGGGTGCAGACAACCTGCTGCTATACAACGATGCTTGGCGACCGATTCTAGGGGACAAGCACCCTTGGGGGCTGGGTCGTCCCGCGCGTGAAGTTTGGTCTGAAATTTGGGAAGCGATCGGTCCTGAGTTTAAGAGCGTTTTATCAACGGGAAAAGGCATATTTCACAACGACGAACTGTTATCGATGCACCGATTCGGGTATACCGAAGAGTGCTATTTCGACTATACGTTTAATCCGATTCAGGGCGAAAAAGGGGTCGTTGATGGAATTCTCAACATCGTTAGTGAAACCACGTATCGCGTATTGAACGATCGACGCGCTCGATTGTTGCGAGAAGTCGCCTCGAAAACCGGAATCGCGAAAACGGCTGAGGAAGCTTGTGCATTGATGATCTCAACGCTTGAAACTGATCGGGCTGACATCCCGTTTTCGATGCTTTATCTGATTGATGCCGATGAGAAACAGGCGCATCTTTGCAGCGGCGCTGCGATCGTTGAAAATCGCTCGATCAGTCCTGCGATGATTGACCTTAATGCGGTAGATAGCTGGTTGATTTCAGAAGTTGTGCAAACGGCTGAACCGCAGATTATTCACAACTTAGCGACGCGCTTTGGCGTGATTTCTGGAAGTCCGTGGTCGGAAGCACCGCAAAAAGCGATGATATTGCCGATCGGCACGACGACCAAAATCGCTGGAGTGTTAGTCGCGGGAGTCAGTCCGCGACTCGAACTCGATGAAAACTATCGGGATTTTTTTACGCAGGTTGCCGGACAGATTGCTACCGCGATCACGAATGCTCAGTCTTACGAAGAAGAACGCCGACGAGCCGAACAGCTTGCCGAACTCGATCGCGCAAAAACCGCCTTTTTCTCGAATGTGAGCCACGAGTTTCGTACGCCTTTAACGCTGATGCTCGGACCTGCTGAAGATGCGTTACAAGAAGCCCAAGATCCGATTCAGCGCGGTCGCTTAGAACTGATTCACCGTAACGCGCTTCGCTTACAAAAATTGGTCAATACGCTGCTCGATTTTTCGCGAATCGAAGCTGGACGAATCGAGGCAGTGTATGAACCGACTGATTTAACGGTTTTAACGACCGATTTAGCTGGAACGTTTCGATCGACGATCGAACGAGCAGGACTGCATCTACGGGTAGAGTGCGATTCATTGCCGGAACTCGTTTATGTCGATCGCGAAATGTGGGAGAAGATTGTTTTTAACTTGCTGTCAAACGCCTTTAAGTTTACGTTTGCGGGCGAGATTGCCGTTGTGCTACGTGCAATCAAGTATCAGATTCAGCTAGAAGTCTCGGATACGGGAACCGGAATTCCAGGGTCAGAGTTAGCGCATGTGTTTGAGCGGTTTCATCGAGTGAAAGGGGCAAAAGGACGCAGCTATGAAGGATCAGGAATCGGTTTATCGCTCGTTCAAGAATTAGTCAAACTGCACGGCGGCACGATCGCGGTTCGCAGCAGCATCACTCAAGGAACCTGCTTTACCGTTTCGATTCCGATGGGATGCGCGCATTTACCGAGCGATCGAATTGTCGCCCGTCGCAGTCTGGCTTCTACCTCGATCGGAGCTACGCCCTATATCGAAGAAGCGTTGCGGTGGTTGCCTAGCGACGAGAATATTCAGCGATCGATTGAAATCGAAACCGCATCGTCAGAAATTCCGGTGTCTGTGGCGACTTCTCGATCGATTGCTCCGGCTCGAATTGTCTTAGCAGACGATAACGCCGATATGCGTGACTATCTCAAGCGATTGCTTAGCCAAGCGTATGAAGTTGAAGCGGTCGGAGATGGGCGTGCAGCGTTGGCAGCGATTCGGCAGCAAATGCCTGATTTGCTGTTAACCGATGTGATGATGCCTGAAATGGACGGGTTTGAATTACTGCGGCTGCTGCGGAATCCTCCAGACGGATCAACGCTTCAAGCGGAACTCAAAACCAGAGAGTTACCGATCATTCTGCTTTCGGCACGGGCGGGCGAAGAGGCGCGGATTGAAGGGTTAGAAGCCGGAGCCGATGATTATCTCACGAAGCCTTTTTCGGCGCGAGAACTGCTGGCGCGGATCGAAGCGACGCTGAAACTCACGCAACTGCGACAAGAAACCGTGCAACGAGAACAAGCATTACGATCGTCTAGTGAACTCGCCCAACAGCAAGCCGAATCTGCTTACCGTCGAATCGATCAGCTTCTTTAAAGTATGAGCGATGCGTTTGTGGCGCTCGATCAAGATTGGCGAATTATTTATCAGAACGCGACTTCTGAACGGATTAACGAGAAACCTCGATCCGAAGTTTTAGGAAAAACGCTTTGGGAGGAATGGCCCGCTGCGATCGGTTCGATTTCCGATCATCAATATCGTCGCGCGCTTGCCGAACAAATTCCCGTTCACTTTGAGCAGCACTATTATGAACCGCCGGATCACGATGTTTGGTTAGAAGTTCGCGCTTATCCGTTTGAAGAAGGGTTAGGGATTTTTTATCGAGACATTAGCGATCGCAAACGAGCGGAAGCAGCGCTGCGTGAAAGTTTAGTTCGGGAACAAGCTGCCCGTGAACAAGCAGAAGCCGCCAATCGAATCAAAGATGAATTTCTCGCGGTGCTGTCGCATGAATTACGCACTCCGCTGAATCCGATTTTAGGCTGGTCGAAACTGCTCAAGAGCGGCAATCTCGATGCGGCGAAAGCGGCTCATGCGATCGGAATTATCGAACGCAACGCCAAACTGCAAACCCAACTAATCGAAGATTTGCTCGATGTTTCGCGCATTCTGCAAGGCAAACTCAGCCTCAGTATGGTTCCCGTCGAAATCGAGGCAACGATTCAGTCGGCACTCGACACGGTGCGTTTAGCAGCCGAGGCAAAATCGATTCAAGTGCAAACCGAACTGACTTCACCAAACATCCAGGTTTTGGGCGATGCGGCTCGACTTCAGCAAGTGGCATGGAATTTATTATCTAATGCGATCAAGTTCACTCCCGAAGGCGGACAAGTCAAAATTCGATTAGAGCGAATCGATGCCCAGGTTCAAATCACCGTCAGCGATACAGGTAAAGGAATCACAGCCGATTTTCTACCGTATGTGTTTGAGTATTTTCGGCAAGCCGATGGTGCAACGACTCGCAAGTTTGGCGGGTTGGGATTGGGACTGGCGATCGTGCGTCAGTTAGTAGAACTCCACGGCGGAACCGTTGAAGCCGATAGTCCTGGTGAAGATCAAGGCGCAACCTTTACCGTTCGCCTGCCGTGTTTGAAAGCTAGCCGCAATCTGAGTGATGTTGACTCTGATTCAGCGATTTCTAGTGATGGTTCTCTGGCAAAGATTCGGATTTTAGTGGTTGATGATGAGATTGATAGTCTTGATTTAGTGGCGTTTGTTCTGACGCAATTTGGCGCAGCGGTGACAGCGGTGAGTTCTGCAATCGAAGCGCTCAACACGATCAATCAAACCGAATTTGATGTTCTCATCAGCGATATTGGAATGCCAGAAATGAACGGCTACATGCTAATGCAGCACATTCAGAAACGTTCAAACGTTCCAGTTGCGATCGCGCTGACGGCTTATGCTGGAGAACTGAATCAACAGCAAGCAATTTCCGCCGGATTTCAGCGACATTTGGCAAAACCTGTTGACCCTGATGCGTTAGTCAAAACCGTGATTGAACTCGTTCAGAGCGAAGCCGTACAGTTGAGCGATCGGACTTCCATTGCATCTGACACATAGCACGATCCGCCGAAGCGATTTAAGATGGGGCGAATTTTCTCGATCGCGTCTTTCACTTGTTCCGGCGAACAAAATGCAATAATGTACGCCATATCGATCAGCGTGACATCGTTTCCATCCGCACCAGAAACGCCGCTACTTTCAACATTACGGATCACGGTATAGCGATTGATTTGAGATTGCTTTAGACTCCGCAAAAGTTTTGGAAGCTCGATCGAATCTGAAATAATTTCAATCCGTTTAACAGCGTGCATAACTTTACCAAAGAAGAGTAATTCCGTATTCGTACAATGGAATTCCGATCAAGATATTGAACGGAAAAGTAACCGCTAAAGCAGCAGAAATATAAAAGCTCGGATTTGCTTCAGGAACCGTTAAACGCATCGCTGCCGGAACCGCAATATAGGATGCACTTGCACACAGTACCGCAAATAAAAGCGCATCTCCTGAAGAAAGCGCGATCGCTTTTGCCAAAAAGATCCCGATCGTTGCATTCAGCATCGGAATCAACACCCCAAACGACACCAAAAACGCCCCGGATTTCTGCAATTCTTTAATTCGTTTCGCTGCTACTAATCCCATATCCAGCAGAAAGAAAGTCAGCACTCCATAAAACATATCCTGCGTAAACGGCTTCAAAGTCTGCCATCCATGTTCGCCTGTGAGAAACCCGATCGCAACACTGCCAATCAGCAGAAAAACCGATCCGTTAAAAAACGCTTCCTGCAACACTTCCGACCATTGAATCGATTCCGATTCACCCGTTCGATCGGTAAACACATTCACCAGAATCAATCCAATAATGATCGCAGGCGATTCCATCAGCGCTAACGCTGCAACCATGTAGCCGTCGTAAGCAATGTGAAGCTGATCGAGAAACGATCCGGCAGTGATAAACGTAACCGCGCTAATCGAGCCGTAAGTTGCAGCGATCGCGGCAGAATTATACGGATCTAATCGCGATCGCAAAATGAAAAATGTATAAATCGGTACGAGAATCGCCATTGCGATCGCGGCAACGAGCGTAATCACCACCGCTTGACTAATCCCGCTTCGTGCTAGTTCGACTCCGCCTTTAAACCCGATCGACAACAATAAATACAGCGAAAATAACTTTGGAATCGGTGCGGGAATATCGAGATCAGATTTCACCAAAACCGCCAGCATTCCTAGAAAAAAGAACAAAACGGGCGGATTGAGAAAGTTAGAAACGATCAGGCTAAAGTCCATCAATGAAAAAAATAACGTTAATCTCCATTCAATCGAGGAATGGCGATCGAAGCAAGAAAACACAAATTTTACAGCTTCTTGAACTGAGCTTAACCTGAATTGAGAATTCAATCGCTACGATCGCACTGCCCTACGTCCTGGAGCTTCTCATCATGACTCAAACTCTCAATCAGTTAGATCGTGCTTCGCGGGTTGAGAATTCGCCAAATAGCCCCTCTTTTAATTTTGAGCTTTGGGCGAAACAATTGCGTCCTCAACTCTTGGCTTCTTTGAATAAACGAAAATAAAAAACACTGATCGCGAATTACCGCGATCAGTGTTTTCAAATCTCACTCTATTATCGGTTCAAGTAAGAGCGGAACGATTGATACGCATACTCTGGGTGATAAAGATGACAGCGATCGGTAATCTCTTTCATCAAGCTCCAAGAAAACTTGTATTGTCTCAGCTTTGTTCCCCAAGTTTGATCCAAACTGCGATGAGCCAACCGCAAATTGTAGGACGGAATCGCGGTCGAAAGGTGATGCGGAATATGGACATTGATATCGTGGCAAAGAAACTCAATCCACTTTGGATAATCACAATGCACCGTTCCAAACAATTGTGCTTGTGCAGCATCCCACTCTTCCGGCTCTTTAAATTGAATGTCCGGCAAGGTGTGGTGAACGAGCGTAAACGTACTCATCCAGAAGTGATACACTAACCAAGGCATCAGCCAGAACTTCACAAAGCCCCACGCCCCAACGGTAAGAAACAAAGTCGGAAAC
>CAXTDB010000246.1:0-7982 GCA_964242045.1 uncultured Leptolyngbya sp. | reverse complement strand
AAGAGGCAAGAATCTAGTGGGTCTTTTCAGTCGCTTCTCCCTCTCGCGGGACATGGGTATCGATCTCGGTACCGCTAACACCCTGGTCTACGTATCTGGCAAAGGCATTGTTTTATCTGAACCGTCCGTCGTCGCGATCGATCAAACCGAAAAAGTTCCACTCGCTGTCGGAGAAGATGCCAAGCGAATGCTCGGTCGGACTCCCGGAAACGTCGTTGCGCTTCGCCCCTTGCGCGATGGTGTGATTGCAGATTTCGACACGGCTGAATTGATGCTGAAACACTTCATTCAGCGAGTGCACGAAGGAAAAGCTCTGGTTTCACCCCGCATAGTGATTGGAATTCCCAGCGGTGTCACAGGCGTTGAACGACGCGCGGTGATGGAAGCGGCATCTCAAGCAGGAGCGCGCGAAGTTTACTTGATCGATGAACCTGTTGCGGCTGCGATCGGGGCAGGTTTACCCGTTGCAGAACCGACCGGAAACATGATCATCGATATCGGTGGGGGTACAACCGAAGTTGCGGTTCTCAGTTTGCAAGGAACGGTCTTGAGTGAATCGGTACGAGTCGCAGGCGATGAATTGAGCGATGCGATCGTGCAGTACATGAAAAAGGTTCACAACCTCGTAATCGGAGAACGAACTGCCGAAGAAATCAAGATTCAGATCGGTTCCGCTTATCCGAGCGTTGCGGATGAAGATGTGATGGAAGTGCGCGGATTGCACTTGCTGTCTGGACTGCCGCGAACCGTGACGATCAAAGGACCTGAAATTCGCGAAAGTATGTCTGAGCCGTTATCGGTGATTGTCGATGCGGTGAAACGAACGCTGGAACGCACTCCGCCGGAACTTGCAGCGGACATTATCGATCGAGGAATCATGCTGGCGGGCGGTGGCGCACTGCTCAAAGGCATTGATACGTTGATCAGTCATGAAACCGGGATTGTGGTTCACGTTGCTGCTGATCCGCTCAGTTGTGTTGTGCTGGGGACAGGTCGTGTGTTAGAAAACTTCAAGCAATTAGAGCGTGTGTTTAGCACCCGTCCGCCTCGCTAGATTGTCCTGATCGGGCGATCAAGCGCGTGGAAGTTGTGTATAGTCTCGCATTGGTGAGGCTTTGTTAGCGATGCCGTCCATCACTTGAGAACGCTGAATGTACGAAATGCGCCGCTGGTGGGATCGATTTGGGATTCCATTTACTCTAGCCACCCTGGGATTGGGAACGGCACTCTTGATTCGCCAGAGTCAAGCTGGTTTTGTGATGGAAACTTACCAGTGGCTCACTCGTCCGTTTCAGTCCAAACCTGTTGGACCCGATCAGTTGGCGAACGCACAGAGCAATGAACTGCAACAGCGCCTGATTGAGCTTGAAAGCAAAAATCAGAAGCTAGAAGAATTGCTGGGACTCGCTCGATCGAAGCAAGTCAAAGGAGTTCCGGCAGCTGTGATCGGACGAAGTGCGGATCATTGGTGGCAGCAGGTCACGCTTGGACGTGGTACAAACGACGGGGTGAAAGAAGGTTCAGTGGTTCTGAGTCCAGGGGGCTTAGTGGGGCGGGTGACACAAACGACTGGAACGAGCAGTCGTGTTCTACTTTTGAGCGATCCATCGAGTCGAGTGGGAGTTGTGATCAGCCGCAGTCGATTTATGGGGTATCTGCGCGGTAAGACTGGAAATCAAGCAGTGATGGAGTTTTTTGAGAAAGTCCCCGATGTTCGTAAAGATGATGTGGTGACAACTTCTTCGTTTAGTCAGTTGTTTCCAGCAGGAATTCCGGTTGGGCGAGTGGAATCGGTTGATTTAACCAAAAGCCCTGCACCAGAAGCAACGATCAAGCTAACTGCTCCAATCAACTATTTAGAGTGGGCAATCATTTATCCGCATACGCCCGCGATCGCTGATCCCCAAGCTGATCCAAGTCCCCCTTCGGTTTCTCCCTCACCGGATACTTCTGCTTCTCCGGACGTTTCGCCTTCTCCGAGTTCTACGCCATGAAGCTTCGCGCGATCGAACATTTTGTTGATAGTTATCCGATCGCTCGCCCAATTCTCAACGGTGCGCTCACAGTCGGATCAGTGTGGTTGTGTTTATTGATGTTACCGCTGCGATTGCCGGGAATGGAACTCGCCGGAATTAGTCCAAACTGGCTTTTAATCTGGGTTGTGGCATGGAGCGTGAAGCGCGTGGTTTGGCAAGGTGCGATGGCGGGGTTGATTTTGGGCTTGTTGCAAGATGGAATGACCTCGCCTCACCCGACTCACGCGCTTGGATTAATGATTGTGGGAGCGCTGACGGCAAAGTTGCAAAAGCAGCGATATATTCAAGAAGATTTTATTTCTGTCGCGCTGATTGTCTTTCTGATGGCAGTGATTTCGGAAACAATCACGGCGCTACAGTTTAGTTTTGCGGGTGGTCGATCGCTCTCTGAAATTTGGACCTATCATCAATTTATTGCCCTCAGTTCTGCGATTCTCAGTAGCTTGTGGGCACCTGTCGTTTATTTTCCGCTAAGTCGCTGGTGGGAAACGATGAGTACTTCCGAACAGAATTAGCGGTGTGAGCAGATTGAACAGAATCGCCGCCTTCGGCTAAGAATTTCGTGCATCAATTAATCTAGGTATCATAATATACTTGCTTCGCTTGATTTCCCTTAGTGAAATGCTCGCGTTGTTGTTGGCGATCGATTGCCGTAAACCTTGCGTTGGACTTGGTATTTACGAAAGCGATCGCTTTCACGATTGCGATATTTTTCATTTGAATTAGGTGTAGCGCTGAGTTCGTTATCATACTTCTCGATTCATGACACACCATCGCGCTTCCCGGAATCTGTCCCGTAGACAGTTCACGACGGTTTCGACCTTTGGCTTTCTCAATCTCATGGCAGCCAGCGCAGGGGCGGCGATTACTTTGCCAAACCTTGTGACTCCAGTTCGATCGACAAAACTCGGCACAACGTTCAGCCAGTTGCAGTGCTGGTATCTCGGACTCGATTATCGCGAGGCATTTCGGGAAATTTGCGATTTAGGATTCAAGCGTTTACGACTGTGCGCCTACTGGCATGAACTTGAACCGAAAGCGAACCAGTTCGATTTCTCCACGATCGATTGGCTGCTCGAAGAAAGCGATCGGCGTGGGATCGAAGTCACACTGGCAGTTGGAATAAAAGCGCCTCGATATCCAGAGTTTCATTTTCCTGATTGGATGCGATCAAAATACGATACGAAAACCGCGCGAGTGTTAGATCAAGATCCCGCGATCGCGGATTTAACTTTGAAAATGCTCGATCGTGTCGTGAGTCATACGCGAACTGCTTCCGCGATCAAATATTGGCAAGTTGAAAACGAACCTTTTACAACGCTAGAGATCACACACGGTCGATCGCTGAGTGAAGCGTTTGTGCGGCAAGAAGTGAAATTGGTGCGATCGCGATCGCGTCCAGATCAAAAGATTCTGCTCACGAATGCAATTACGCTTCCAGACGGGCAAGGACAGGAGGATAACCAAGCCTTTCGAGCCAGCTTATGGTTAGCCGATGCCGTTGGATTTAATGTTTATACAAAAGTTCCGCAGGGCGCAACTCGGAGCTACATCGAAGCGCAGCCGTTGTACTGGAAAAAGCTGGAAAAATGGCGATCGGAGTTAAAGCGCTGGGGCAAAGAAGGCTGGATCGCCGAAGCACAGGCAGAACCCTGGGAAGCAAACGAACTGGTTCCGGTAGCGCAAAATGAGTATCCGAGTTCATCACCGACTCAGGCAACAAAAATTGTCGATCGAGTTCAAGAAATCGGCTTTGATCCCGTCTTGCTGTGGGGCTGTGAATATTGGTACTGGCATCGTCGCCAAGGACGGGATCAGTGGTGGCTCGGAATGCAGCAATTGCTGAGTTCTTAAGTGTTTTTCTTGAGTGTCTTCTAGGGCGATTGCACCTTGCACTGGTTATCTTTAAAGCAGTGAATCTTCTCACCAATGCCCATGAGCAAACCTGCTCCTCATCAATTGTCTGCGATTAAGAATATCTGGCGGTTGGTTAATCTAATCCTGCTGACGATCGGTTTTCTTACTCCGATCGTCCAGGATCAACACTTCGGCATTATCAACTACTGGCACATCCTAACTGCGATGTTTCTCTTTTTACCGGGCGTAATTTTTCAAGCGATCGCGATCCCCGCAAAGCTGCCTGGACTAATCCTTTACCTCGGCGGATTGCTCAGCATTATCAGCCTCGTGATGTGTTGGATTTTGGGGATCATGACGTTCAGCTTGCAAAGCTTATCGCTGCTGAGAAAAAGCAGAAGGAGAAGTCTGCAATCTCTGCTCCTTATCACCATTAGCGCGATCGGCGTATCTGCGGTGCTGTTTCTCTGGCAGGAACATCTTACTCAAAGTGGTTGGATTATGATTGCTGCACTGATTTCTAGCGGAGTACTAGAATCGATCGAACTGCGATCGATTAAACCCAGACCGAACCGCTAGGAATCAGATCGATCAACCTTCGAGAACTCCGGCGCTGGTTTCAGCGCACAGAATGCGCCAGTTGCCGGTTTTGGAGCCTGAAGATTCGGCACGATGGGCGGAGACGCGATCGCCGACGCGATCGGCTGTGCCAATAAGGTAATCAGACACGAACAACCAGCCAACAAAAATAACTCTAACCGTTTCGTCTTCATTCTTCTGCATCACGGGCAATCTGCTCTGCCACAATAGCAAAATTTTGCCGGAATGACGCGATCGGTTTCAAATCCAGTTACACATGATCCCCGCTGCGAAAATGAGTCAACAATTCCGGTTAGAGAGGTTGACTTAAAGGAAGAATAGTACTAAATTACTAAAGGTAATCGAGCGGCGTTGCGGACTTGCTTACACAGCCTCAGTTCTGTACCCTCGCAGTTCCACTCAACCTGATCGAAAACCTGATACAAGATAAATAAACCTCGTCCAGATTCACCTTCATGCCGTGGCAGATGCGCTTCTACTTCTTCTTCACAGCAGCACTCCGGTGCTTCAAACCCAGTTCCTTGATCTGAAATGATCCACCAATACTCATCGGCAACCATTGAAAACTGAATCAAAACTTTCTTGCCGGGATCAAGGCAATTCCCGTGTTTAGCGGCGTTGACGAGAGCCTCTTGCAGTCCTAACCGCACTTCAGCTTTCCAGCGGGCAGGAACCTTCGATAGCAAAAGATCAAGAATCGGAAGGAGGTACAGCGTTGATGGAAAGCTGACCGTATTCCAATGGCATCCAACCGGACGAGGAGACATCGCAATCACTCAGAAAACCCCGTTGCTTTCAAATGGATCAACATACAGATCATTTAGCAATTGCACCTGGGAACACTTAGCTATTTCTGATAAAGATCAGATCGACATCGGTTGAAGAACCGTAGAGTTGTTGTCCAGCTTTACTGTCAATCCTGTACTTACGAATTAAGTAACTTTGTTATAAGTTCGGAGATTTAATCAAGAACTACGCAGAAATCGTATGTGCTGTGTAGCCCTATGTATCCATCCTATACCAAAATACCAAGGCTGAGACACGAAATTTTAGTCTGTCCCCCATTATTGTCGTCGATAGATCTTCTCTTCTAAACGTCGAAAATCCTGTTCGATTTCTGCCCAGAGCCGTCGGTTGTGGGGATCAGTACGGAGAGCCTTTTTCAGATACGATCGCGCTTTTTCATAATCGCGCTCTTGAATCAAATGCTGTCCCCAACGGTGGTAAGTAATCGCTTGCCACTGTCGCACATCCGGATGATCCGGGAAGCGTTGCGCCAGTCCTTCCACCAGTGCGACCGCGCGCGGAAATCGTTTCAGCTTAAATAAATCCTGTAGTTGCTCGTAAGAAGCTTGCAGTAATTGTCGATCGACTAAAGAAAGTTCGGGTGCGTCTTTATGACTCACTTTGATCGTAACTTTCGGCGGTTCTACGGTTGACGATTCTGCGGGTTCTGGCTCTTTTTCGGGTTCTACGGGAACGATCCCCATCAAAAATTGGTACGCTTCGGTGATGCGGATAAAGCGATCTTTGGCGCGATCGTCGCCCGGATTCAAATCGGGATGCAGTTGACGCGCCAGTTTCCGATAAGCGGCTTTGATATCTTCCTGGGTTGCTCCTGTCCTTAGCCCTAACAGTCGGTAAGAATCAGCAATGTTCATAGATACAAAAAAAGGGCAGAACTATTTGCATTCTGCCACTTCTTGTTGAAATTGGTGTAACGTGCGTCTGACGATTAGACGGTTTCGATCACACGATCGATTAATCCATACTCTTTCGCTTCTGCGGCAGACATAAAGTAATCGCGATCGGTGTCTTTTTCGATCTTCGACAGCGGTTGTCCGGTGCGATCAGATAGCATTCCATTCAGTTGATGCCGCATCCGAATGATTTCTCTCGCTTCGATCTCGATGTCGGTCGCTTGTTGTCGTCCAGTTCCACCAAGCGGTTGGTGAATCATGATCCGAGAGTGTGGCAGTGCAACACGCTTTCCTTTGCTGCCTGCGGCGAGGAGAAATGCGCCCATCGAAGCGGCAAGTCCGACACAGATTGTGATCACTTCGGATTTGATGTGCTGCATTGTGTCGTAGATCGCCATTCCCGCTGTGACCGAGCCACCCGGAGAATTGATATACAACTGAATTGGCTTGGTCGGATCTTCGGAATCGAGATAAAGCATGATCGCGACGATTTGATTCGCGATATTGTCATCGACATCTTGGCTTAAGAAGATAATGCGCTCTAAGCTTAGACGCTGATAGATATCGATCCATTGCTCATACGAGCTACCCGGTAAACGATACGGGACTTTGGGAGTTCCAATTGGCATAAGACAGACTCTTGATTAAACTAGGGCGGGAAGTTGTTTTGGTAGCTCTTTGGGGCTGGTGAGAACTCGATCGATCAGTCCATACGCTTGAGCTTCGTCGGCGGTCATGTAGAATCGTCGATCGAGATCTTTTGTGAGTTTCTCAACAGAGTGACCCGTATTCATCGAGAGAATTTGCAGGAAAGTTGCGCGATCGGCAAGTACCTTTTTCGCATCGACTTGAATATCGGTCGCTTGTCCGCTCGATCGACCATACTGCGGTGACAGTACGATTTCAGCATTCGGCAAGCTTACTCGCGATCCTTTCGTTCCCGAAGACAACAGCAAGACTGCACTACTCGCTGCGATCCCCATACAAATCGTATGAACCGGAGGTTTGATGTACTGCATCGTGTCATAGATCGCCATGCTTGCTGCTAACGAAGACACGCCGCCACCGATCCGCTCACCATAAGAATTGATGTACAAATAGATCGGCTTCGTCGCATCTTCTGAATTGAGATACAGCAGCAGCGCAACAATACTATTCGCGGTATTGTCATCAATCTCGCCATCGAGAAAAATAATACGCTCGAACGCCATGCGGGTGTAGATGTCGACCCACTGCACATTTTGACTACCGGGAAGACGGTAAGGGACTTGCATAAGGCGGAAGAATGGGTGAATGGACTAGGTTAAAGCTGCAACGGGTGCGGGCAGTTGCTTGGTACTTTCAAGAACGCGATCGATCAAGCCATATTCTTTCGCTTCCTCCGGAGTCAGGTAGAACGTGCGATCGGTGTCTTTGATGATTTTCTCGATCGGTTGTCCGGTGTTCTTAGAAAGAATGTCGAGAATTGCGGCGCGGTTTTCTAGAACTTCTTTCGCCCGGATTTGAATATCGGTTGCTTGTCCGCGTGTGCCCGATTTCGGCTGGTTTAGCACGATCGTCGCGTGTGGCAAGCTTGCCCGAAATCCTTTGCTTCCAGCGGCAAGAATCATTGCGGCTGTACCGACAGCTTGACCGATACAGATGGTATGAACCGGGGGCTTGATGTAGCTGAGCGTATCGCACACCGCAAACGCTTCGGTTTCAAACCCGATCGTTTCGCCTTCCCAGGAAGTTCCGGTCGAATTGATGTAGAAATAGATCGGTTTTTCGGGATCGTCGAATTGCAGAT
>CAXTDB010000245.1:0-7988 GCA_964242045.1 uncultured Leptolyngbya sp. | reverse complement strand
CGTTTCCAGGAACACAAACAACTTGCTGCACTTGCGGGGACTGCAAGAACTTCCAGACTAGGGCGTGTTCGCGCCCACCATTGCCAACCACCAAAACTCTCACAGTTCCCTCGCTCAGACCTTACTGAATGAATCTAACGAATAGCGTGATCAATTATGCGGTTCACAGCTAGTCCAGTACAAATCTTAAGCCCAACCGTAAAAACTTCAATGCACAGAAATTATCAATTTTCATCCTTCGGCTTTCAATTCGGTAAATTTGTCGCTCATTCCCCGAATTACACGGAAACTTTTCGCTAGCCTAGAATTCTGGTAGAAAAAGACTCAGGATACAATGATGACCCTACTGCGCCACTGGAGCCGAATTGTGTGTGCGATCGGCATCGCAGGACTTTGCTCGGTTCCGCTTAACGTTAATGCGGCTGATCCACCCACAAAGCAACAGCCCGATCAGTTTGTTAATCCTTTAGAACTGAAAACTCCTGATCCTCTGCTTCCCGGTGGCTTAAACCGTCCTTTATCTGAAGTCGAAAAACAAACGTTACGCACAGAACTCGATCGATTAGATACCGAAGCCAACGCAAAATTGCGATCGGGCGATGTTCTGGGTGCGTTCGACATCTGGGATCGGGAACTCCGACTCAGACGCGCGCTTGGATTGCTCGAAGAAGTTCAGGCTTTGGGACGAGTTGGGAATATCGCCTGGGTGCAGAATCAATCAAATCAAGTAAGATTCATCACAAATCGATTGTCAGCGATTCAAACCCAAGTGCAGCAACCATTGAAAAATCAAGTAACACTGCCCGATCGAGCGCAGATTCTTCCGGCATTAGGCATTGCATTTCAACAAGTCCGATCGCCTGGACTTGCCCTCAAGGTGTATCAGCAAATGTTGACCGAAGCAAGAGCGCGCAGAGATGCGATCGCAGAAGTTGACTTACTCAATACGATCGGACAGTTGCATCTGAGTTGGTTTGATTATCCGAACGCGATCGCGACTTATACCGAACTACTGAATTTAGCCAGAGCGCGCAACGATGCCCAGAATGTGCTGGCGAATTTAGTGCAGCTTGCCTACACGCACGAACAAGCCAATCAGCCTGCACAAGCGGCAACCTATCAGCAGCAGGTGATTGAGATTTATCAGAAGAATCCTCAGCAAGCGGCGTTGATCCCGGTGTTGAAGATCCGATTGGGCGATAATCTTACGGCGAGTAAACAGTTAGATGCGGCAGAAAAGGCTTATCAAGAGGCATTTCAGCTTGCACAACCGTTATTACAGTTGGCGTATGCGAGTGATGCCTTGAGAAAATTAGGGGCGTTGTATCGATCGAATAATCGATTAGATGCCGCAGTGCAAGTTTACGAATATCTCGCGGGAGTTCAGCAGCAGGCTTACGATTCTTTCGGCGTGATGGATGCCTTTGATCAGCTCGGACAGATTCAGGTGCAGCGCAAAGCGATTCCAGAAGCGACGACTGCCTTTCAACAAGGGTTAGAAGTTGCCAAGCAAATCAATTATCGGGTGGATTACTTTACAGCACAAATTCAGAAGCTTCAAGCGGCTCGATAAATGCAAAAGGGCGATCGATATCGATCGCCCTTCTTCAAGGTCATCACTACGCCATACTGTTCTCGATCGCCCAACGCGCCAACTCGGTGCGATTATGCAATCCGGTTTTACCGAGCATATTGCTCACGTGACTCTCGATCGTTCTTTGACTTACATTTAATTCTTCGGCAATCTCGCGATTCGCCATGCCGCGCGCCACGAACTGAACCACCCTTAATTCCGTCGGCGTTAATTCCACATCAAACGGAACTTGGATCTTCGGTGCATTATCGCCGCCCTTGGCATCTTTGTGCTGAATCAAACGAGATGCCTGTTTCAGTGAAGATTCCACCTGCGCCACAAGTTCTTCTGGCTCAAACGGCTTCACCATGTAGACATCTGCGCCAATATTCAGACCCTTGACCCGATCTTGGCTTTGACCTTTGGCGGACAGAAACAACACTGGAATCCAGCTTGTTTTGGGATCTTGACGGATATTGCTGACGAGTTGATAGCCATCCATTTCCGGCATCATCACATCGCAAATGATCATATCTGGCACATCCTGTTCTAGGACTTCCAGCGCTTCCCGCCCGTTTTCTGCGGTCACGACTTCATATCCCCGGAACTCCAGATAATCTTTAACCAACAGAATTAGGTTAGGGTCATCATCAATCAGCAGCAATCGTCTGTGATTCCCTGAACTGGTTTCCTTCATGCTGTGCTACTCGCTCTGCCTGAATCTAAATCAACGTTTACACAAATCGACTTTATGACTAAGCTATGCTACGGATTCTGAGGCTTCAGAGTCGCGTATCTTGGCTCAACGGTACTCGTAACGCTGGATTGCCAGACTCGAATTTGATTCAAGAACTGGAAGAATCCAGATTTCTGTCTATAGGTCACGAGTCATTATATCCGACTCGTCAAGAAGTTAAACTTTTTTCAGATGAACTTAAGCCAATTCGGAACGGCTCGATTCTAAGAAGACTGTTTGTTAGCTACATATTGAATCCGACAGTGTTTAAACAAGGACAGAAATTACGCGGGAGTCATCGGTTTTGGCGATCGCAAAGCGCGAATTCACCGAGGGTTTATTGAGTTTCATTTTATTTAGAATTCAATGTTTTTTAGTCAGAAATCATCCGATCTTCGGCTTTTTCTAAATTAATTTCTGGGTCGGGAAGCGGGTGTCTCAAGAAGGCAAATTCTTCAACAATTCGATTGCCAATCAGATGTTCTTGAATAATTCGTTCAATCACTTCCGGAGTGACAGAATGATACCAAACCCCATCAGGGTATACGACGAGAAGCGGGCCTCGATCGCAGACTCTCAAACAGTTGGCTTTAGTGCGAAAGATACAGCTAGGGCGCTCTGTAGTTGGAGTGTCGAGCTTGAGTTCTCGCAGTCTTTTCTTCAAATAATCCCAAGCTTCGAGTCCCGCTTCTTTGCTGCAACACAGCGGTTTAGTTTGATCAGCGCAAATGAAAAGATGTCGATCGATAGAATCGAGTCCCAGCGTTTGAACACAATTTGAAAATGAGTCGGATGCAGTCATAAATACCCGAAAGAGCGATCGTTTAACCTATGCAGAAAGTCAGATGCGATTAGAATCTTGAACCTAGAGGATAGAAAGCAAAATCACTCTAGAGCCTTGCTTCAATGCTACATCGTAAACCGATTCATCCGCCGAAACGCATCTATCCACATGATCCTTGGCGATGGGTTGAGACAAAGTTCTATCCTGACTGCCTTGCCCAGATGGAAACTTTATTCTCTACAGCAAACGGCTATTTGGGAATGCGCGGTGTGTGCGAAGAAGGCGATCCAGTGGTGCAAAACGGCACGTACATCAACGGCTTTTACGAAGCTTATAAAATCGAATACGCCGAAGAAGCCTATGGATATGCAAAAACTGGACAAACGATCGTCAATGTTGCAGACAGCAAAATAATCAAGCTTTACGTAGACGATGAACTATTTTACTTACCGAGTGCGAATCTATTGAAGTTTGAACGCGCACTCAATATGCAGACCGGGACGCTCGATCGAGAGATTGTTTGGAAAACGCCAGCCGGAAAACAAGTTTTAATCCGATCGCAGCGGTTAGTGTCTTTTGCTCAGCGTCATGTCGCGGCAATTTCCTACGAAGTGACTCTGCTCAATGCTGAAGCCCCGATCGTAATTTCCTCAGAAGTTCGCTACGAGCCAGAAGACGGAGAAGGCAGCCGCGATCCGCGTTTAGCGAAGAACTTTAAGGATCGCGTTTTACTCCCACAACAGCATAAAAGGTGCGATCGACGATTAATTCTCAGTCATATCACTCGCAATAGTGGAATGTCGATCGCCTGTGGTGTGGATCATCAGTTTGAATCAAAGTGTGAGTACAGCGAACTCAGCGAATGTTCCGAAGATCACGGCAAAGTAGTGTTTAGCATTGAGGGTAAACCGGGGGAGACGATTCGACTGCTCAAGTTTATTACCTATCATCATTCGCAGCGATGCTCTGGTCAGGAATTGTCAAATCGAGCCGAACGAACGCTCGATCGCACCATGAAACACGGATTTGATGCACTACTAACGAGCCAGCGTGAATATCTTGATGACTTTTGGTATCGCAGTGATATTGTGATCGATGGTGAACCCGAACATCCCGATGAAACGCCAGAACAATTACAGCAAGTTCTGAGATTTAATTTATTTCACATTCTGCAAGCTTCAGCGCGATCGGAAGGGGTCGGAATTCCGTCGAAGGGGCTAACCAGTCAAGCGTATGACGGACATTACTTCTGGGATACTGAAATCTATGTGATGCCGTTTTTAACTTACACTGCACCCTCGATCGCCAAAAATCTCTTAATGTTTCGCTACCAAATGCTTGACCAAGCAAGACAGCGCGCGAAAGAAGTCAGTCAAGCAGGCGCGTTGTTTCCGTGGAGAACCATTAACGGCGAAGAAGCTTCAGCCTACTATGCAGCAGGAACGGCACAGTATCACATTGATGCTGACATTATGTATGCGCTGAGGAAGTATATCAAAGTCACACAGGATGAAGAGGTGCTTTGTCAAGCTGGCGCAGAAATGCTAGTCGAAACTGCGCGCATGTGGCTAAGTTTAGGATTCTTCTCAACGCGATCGAACAATCAATTCTGCATCAATGCAGTCACCGGACCCGACGAATACAACACTGTTGTTGATAACAACACTTACACGAATCTGATGGCGAGAGAGAACCTTTGGTACGCTGCCGAGATTGTTCGACAACTGCACGAGAACTATCCCGATCGCTTTGAAGCCTTGGTTGCCAAAACTCAAGTCCAACTCTCAGAAGCAGAAGACTGGCAACGAGCCGCCGATCGCATGTATCTTGCTTTTGATGAGCAATTAGGCATTCATCTACAGCATGATGGCTTCTTAGAACAGGAAGTGTGGGACTTTGAGAACACACCTGCTGATAAGTATCCTTTGTTGCTTCACTTTCACCCTTTGGTGATTTACCGACATCAAGTGATCAAGCAAGCAGATATTGTTTTAGCAATGTTTTTGTTAGGGCACGAATTTTCGCGCGATCAAAAGCGTCGGAACTTTGAGTACTATGATCCACTAACAACGGGTGATTCTTCGCTTTCGGTCTGTATTCAAAGCATTGTGGCAGCGGAAATCGGCAAAATGGATCAAGCGATCGACTATGCCAGATATGCAACATTGATGGACTTAGCAGATGTAGCAGGCAATGTAAAAAATGGTTGTCATATTGCCTCGATGGGTGGAACTTGGATGGTATTAGTGTACGGATTTGCGGGGCTGCGCGATTCAGACGGAGGCTTTTCGTTCCATCCTCGACTACCGAAAACACTAAAGCGAATGCGATTTGCACTAACTTTGCAAGGTCAACGACTAGAGATTGATTTAACGCATGAAAAAGCAACCTACCTGCTTAAAGAAGGAGCGAAAATCGCGATCGAGCATCAAGGTGAAGCGATTGTTCTCGATTCAGGAACACCTGTGACTCTGGAGATTAAAGCGATCGACAAAGTAGAAACCTGCATTGAAGATCAATCTAGGTGAATAAAGACGCGATCGACATCTTAAATCCAGGCAGAATCGGGCTGGTAACTTCATCGCTTGGAAACAATGTTGCAACGAGAGTCAGCGCTGCGAATTCTCGACGGTAAACTTCCATTTGCTGAGCTTGCCAATCAATAATCCAATACTCTCGAACTCCTCGTACAGAATAGAGACGAAGCTTGAGTTCTCGATCGCGCCTAGAACTCTCTGCCCCAGGTGAAAGCACTTCTACGACTAATTCTGGTGCAGCAATCAGATGTCCTGCTTGATCTAAGCTTGCCGCTAATCGTTCACGACTAATCCAAACCACATCGGGAATCACATCGTCAGCCTCTCCAAAAATCAGTCCGGGAGTAAATGATGCCTCTCCTAACTGAGTCTCTAAAGACCACTGTTCAAGCGTTGAATACGATACGATCGACCTGCCGCTTTCTGATGTCCCCAATGTGGCGCGCGAGTCACAAGCAATTCTCCATCGATGATTTCGTAACGTCGATCGTCTTGCGGCAGTAACTCCAGATCCGCGCTCGTCCAGCGCATCCGATCCGTAATCGGTTGATTCATACTCCACCTCGCGGGTTGTCGTACTGTAATTTTAGCGAAAGACTCAGAATAAGAAGTATCGCTGTGCCATAGGTAGAACAGTTGCAGGTTCACAAGTTAATAGTTCTCCATCTGCTCGAACCTGATACGTTTCAGCATCTACTTCCATGTGAGGCATGGCATCATTCAGCTTCATATCGCGTTTCGTTAGGGTGCGAATTCCAGAGACGGGAACTAACTGGCGCTTGAGATGGAGCGAATCGAGTCCGCCTTTTTTCAAAGAGGCTTGAGAAACAAAAGTGAGGGAGATAGGCGCGATCGCGTTGCCAAAACTCCCAAACATCGGACGCATATGAACAGGCTGCGGTGTGGGAATACTTGCATTCGCATCGCCCATCTGCGCCCAAGCAATCATCCCGCCTTTGATCACCATTTCCGGCTTGACACCAAACATTGCAGGTCGCCACAGGCATAAATCAGCTAACTTTCCAACTTCAACCGAACCAACATGATTTGCAATTCCATGTGTGATTGCAGGATTAATCGTGTACTTCGCAACATAGCGCTTCGCTCGGAAGTTATCATTGCGATCGCTATCTTCAGATAATGCTCCTCGCTGAACTTTCATTTTGTGTCCGGTTTGCCAAGTCCGAATAATCACTTCTCCGATGCGCCCCATTGCTTGTGAGTCAGAGGACAACATACTAAAAGCGCCCAGATCATGCAGAATGTCTTCTGCCGCGATCGTTTCTCGTCGAATCCGCGATTCTGCAAACGCTACATCTTCGGGAATGCTCGGATCAAGATGATGACACACCATCAGCATATCCAAGTGTTCATCTAATGTATTCAGCGTGTAAGGTCGCGTTGGATTGGTCGAAGATGGCAGAACATTCGCTTCGCCGCAAACTTTGATAATGTCTGGAGCATGTCCGCCGCCTGCACCTTCAGTGTGATAAGTATGAATGACGCGATTTTTGAACGCTGCGATCGTATCTTCGACAAACCCCGCTTCATTCAAAGTATCGGTGTGAATTGCAACTTGCACATCATAGTCATCGGCAACACTTAAACAAGTGTCGATCGCGGCTGGAGTCGTTCCCCAATCTTCGTGGAGCTTCAATCCCATCGCCCCCGCTTTGATCTGTTCTTCGAGTGCTTCTGGCTGGCTGGCGTTTCCTTTACCCAAAAAGCCTAAGTTCATCGGGAACGCTTCCGCCGCTTGTAGCATTCGATGAATGTACCAAGGTCCCGGAGTGCAAGTCGTGGCATTGGTTCCGGCAGCAGGTCCAGTTCCGCCCCCGATCATCGTTGTAATGCCCGATGCGATCGCAACTTCGATCTGTTGCGGACAGATAAAGTGAATGTGCGTATCAATCCCGCCTGCTGTGAGAATCATGCCTTCTCCAGCGATCGCTTCGGTTCCAGGACCAATAATGATCGTTACATTGTCTTGAATGTAGGGATTACCAGCTTTACCGATCGCGTGAATTTTCCCATCTTTGATTCCAACATCCGCTTTCACAATACCCCACCAATCGAGAATCAGCGCATTGGTAATCACTGCATCAACCGCGCCATCTGCATTAGTAATTGGAGATTGTCCCATCCCATCGCGAATCACTTTACCGCCACCAAATTTGACTTCATCACCGTAGGTTGTCAAATCTTGTTCGACTTCGATGATCAGTTCAGTATCAGCAAGACGAACTCGATCGCCCACAGTCGGACCAAAGGTTTCGGCATAGGCGCGGCGATTCATGCGATAGCTCATAAGGCAACCTCGGAAAATTCTTGGTTGCTTATTATCGGGTGAATTTGAGG
>CAXTDB010000244.1:0-7996 GCA_964242045.1 uncultured Leptolyngbya sp. | reverse complement strand
ACACAAGCCTTCAGGGTTGCCTGTGTTACCTGGAGGAGGCTTTCTCGAAAATACACTGTGGGGATGGCTTAGACGTGAGTATGCAGTTCCCCCAGTTCCGATTCATCGGCTAGGGCGGGGAACATCCGGGGTGATCGTGCTTGCAAAAACCGAGGAAGCGCGATCGAGACTATCGAAAGATTTGCGCGATCGTAAACTTCAGAAAGGCTATCGTGCCCTCGCTGCTGGACTACCAGAATTGGATCAATTCACGGTAACTGCTCCAATTGGTAAAGTTGCTTATCCTCAGTTGGGTTATCTATATGCAGCTACAGAAGCCGGAAAAGCAGCAATCAGTCATTGTGCAGTGTTAAAGCGCGATCTCATTTCCAATGCTACTTTGCTAGAAGTAACGATTCCAACAGGTAGACCGCATCAAATTCGGATTCATTTAGCAGCGGCAGGATTTCCGCTCTTAGGCGATCCGCTGTATGGTGTAGGCGGCATTGCAAGTGGTCAATCTTCGATTCCCAGCGATTGTGGGTATTGGTTGCATAGCTATGAAGTGTGTTTAACGCATCCAACTCACGGACATTCGCTCACGGTGCGATCGCAGCCTCCTACAGTATTGTGTGTTTAATTCGCGAATTCGCTAGATTAAGAACATCAAGGTTAGCGAGGTTACTATGTTTAGACTGATGTTCCTGATTGTTCCGATCGTGACATTGATTGCAAGTTTTCCGGCTCTTGCTCAATCGCTTCCGAACTTATCGAATGTCGATCGTCAGCGTCTCAGTCGAGATTTAGTACCGAATAATCCTCAAGATTTTTTCAGACAAGGACAAGCGCAATTAGAGCGTGAGATTCGATTGTTGGAACGTCGATCGCAACTTCAACAAGAAAATCTGCTAAAAATAAATCCAGCGCGCGATTCGGACAAGCAAGATCCGCCATCGCTCAAACCGATTAAACTGAGGAAATGAAATTTTTTACCCGGTTTTTCGCCGCAGTTTTAGCGGTTCTCTTGATTGGATTTATGACAGTCACGCAAGCAGCAGATATTACTCCCGGCGATAACCTAGTCGTCGAAGGCATTCCACCGATTCCAGCATCGTTGGCGCAAACGGTCGATCGCTACACGCAGTTTCGATCGGCAGGACTTGTAAGTTGGCATCCTGAACGACGCGAGGTTTTAATTACGACTCGGTTCGGGGACACCCCGCAAATTCACCGCGTGGCGTTTCCGCTGGCGAGTCGGCAGCAGATGACGTTCTTTGCTGAACCTGTGTTTCGAGCCAGTTACCAACCCACAAAAGGTAACTATTTTGTGTTCGGCAAAGACGTTGGCGGAAATGAATTCAGTCAACTCTATCGTTATGATTTCGCAACAGGGAATGTGACATTACTAACCGATGGTAAGTCGAAAAATAGCGGCGGAGTTTGGTCGAACCAAGGCGATCGCATGATTTACACTTCGACTCGTCGTACCGGAAAAGATAACGATTTTTACAGCATTGATCCCGCGAATCCAAAGAGCGATCGTTTACTCGCTCAAGTCGAAGGGGGCGGCTGGGGGGGCATGAGTTGGTCGCCTGACGATCGACAATTACTAGTAATGGAATATGTGTCAGTCAATGAGAGTTATCTCTGGACATTCGACACGAATTCTGGTGAGAAAAAACTGATCACACCGAAAAACGGAAAAGAAAAGATTTCTTATCAAGGTGGAGTGTTTAGCAAAGACGGAAAAGGCTTGTATGTTGTCACCGATCGAGATTCGGAATTTCAACGTCTTGCTTATGTCGATCTTGCTACGCTGAAACATACTTATTTAACGAGTCAAATTCCTTGGGATGTCGAAGAATTTGATCTTTCAGAAGACGGTAAATCGCTCGCTTATGTCTCAAATGAAGATGGAATTAGTGTTCTGCATTTGATTGATACTGCGACGAATCAAGAGAAGCCGCTACCGAAATTACCGATCGGACAAGTCAGCGGAATTAGTTGGCATCGGAATAATCAGGATCTAGGATTTACCCTAGTTTCAGCGCGATCGACAGCGGATGCGTACTCGGTAAACGTGGTGACAAACAAAGTCGATCGCTGGACAGAAAGCGAAACGGGTGGGTTGAATACCGCTAATTTTTCCGAAGCTGAACTCGTTCGATGGAAGAGTTTTGACGATCGCACTATTTCTGGATTCCTCTATCTTCCACCTGCAAAGTTCCAAGGAAAACGCCCGGTTATTATTAACATTCATGGTGGACCTGAAGCACAGTTTAGACCAAGCTTTCTAGGACGCAATAACTATTACTTGGATGAATTGGGAGTTGCGATTCTTTTTCCAAACGTGCGCGGCTCAACAGGTTACGGAAAAACATTTCTACAGCTTGATAACGGCTTTTTGCGCGAGGATTCTGTCAAAGATATCGGAGCATTACTTGACTGGATTGCAACTCAACCCAATTTAGATAAAGATCGCATTTTAGTTACGGGTGGTAGCTATGGCGGCTATATGTCTTTGGCAGTAGCGACAAACTATAGCGATCGTATTCGTTCCTCGATCGACATTGTAGGAATCTCAAACTTTGTCAGCTTTCTAGAACGCACCGAAAGCTATCGACGAGATTTACGCCGCGTCGAATACGGTGACGAACGTGATCCAAAAATGCGAGAGTTTCTATCAAAAATCTCGCCGCTCAACAATGCTCAAAAGATCAAAAAACCGCTGTTTGTGATTCACGGCAAAAATGATCCGCGCGTTCCCTTAAACGAGGCAGAACAGATTGTTAAAACAGTCAGAGATAATAATGTTCCAGTGTGGTATCTGATGGCAAAAGACGAAGGACATGGATTCTCGAAAAAGAAAAACGTAGACTTCCAGTTTTACGCCACGATTATGTATATCAAAGAAACTCTTCTGAAGTAGCGGTACGTTTATAATCGCACAGCCGAATTCTCAATTCCTCGATCGCACGTTCGACCGACACCCACGCCCACCGTTTCGCCCAAATTCCCGCCTGTTGTTGCTGCTGTTCGACCTGCTCAAATAAATCCCCAAAAGTACGCGGCTGAAATAGCTGATCGATCAGCCATCGATCCGCAACACCCAATACATTCGCTAATTCACACACTTCGTTTAGATCCAAAGGATAGCCTTCTAAGTGCGAATGCCACAGCGATCGTAAATGCGATCGCGCTTGAAATCGAGTCAAAACTGCGGCGGCAGGTTCCACCAAATACGGTTGATGCGTCTGTCCCATCTTCGACCATTCGTTTAACTGATTTGCTAATCCTTTCGCTGCACGACCCGATCGACGCGCTGAAGTCACCACTTTCACCAATGGACTATGGCGAAACCTTGCATTCGATCGCAAAAGCGCTTGATAAAACGCGACATCTTCAGGCGATCGTACCGCAGGCATTCCTCCCGCTTGATCATACATCTGCGCCGTGACTGCCAAACTCGCTCCATAATGCTGAAAATGTCTCGGCAACGGATCAGCCGGATCAGGATCAAGGTGCGCTTCTAGTTCTGCAATTAGCGATCGATAACCAACCTCCTGCAAATGACAACGTTTTGCATACGGATCAAGCTGTGCAAGTCCCGCTCGATCGAGCGTAATTCTACCGCCGATCGCATCTGCACCGTTTGCAATTTCATGCCGAATCGCTGCAACCCAAGTCGGAGTCACACAAGAATCGCCATCGGTTGAAGCAATCACTCCCAACTTACGCCCTAGCCCTATCAAGCGCTGATAAGCTTCGTCCATCAGCATTTGGCGCACTCGCCCGATGTATGCTTCCGAAGGAGGTAAGGTTCGTTCAGCTACGTGCAGCACAAATTCAGGATGAGACCGAGCAAACTGATGCGCGATCGCGGCTGATCCATCACGACAATTGTTTGCAAATACAATCACTTCGTATTGGCGATAGTCGAGCCGCTGATGTTGAAAATCGTATTGCTCATACAGTGCTAAGAGCGTTGCCCAAAGTGTTTTAGCTTCGTTGCACACTGGAACAATTATGCACACTTCGCACTCAGGCAGTACAGGCGCAGAAACGAGAGGATCAGCGATCGTGGAAGCGGACTGCACGATCGTCCGTGGCTCAATCTTCATCGAACACGGCTCCCTGTCGGGCAAGGCAGATTGTGACTGAACATTTAGCGAGTAAATACTTTTATTCTTCGTAGAAGCATCATCGATTATTTCTAATCATTTCGGTCTCCATCGCATGAGCGATCAGAACGTACTACTTTCGTATTATTTTTGTGAATAGAGTGTAGCGATCGCAAAACCCGATGGAAACACAATCTCTAAAACTGGCTCGATCGCTGATCTTAATGCTATTCGCGATTGTCATTACGCTTGAATACATGACCCCTTCAGATTATGTTTTTGGCTATCTCTATACGGGTGCAATTCTGATCGCTAGTTCGCGCTTAAGCCGTCGCGCCACTTTTCAAATTACTGTCATTGCATCCTTGCTAACGCTGGCAAACTTGTGGATTCCGATCGGAGAATTTAGCTCAATTCCCACGATCGCCAATCGAATCATCGCGGTGATTGCCTTGATCGTGACTGGAATCTTAGGCGATCGCAATCGGCTGTATCAAACCGCACTGCTTCAACAACAAACTCGACTGCGATCGCAAGAACAACTCTCTCAACTGCGCGAAGATTTTATTTCAACCTTGACGCACGATCTAAAAACCCCGTTACTCGGCGCGATCGAAACGCTAAATTCACTCGATCGCGCTGAATTTGGCGAGATTACAACCGCACAAAAAACCGTGTTTAGCGTGATGAAACGCAGCCAC
This sequence comes from uncultured Leptolyngbya sp., assembly GCA_964242045.1. Taxonomy (GTDB): domain Bacteria; phylum Cyanobacteriota; class Cyanobacteriia; order Leptolyngbyales; family Leptolyngbyaceae; genus Leptolyngbya. The sequence continues at coordinate 3,195 of CAXTDB010000244.1, read as the reverse complement.
CAAACCACACTGAAAATGGTGGAAATGCTTTTAGATGTGTACCGCAACGATGCCGAAGGATTACAGCTAAACTTAGAGCCGATCAATCTCGCAAACTTAGCCGAAGAAGTGCTGTTAATGCTGCGAGAATTAGCAACCACGCGCCGAGTTCATCTCAATGTCCGCTACGGAGAATCAGAATTTCGCCGCGAACTTTGGGTAAAAGGCGATCGCTTACAGCTTCAGCGCGTCTTTACCAATCTAGTCACCAACAGCATTAATCATTCGCCCCGTGGAGAACGAGTTTCCATCCTTTTAGAATCGAATTCTTCGTTTCAAAGTGTCAAAGTCGTGGATGCGGGACTTGGAATTCCCGCAGATGTGTTACCTCACTTATTTGAGCGATTTTATCAAGGACATAGCGATCGACAAGCTACCGGATCAGGACTCGGCTTATATCTCAGTCGGCAGATTATCGAAGCACATCACGGTACAATCTGGGCAGAGAACCTTTCCCCGCAGGGTGCAATGTTTGCCTTTCGGCTGGCTGCGATTCCACCTGCGTAGTCGCTCCCCACTCCTCATCTTATGCCTTCTACCCCGATCAAACTTCTGCTTGCTGAAGACGATGAACTGTTTCGACTCGGCTTAAAAATGCGGCTTCAACAAGAACCCGACCTCGACATCGCCGCCGAAGCCGAAGACGGAGAAACCGCTGTCGAACTGATCAAACAAACTCCATTCGATCTAGTGCTACTCGATGTTGGACTCCCCGGAATCGGTGGCATCGAAGCCTGTCGCCAAATCAAAGCCGCCATTCCCGAACTTCCGATCTTGATTCTTACGTCTCACTCTGAGCAAACCTTGATCGGTCGATTGATCGGCGCAGGCGCACAAGGATATTGCTTAAAAGGCATTCCCGCTGAAAAACTGATCCTGGCACTGAAATCGATCGCGTCTGGCGCTTCCTGGTGGGATCAAACCGCAACCAGCATGATTCAAACTCAATTCCAACATCCAACCTCGACCCAAACCGAAAATCCGCTGACCAAACGCGAACAAGAAATTCTCAAACTCGTCGCGCTTGGCAAATCCAATCCAGAAATCGCTGACGAACTTTACATCACGCCGGGAACGGTGCGGGTGCATGTTCATGCCATATTGCATAAATTGAACGTTCGCGATCGCACTCAGGCTGCTGTTCTCGCACTTCAGCGCCACTACGTCGAGCAAGACAATTCAGAGTAAAATCTATCCTGAGCGACTCGAAATCATACGCAGAACTAAGTAACGTAATTCCTAACTTTTTACACCCTTTGACAACCCCATCCCCCATGACCGGGTTCTTCAACACTCGCTATTTGCTACTCGCGATCGCCGTTGCCTTAACGACCATTCATTTTCAACTGATTTTGAGAACAGGTCACGAAGGGCAATTTCTCGAAGCTTCCTTGATCTGCTGGGCAGCCGCTTGGTTTATGATTTGGCGCAGACGGCAGGAGATTCGCTTCACCAGCAGTCCGATCGCCAGCACGATCGGGCTTGTCTGCATCGCTTGGATACTGCTGAGAAGTCTCACCGTTTCAGAGTACGATTCCTTTATGCGATTTGTGCCGCTGCTTTCAGGCGTTAGTGTTGCCCTCCTCGCTTCTGGTTTCGCAATTAAATCCCACTGGCGCGAACTTTTAACGTTGGGATTAATGACCATTCCCACTACGACACTTCTGTCGCAGGTCGATCTTTCTCCACTCACCGCAGAATTTAGCAGTAGTTTACTTTGGTATTCTGGCTTTCGCGTGATCCAAGATGGCGTAATGCTCCACATGGCAACGGGAAGTGTTGAAGTTTACCCTGGCTGCTCTGGGCTTCAGCTAATTTGGCAGCATCTATCACTGGGAATTCTATTTGTCCTGCTGTTTCCGATCGGATGGATGCGATCGCTGATTGTGCCGATCGCGGGAATGCTGATCGCGTTTATCGTCAATAGTGTTCGAGTTGCGCTGATGGCGATCTTGGTTGCCCAAAGTAACCAAGAAGCCTTTGAATATTGGCACCTCGGCACAGGTTCGCTGATTTTTTCAATGATCTCGGTTTCGCTGTTTGGCTTGCTGTGTTACCTGCTGCTTGAACAAGCCGATCGCGCCGAAGAAGAGGAGGTGCAAGCTTGAAAGCCTGGGAGAAAATTCGCAATGTTTGGTTAACGATCGCGCTCGTGAGCAGTAGCTTAGTGATGCTCAAACTGGCAGTCTCTCCTGCCCAAAAGCCGTCTTTACCTAGCTATACCTTTCCAGCCTCGATTCCGCTTTCACGCTGGCAATTTGTTCAGACAGCTCCGATCGGGCTGCAAAAACGCTACACGCCTGCACTCGCCACGAGCCTCGATGATTTGACGATCGCAGGTCAATCTTACCGCTATCTCCGCAACGGTAAGCCGCTCGATATCGAGATGCGCTACTTCCAAGACTACGGTTCGATTTCTGACATTCTGAAAGAGTCTACGATTCAACTAGAACGCATCAATTTCACGCCTGCTCAATCAAGCGTCGGAGCGCACGCAATTTATCAGCGATCGAATCAACTGTTCATCACTGCCTGCATTTCCGCAACGCGAGAAACAACAATCACCGATGGCGAGTTACGCAGCGCTCAGACTCGCCCCAATGTGCTGATTCATCGAGCGCTTCCTTGGTTTTTAGGACAAGCCCCGCTGAGAGACTTGCGCTGCCTCTGGACGAGAATTTCAACGCCGATCAATCCTGCTTCGCCCGCTGCAACCGCAGAAGAACTAGAGCAAGTCTGGATCGAATGGGTGCAATGGTGGCAAAAGAACTATCCGCCGGAACCTTAAAACGATCGCGAGAGCCATTTGATCGAATCTCGCGATCGCGTCCTTCATTTGCGTTTGCGCTTTCTTCGACGATCGATTAAAGCTGCGATTGCGATCGCGCTTCCTGATCCTACCATCGTCAATGGCTCCGGTACAGACTGACAGTTTCCGCTGGGGCAACTCGGCGGATTGGGATTGCTCGGCAGAGTCGGATTGCCCGGTAGAGTAGGATTGCTTGGCGGATTGGGGTTTGTGGGAGGAAAAATGCCAGTGCCATCGACGCGGGTACTCTTGTCATTGCCGCCGCCATTGCCGCCGAATAAGAAGGGTAGGGCTAAAAGAGGAGCGAGTGCCCAAAGCCTACTTCCACCACCTCCAGCGGCAGGCGG
>CAXTDB010000243.1:0-8004 GCA_964242045.1 uncultured Leptolyngbya sp. | reverse complement strand
TTTACAAAATAGGTGTTAAAAGTCTTATCTTCCTCCGAGAAATCACGGAGTTATTTTCGATGATTTCGGGGAATTTTGAGGATTTTTCGGTGATCAGATTATCCGAAAGTATGGTTTTTTAACAGAGTACTTAAGCTGCAACTCAGCAGTTTGAGCCTTCTAGACTGTAGCGTTTTTGCTTTTGTTTTCCTCTGGATTCTTGTGTTATGCGAGCCGTTGTTCCCTCTGTTGTCCTACGTTCTAGTGCGATCGAACCCTCGATCGATTCTCCGCTCCAGTCATTTTGTCGGCTTCAAATTGAGCAAATTCTTTCACAGTTGCCCGATGCAGGAATTCGACTTGTTTATCAAGTGCCAGAGCAATCAAAGCGCCAATCTTTTCTCTACGGACGAGAATTTTGGTCGATTTTAGATCCAGAAGCACAGTCTTACCTCGCTTCAGAATCTTGGTGGATGAAAAATTCAGTAGGACGATTGAAGAAAGTGCTTGCTGGGTCTCATCGTCGATTCTATGCTTGCCCACTCAGCCACAATAAGCCAGAGTATCTTTTGCTTGGGACTCCAAAGCTGATTACTGCTCATCAGAAACGCTTTATTGAAAATGCAGCGAACCTTTTGAGTCAGCATCTTGCAACCGTCAAAGAACTTTATACACATCGTCAAACGCAACAACAAATTGAACAGAAAAATTATCAGATCGAACATCAAGTTAAAAGCCCGATCGCGCTAATTCAAATCTATACCGAGATGCTGTCATCCACGATCGTGGAGGAACAATCACGATCGTATTTAGAATCGATTCAATGCTCGATTCAAGAGATCAATCGCCATTTGAAACAGCTTTCTACCAAGCAAAAACCGCTCCGCATCGAGCAGCATGATTTAAGCGAAATTCTCGCCCAAAGCGTCAAGCAACTACAGCCTTGGCTCACAGAAAAACAGATTCGCGTTGAATATGCTCGATCGCCGATATTGCTCGATGTCGATGCGTGGCAACTCAAACAAGTGTTTGATAACTTAATCTCGAATGCGATTCACTTCAGTCCTGAATTCAGCACGATTCGCTGCACCTGGCAGACTTCTCAAACTGGAGTTTTGATCGAAGTCTCCGACCAAGGGACAGGACTTTCTGATGCTGATTTAGAACAGGTTTTTACGCCGTTTTATTCGCGCCGCCCCGAAGGAACTGGGCTAGGTTTGTCGATCGCACAAAAAATCATTCAGGCGCATCAGGGTCGCATTTGGGTCAGCAACTTACCGATCAAAGGCGCAAAGTTTTCTTTCACTTTGCCGCGACAACAGCCGAAACTCTCGATCGTTTCTGCTGCACTGTTGGCGGTTGCTGCCCCCTAAGTCCTTCATGCTGAGGGACTTTGACAGCGAATCACTCCTCGTTGAATTGGCACTTTTTACAGGCTCACCATGATTTCTTCTCCCGCTCAACAGCAAATTTCTGTTTTGCTAGTCGATGACGATGCTAACTTTCGTCAAGGATTACAAATGCTGCTTCAGTTTTACAGCACGCATCGCGACCAGCGCTTTAACGTGATTGGTGAGGCAGCCTCTTCGGATCAAGCGGTTCAACTCGCGCAACAACAGCATCCAACATTGATTTTGTTAGATATGGAACTGGCAAGCGGAGACGGAATCGTAACGCTAACCGAACTTGCCAAACTGGAACATCGATCGAAGATTCTCGTGGTGTCTGGACATCAAGAGGAAGAATGGGTTTTTCGAGCAATGCGGGCGGGTGCAAATGGTTATGTGGTCAAGGATCAACTTCCGACAGAATTGTTTACGGCGATAACCACGGTGTTAAATGACCAAGTTTATCTTTCTCCAGAGTTGGCAACTCGTTTCTTTCAAATGTTTCGGTTCTACAACGGGCAAGCGCTGGATGCGAAGACAAAACTGCATTTAACCGATCGAGAGCACGAGGTTTTGCGCTGGTTGGTGCAGGGTGCTTCTAATGAAGAGATTGCCACTCAACTGTACATTTCGGTTGCAACGGTGAAGGCGCATTTAACGGCAATCTTCAATAAGTTGGGAGTCACAAGCCGGACTCAGGCAGTTATTCATGCTCTCAAAATCGGATTGGTTACGGGTTGAAGGTGACAATCGAGCTGTAGCGCAGATACCATACTATAGTGGTTTGACATTAGACCGCCTGCACAAATGCCGCCCAAACAAAATTCGCTAGGGCAATATACTTCAAGCAAAAATGTCAGACTTTGTAAATAATGTAAATTAAGCGTTAGACTATCAAACATAGCGCAACGAATGGTTTGTTAGATTGACTCCTGATTGATAACCGATCGCGCACCCAGCGTTTGAACTTTCAGCAAAGCTATTTGACCCGCTGTATCAAAATCCTTTGATGCCTTTTGTGTTCCCTGAACATTGAACAGAACGATTAGGCTCACGATACAGCAAGAAACACTCTATCACTCGCTTTATTAAGCACGGATGGGCATTGAACTTAGACCTTTCCTCTGTCTCACTTGAGCATGGGTCTCTAGGCTTCACAGCAAGTTCGGTTCGTGCATTCACAACGACAGATCAAACTGTCGACACATCACAAACATTAGGTGAAACTCATGGCTGATATCGTTGATACTGCTGTTAAAGCGAATTCTTTTACCACCTTAGTTGCTGCCCTCAAAGCTGCCAACTTGGTTGATACGCTCAAAGGTAAGGGTCCGTTTACGGTCTTTGCTCCGACTGATGAAGCATTCGCCAAACTGCCAGCAGGCACAGTGGATGGACTTCTGAAGGACATTCCCCAACTCACGAAAATCCTGACCTATCATGTCGTCTCTGGCAAGGTCATGGCGGCTGATGTGACAAAGCTGAAATCAGCTAAAACTGTTGAAGGTTCAGAAGTGAAAATCGATGCGTCTCAAGGCGTGAAGGTGAATAACTCTACAGTGACAACGCCCGATGTAGCGGCTGATAATGGTGTCATCCACATTATTGATACTGTGTTGATTCCTGCATAATCTCCCGCTTAAAAACGGCGAGAGCGATCGTTAATTCGCATCGCATCGTGCCTCTGACTTTCTTAATGAGATGTCAGAGGCACGATTGTATCGAGAACGGCGATATCTAAATCGTCTAGAGTTCGCAAATCCTGTTGGAGCATTGTAATGTCGAAAGAAAAGAAAGGGAATAAAGAATCCAAAAAGCCCAAAGCACAATCGGATGGAACGAAGAAGCAGAAAAAAGACCCTAACAGATACGATGGCTCATTTGGGCAACCAAAGTGAGACAACGCTAATGATTGAAAGATATGACTGTTCGATCGTGCCGCTAATATCAGTAAAGGCAGTTTCACAGACCACGCATGAAAGTATGTGAGTCCGACATCATTAATTCAATCCCTAGGCATCTTGTCTGCCCTCACAAGCGATCGACGGTCGAAACGGTGCCCAAGGTTGTGCCTGTTCTAGCTGTGCTGCTAATGCTAAAATCGTTGCCTCATCTGCGGGTCGCCCCACAAGCTGAACTCCGATCGGGACTCCATTCGGATCAAATCCTGCCGGAATACTAATTCCGGGTTGCCCACTGACGTTAAACGCGGGGCAAGGCGCAATCCATTGAATGATTTGCTGAAGCGTACTAACTGGACTCAATTTCGCCCATTCACCGACTCGAATCGTGGGATGAAAATAAGTCGGAGTCAGCAGTACATCAAAGCGATCGGATAAAGCGACGACTTTGCGCGCGAAGGTTTGCAGGTGTTGCCGCGCTCGGATATACCGACCCGCAGGCGTAAATTTAGCCCGCCACCATAGCCAGCGATTGACTTTCTCAAGCAAAAAAGGCGGAACTCCGACTTCGGTTTGAGCACGCCAAAGGAGGATGAACGGTTCGATCATTTCCCCAAAATCGGGCGTAAGTGGCTCGATCGTGTGTCCCATCGATTCGAGCAAATGCGCCATCTTTTCAACCGCTGCAAGACAAATCGGATCAGCTTTACCGATCGGGGTAATTTCCGTCACTAATCCAATTCGTAACGGCTTGAGCGGCTGTGTCATTGCTTCTAGAAAAGAAGTCCCCGGGTTGGGAAGCCAGTACGGATCGCCTGTGACATATCCTGCGGTCACATCCAAGAACGCCGCTGCATCTGCAACCGTGTGAGACAGCGACCCATTTACCGCAAAACCCGCAAACGCTTCTCCGCTCGGAGCCATTGAAATTCGACCGCGCGAAGGTTTCAATCCAACCAGTCCACAACAAGCCGCTGGACCTCGCACTGAACCACCGCCATCGCTGCCTTGCGCGATCGCACAAAGTCCCGCTGCTACTGCCGCAGATGACCCGCCACTCGATCCGCCCGGTGTATAGTCTAAATTCCAAGGATTGCGGGTCGGTGGGAATCCAGGCGGCTCTGTGTAGGGAAACGAAGCCAGTTGAGAAGTCGCAGTTTTGCCGAGAATAATGAATCCTGCTTGCTTCAGCTTAGTCACGATCAAATCATCTTTTGTGGCAATGCGATCGCGCGCGACTTTCAGCCCATACGAGCAGGGCACCCCTTCGACTGGATTGAGATCTTTAATCGCGATCGGTACTCCAAAAAAAGGCGGTAACTCAGATTCCGAAAGGCGTTCGGTCTTCGATTTCGCATCTGCGATCGCGCGCTCTGCCATCACCGTGTAGAAGCTGCCCAGCTTTGGATCAAGCTGCTCGATGCGATCGAGATAAAGCTGCGTCAGTTCGACCGGAGAAATTTCCTTTGTCCGAATCATCCGCGCTTGATCGAGTGCTGACGTGAAAGCTAACTCTACAGAATCCATGAATGTGACCCCAGAGACAGAGTATTTTTAAGAGCAATGTAACAAATACTATACAGAGTCAATGATCTGAATCGATCGCGCTCAAATTTCTGGATTGCGATCGTTCAGACATTAGGTGACATGATAATCGAGATAGACTTTTGTAATGCTCGACGCAGGTATGGATTGTACGAGGTTAGCAGTGGATTTAGCGCCAATTACACCTTCTCCGACACAAAGTATTGAGTCTCCAGAACCGATTACAGGCAGTGAACCTGTATTTCCGTTGGCGACTGCGCCTGAGTTAAAATTTCCTAAATCAGAGATTCGATCGAGCCTTCGTGCTTCCACACTCGATGGCATTTTCGCAACCGTTTTCTCGAACATCGCAGGCGGTGTTTTACTCAGTAATTTCCTTGTCGAACTTCACGCGAGTTCGGTTGAAATTGGGTTATCAGCATCGATTCCGATGATGGCGAATTTGATTCAGCCGATCGGGGCGATGATTGGCGATCGTACTCGTAGCCGACACAATTACTGTCTGGCAATTTACACACCATCGCGCTTGATTTGGCTGTTACTTCTTGCTGGAATCGCGGCGTTTCACTGGGGCAAAATCACTGACCATTCAATGGTGCTTTGGACACTGGTGATTCTAACGATTACCCATTTTTTAGGAGCGTTGGGCAGTGCTTCTTGGTTTTCGTGGTTAGCGGCGTTAGTTCCGAAACAATTGCGTGGACGGTACTTCAGCATTCGGAACAGTGCTGCAAATTTAACTTGTTTGATTTGTGTGCCGCTAGGGGGACTAGTTGTGTCGCGGTTTGGCGGTGACTCGATCGTCGGTTATGGCATAGTTCTGCTGATCGGAATCGTGGCGGGATTGATTAGTCTTGGTTTTCAGTGGTTTATGTCTGATGTGAATCCACAAGAACAGCGTCAAGCGTTACCGACAACGGAAATGATGCCATTGGTTGCAGTGCTGCAAGATGCAAATTTTGTTCGATTCTTGATTTATTTCAGCGTCTGGATGTTTGCTGTGAATCTGAGCGCGCCGTTTTTTAATCTCTATCTGCTCGATAACTTAGGGCTAGACGTGAGTTGGGTGACGATTTATAGCAGTCTCACTTCTGCGGCGAATTTATTGATGTTGATTGTTTGGGGAAAACTTGCCGATCGCGTGGGCAATCGATTTCTGCTATTAACCGTCGGCGTTTTAGTCGCGATCACTCCGATTTTTTGGCTTGGAACGGGCACTGATATGTTATCGCTTTGGCTATGGTTGCCACTGCTGCATTTGTTAGCGGGTGGAACTTGGGCAGCGATCGATTTGTGTAACAACAACATTCAACTCGGAATCGCGCCTGTTCAAAACCAATCGACGTATTTTGCGATCGCCGCTGCAATTGCGGGTGTGAGTGGTGCATTAGGCACGACCGCAGGCGGATTTTTAGCGCAGTTGGTTCAATACGGTGGATTGCCTGGACTGTTTGCGCTATCTACTCTTGTAAGATTTGTGGCGCTGATTCCGCTGATTTGGGTGCAAGAATCTGGAGGTCGATCAGTGCGCCAAGCTTTAAAGTCGATTTTTTCTTCTAGAAACTCGATCGACCTTCAGCTTTCAGAGGAGAAGTAAGACAGGCTTTCAAGTCGCTTTGCTGATTGCTTCGATTTGAGTCACGATCACAGTTAAGTCCTAAAATTGTTGAACGCTTGCAGTAGCGGATTTGCGATCGTTCAAATCTAAGAGGGTGTTTTAAAAGTAATCCTTGATCGCTTGTCCCGCCCCGGACTGGAAGTCGGGGCTAGTCGGGCGAAGTCCACCCTCCGGGGACTAAAAGCCAACCCGTATAAAGTCTTCAGTCTGTTTCAACAGACTTCGCAGTGTTAGCCCCGACTTCCAGTCCGGGGCGGGCGAGGCAATGAACGATACTTCTCAAACACCCTCTAAACCTGAACCATGATGAAATTGGGCGCGAAGTGGCTTTTAAGAGGATTAAAGAGCGCATTACTGATTTATGCGGTCGTCTGTTTCATCTTGTTTCTGATTCAAGGTCGATTCATCTTTTTTCCGACCCACACGATTTACAAAACGCCTACGGATCTCGGCTTATCGGCTGAAGAAGTGTGGCTTCCAGTGAAAACTTGGCTGGGCAAAACAGAACAGATTCATGGCTGGTGGCTTTCAGGCAGCGATCCAAGCTTAGGAACTGTGCTTTACTTTCACGGAAACGGCGGCACACTGGGTGGCATTGATCAAATGGATCGGATTCATCAGCTTGGGTTTTCGGTGTTGGTGATTAGCTATCGCGGATATGGCAAAAGTGAAGGTGGATTTCCCTCGGAGTCCCAAGTCTACGAAGATGCTCAAACCGCTTGGAACTATTTGACAAACGATCGCAAAATTCCACCAAATCAAATTACGATTTATGGGTACTCGATCGGCGGTGCAGTCGCGATCGATCTTGCCGTGAAACATCCTGATGCCAGAGCGCTGATTGTTCAAAGTACATTCACGTCGATGAAAGATATGGCAGCGAGAAAACCAGAATTTCGCTTGTTTCCGATCGAGATTATCTTGACGCAGCGATTTAACTCGATCGACAAAGTGAAATCGCTCAAAATGCCTGTCCTGTACTTTCATGGAGATGCTGACGCGCTAATTCCACCTGCGATGAGTCAAGCTTTGTATGATGCGACCCCAACTCCGAAACAATTATTATTTATTCGAGGCGCAAATCATAATGATGCAGAATTTAGAATTGAACATTTAGAAGCGATTCGGAAATTTGTTCAAACGGTTCGATAATCGGAGTGCTGCATGGCGGATAAAACCTCGATCGATTACAACAAACAGCTAAAAGAAGAATTCGGAGCGCTGATCGATTCGCTCGATCTCAAAGAGCAACACAGCAAAGACTACTTACGAATGCGCTGGCTCGACCAAGTGATGTGGATGGAAAAACGCGCTGGAGAAATGCGCGATCGACATCGACGCTTAAGGCTCAATGTGATCCTCTTTAGCGCGTTAGTCCCGATTATTGTGGCGCTGAATTTTAATCAAGATAAAGAAATCGATAAAGTCCTCAAGGTTACGGTGATTGCGATCAGTGCAGTGGTGACGGTGAGTTCTGCGATCGACGAATTCTATCAGTTTGGCAATCGTTGGTATAGCTATCGCAAGTCTGCCGAACTCTTAAAAACTCACGGCTGGCAGTTTTTTCAACTGA
>CAXTDB010000242.1:0-8018 GCA_964242045.1 uncultured Leptolyngbya sp. | reverse complement strand
AGATTCGGATTGTCGAGGCGCTGAGCGAGATCTTGAACAGTGATTTCAGAAAAAGACATAACACACAGAAATGGTATTAGAGTCAGTTTAAGCGATCAATCGCCGCCACCATCTCCAGTTGCAATTTTCTGTGCTGAGAAGCGTTCCTTAAATTTCCGCTGCTGAACATTGTGATCAATGATTGGCTTTGGATATCCGACGCGATCGCGTTCCTCTGCTGAAATCTTGCCAGAAATCAAATCTTCAGTCTCAACACTCCGCAACTCTGGCAACCATTCGCGAATATATTCTGCATCCGCATCGAACTTTTTCGCCTGACTGACCGGGTTAAAGATCCTCAGCGGCTTCGGGTCCATGCCGCTCGATGTACTCCACTGCCAACCGCCATTATTAGAAGACAAATCGCCATCATACAATCGCTGCATAAAGTACTTCTCACCCAAGCGATAATCGACAAACAAATCCTTGGTCAAAAAGCTTGCCGTAATCATTCGAGAGCGATTGTGCATCCAAGCGGTTTGATTCATCTGTCGCATCGACGCATCAATGATTGGGAATCCTGTTTTTCCTTCACACCAAGCCTGAAAATACTGATCGTTATTGTCCCAAGGAAAGTCTTTCAGAACCTTGCGATAAGCACCGTCGGCTAGTTCAGGAAAGTGATACATCGCGTGTTGATAAAACTCACGCCAAGCAATCTCTTGCCGCCAGACGCGAATATCATCGCTTTCGCCACGATGCTCTGCTGCTTCCACTGTTGCTGCCCAAACTTTGCGGACTCCGATCACGCCAAACTTCAACGCCGCACTCAGCAGCGAAGTTCCATAATGAGCGGGAAAGTTCCGCTCTCCTTGATACTGGTAGATTGCACTGGCGCAGAATTCTTCTAGTCGTTCCTGCGCGGCTTGTTCACCGGGATCGAGCATTAGCGCATTATCCCAGACATAGCCCAGTTCTTTCGCAGTGGGAAGCGGAATCGTACCTTCTGCCTGTTCTCGCTCCGAATCCGTCAAACCTTCTACACCTGTAAGGTCTGAAGCTGGAGCCGCTTTTCTCTGAACGCTCCAATTTTTCCAAAACGGCGAATAAACGGTATAAGGCGAACCTGATCCCGATTTGATTACTTCAGGTGAGTGTAGCAGTTGATCCCAAAACGTTTGCGTTTCGATTTCACTCGCATTCAGCGCGGTGATCACCGTCTGATCGCGATCGCGTCCATACGGTTCGACATCTTGATTCAGAAACACAGCCGCAGCATTCACCGATCGTGCTAATTTCGGAATTCCTTCTTTCGGATCAGCTTTGATAATTAGTAACTCACTGCCCGCTGCCTTGTACCGAGCCTGCAAAGACTCTAAACTTCCGATCAAATACTTCACTCGTGCTGGAGCGACATCATCTCGATCGAGAATTAATGGATCAAGGCAAAACACACCGACAATTTTCTTCGATCGTTCTCTTGCTGCCGCCAAACCAAGATTGTCAGAGATTCTAAGATCCCGACGATGCCAAAACAAAATCAAATCAGACATAACTTACGAATCAAGTAACAGCGATCGCGCCAATAAGAAGCTAGAAATCGACTTAGAATCCGCGATATCTCCAGCGTAGATCGCCGCTTCGACTTCGTGTGGAGACATTAATACTGTTTCAATATCTTCATCATCATCTTGCGCGGGGGGATTTTCAACGATCGTTGCTTCTGTTGCCAAAAACGCATAAATCACTTCATCCGAATAGCCCGGAGCCAAGAAGAACTCTCCGAGCTTTTTCCAATTCTCCGACGTATAGCCTGTCTCTTCCTGCACCTCGCGCTGTACGGTTTCGAGCGGATCTTCGCCGATTTCCACCGTTCCTGCTGGAAACTCATACAGTCGTCGCTGCACCGCAAACCGATACTGTTTCACCAGCACCAACTTGCCATTGGGGGTCACCGGAATTACTAACGCACCGCCTGGATGTCGAATACATTCCCAATCGCCCTCTGCTTTATTTGGCAACCGCAGACTGTTCACTTCAAAGTTAAACTTGCGTCCTTTGTAGAGAAGACGCTGTTTGAGGAGTTGAGGAGGTTCTGATCCCAAAGGCATGAATCTAACAGGGTGAAGGTGGCACAGTGCTTAGATCTTTCGCACATCCGTAGTATCTACTGACCGAGCCAGTTGCTCGATCGAACGATTCAACACGGGATGTTTCCAATCAGGAGCAATTTCCGCTAATGGGACAAGCACAAAAGCGCGATCGCTCATTCGAGGATGCGGAATTTCGAGCGTTTTGGTTTGGAATACTACATCATCAAGCAGCAGAATATCTAAGTCAAGAGTACGAGCATCCCATCGCTGGTATCGAATTCGCCCAAACTCAATTTCAATTTGCTGAAGTTTCGCTAACAGTTCGAGCGGTGCTAGTTCAGTTTCGAGAATCGCACAGCCATTAATGTAATCGGGCTGAGGCGGACTATTCGGAAGAGTAACGGCTTTGGTTTGATACCAGGACGATCGAGCGACAATTGTTTCTAATCGACTCAGTGCAGAGTCTAGAATTGACCTTGAATCTCCTAAGTTGCTCCCAAGCGCGATCGCATATTTCATCAGAGGTTATAGTCAAGAATATCGCCGCATTCTGGACACTTAACATGGTACATCCTGCATTCACCGAGATTACCGATGAGGAACTGATGCAAATGAGTTCCAAAAATCCCGAACTGCGATTCGAGCGGAATGCAAATGGGAGTTTAGTTACAATGTCACCAACAGGCAGTATCTCAAGTAATCGAGAAGTTAAAGCAATTCTTCGTCTTGCTGCTTGGGTGGAAGCCAATGATTTAGAAGAAGTTTTTAGTTCTAGCGGTGGTTTCAAACTCCCAAATACAGCAATACGTTCTCCAGATGCTGCTTTCGTTTCCAAAGCTCGATTGCCGGAGAATTGGGATCAACAAGAAGATGGATTTCTAGCGCTTGCCCCCGATTTCGTCATTGAAATTCGTTCAAAAAGCGATTCACTTTCAGGCTTACAAGAAAAGATGCAGGAGTATATCGAGAATGGGGTGCGGTTGGGATGGTTGATCGATCGTAAAAACAAAACCGCTTTTGTCTATCGTGCAGACGGTTCGATCACACAATATCCTGAGTCTGCCACTCTGAGCGGAGAAGATGTCGTTCCGGGGTTTACTTTAGCACTGAAAATTCTGCTGTAACGGAAATACGACCGAGATTTTTGAAAGTTGAAAGAATCGTGCGATCGTGCCATTTCACACTCCACCAAATTAAGATTTACTCTATAGATGTAGAGCGTTCATTTCTGCCTGTGCCGAGCCACACTTCGGAGCCGATCAAGATTTTTGTCTCGTATGCACGACGAGATCAATCTCTGCGTGCAGAGTTAATCCAACGCTTGAAGATTCTTAAAAGCCAAGGATGGATTGAGGATTGGCATGATGGACAAATTAGCGCAGGTTCAGAATGGGAAAAAGAAATCGAAACTCACCTGAATTCAGCGCAGATCATATTGCTGTTAATTAGTTCTGATTTTCTTGCGTCAGATTACTGCTACCACAACGAACTGAGGAAAGCGTTGGAGAGACACGATCGGAATGAAGCCTGTGTCATACCCATTATTCTGCGTCCTGTCGATTGGCACGAAGCCCCATTTGGAAAGCTTCATGCTCTACCCGAAGATGCTCGCCCTGTAACCAAATGGGAGAATCATGACGATGCTTTTCTCAGTATTGAACGAGGAATTCGCTGGACAGTAGAGCAATTGAGAGAATATCAACGCAAGCTAGAACGGATAGAGTAGGAACGACAACAGCAAAAGCAACGAAGACTACAGCAGATTATAAAAGAGCAAGAACGAAGACAGCGAGAAGAGTTTGAACGAGAGCAACAAAGGCAGAAGCAGCAACAGTTAGAGCAAGAAGCCCAACACCAAACTGAACAAACGAGAGTTCGGCAAGCTTTTAGAACTCGACAGTTTCAAAGACTCCCTTGGGTTTCTTTATTTTTTACTTTGCTTGGCTACACCTTTCCAGGTTTCGGACTAGCATTTTCTCTTCAAGCTTAAGCTTGGGCTTGGATTTGGGCTTGGACTGCGTGTTGGACTGCGTGTTGGGCTTTGGTTGAAACTGTGTCTGGAACTTGGCATAGGGCTTTAGCTGTGTCTGTTGCTTGGGCTGTAGCTTTGACTTGGGCTGTGGTTGGGGCTTGGGCTGTAGCTGTAGGTTGGGTTTGGACTATATTCGTGGCTTGGAGTGTAGCTATGGCGGCTAACAAGCTTTGTGAATCCTTCAGCGGATTTCATGTATTTTTGATCTGGGCTGCCACTTCGACGATCGGTCTAGCACTCGGAGCCTTAATCCACTGGATCACTCATCGCTAATCTTGCATTCAGACAGACTCATGGAACATCCATTCATCGAAATTACTGACGACGATTTGATGCAATTGAGTGCTGACCTTCCTGAACTGCGATTCGAGCGTAATGAAGATGGAAGTTTGATTGCAATGTCTCTACGCGGCGGAATTTCAGGAGATCGAATTGCGAAAGCCTGCGCTCATCTTTGGTCATGGGTTAAGCAGAAAAAACTCGGTGAAGTCTTTAGTCCAAATGCGGGCTTTCGACTTCCAAATACTGCAATTCGTTCACCCGCTACATCTTTTGTTGCTAAAAATCGATTGCCCCAAGACTGGGATCAACATGAGGATTGCTTTTTAGCGATCGCTCCTGATTTTGTCATCGAGATTCGATCAAAAAGCGATTCCCTCGAAGAGCTAAAAGCCAAAATGCAGGAGTATATCGAGAACGGGGTGCGGTTGGGATGCCTGATCGATCGTCAAAACAAAACCGTTGGCGTTGAAGGTTTTGCTGTAGGTTAAGCGATCGGAAACACGATTGATAAATCCAAGCACAATTCCGAAAACTGAGGCAATGCGACAACCTCATTCGGTAAAGCAATTCGTTTCACTCGATAACCAAATTCTGAGTGCGAACTTTGATAAGGTTCGCTGTACATTTCTAAAACACAATCAATCAAATTAAAAATCCAATAATCCTGGATATCCTCTTCTGCATATAGTTTCAACTTTGTCCCTTGGTCATAAGTCAAAGATGAGTCTGAAATTTCAATGATCAGCAAGACCTCTTCTGGGCTTGGATGTGCTGAGAGATAATCATCTGCCTGATTCCGGACAATTGCAAAATCTGGTTCTGGTTCGCCATTATTCGACAACGTAATCGGTTCTTGTCCACGAAGCGTTGCTTGATCGCCTAATAGTTTTGTCAGTTGACGATTCAAACGGGTACTACAAACTGAATGCGGTGTTCCTTTCGCTGCCATGTAAATTAATTGTCCTCGAATGAGTTCAATTCGATCGTCTTCCTGGAAAAATCCCAACTCGGTTAAGCGGTGATATTCCTCGATCGTGAACCGTTTCAGCATCGGTACAGACATAGCACTGCGATCGTAGAGTGTGTTCTGCACCTCATGATACAACAAGACCTCCTGCACCCATAACTAATGCAGGAGGTCAAAGCTAGTTTACAAGAACTACTTCACAAACAGCATTTCTTGATAAGTTGGCAGGGGCCACAGATCATCTGCGATCTCACCTTCGAGCGCATCTGCATACTCGCGCACCTTATCCATCAGCGGACGAAGGGTTTGGGCACAGTACTGCATGTGAGCTTCAGTCGTGTCAAAGTCATGACTCCCCAAGGCAGCAGTCAACTTACCGACGTTATCCGTCATCGACTGCAACAAGGTCGCAACTTTTTCAGCCGTTTCTTTCTCGATCGTAATTCCGATGCTGCTCAAATTCGCGATCGCACTGCCCAAATCCGATAGATACCGGACTGCTGCCGGATAAATGATCGTCTTCGCCATGCTAATTACGAGCCTCGCTTCAACCTCGATCGTTTGAACGTATTGTTCAGCATACACATCGAAGCGGCTTTCAAGTTCCACGGGAGTTAGCACACCGACGCGATCGAACAATTCCTCGATCATCGGATCTTTCAAGACAGGCAACGCATCCGCCGTAGTTCGCAGATTCGGCAATCCGCGTTCTTCAGCAAGTTTATGCCACTCTTCCGAGTAACCATCGCCGCCGAAGACCACTGCGCTGTGATTGTCCATTACTTCTTTGAGAATTGCGAAGACCGCAACACTCATCTCAGTTCCTTTTGCGAGTTCAGCTTCGAGCTTGTCACCTACCCACGTCAGCGAATCCGCCAGCACCGTGTTCATTGCCACTAATGGACCTGAGACCGACTGACCAGAACCGACCGCGCGGAATTCAAAACGGTTTCCGGTGAAGGCGAATGGAGAGGTACGATTGCGATCGCCCGCATCTTTAACAAACACAGGCAAAGTATCGATACCGAGATCCATCATTCCACTGTGGGCTGAATCTTTCACTTCTCCTTTGGCGATCTGCTCGAACACTTCTTCGAGTTGAGTTCCCAGATACACCGAAATGATCGCAGGCGGAGCTTCATTTGCACCGAGTCGATGATCATTGCTTGCTGTCGCAACTACCGCCCGCAACAATGAACCATAGGTATGTACACCCCGAATCACTGCGCCACAGAACAATAGAAATTGCAGATTCTTGTGAGGTGTATCACCGGGATCAAGTAAATTTCCTTGCGTTGGATTGCCGACCGACCAGTTCACGTGCTTACCAGAACCATTCACCCCCGCAAACGGCTTTTCATGCAGCAAACACATAAAGCCATGTTTCTTAGCGGTTGTTTTCAAAATAGTCATGATCAACTGTTGGTGATCACTCGCAACGTTTGCAGCTTCAAAGAAGGGTGCAATTTCAAACTGTCCCGGTGCAACCTCGTTGTGTCTCGTTTTTGCTGGAATACCAAGCCGATATAGCTTTTCTTCCACATCTTGCATAAAGACTTGAACCCGCTCTGGAATCGCTCCAAAGTAGTGATCATCAAACTGTTGACCTTTCGCGGGCGACTTGCCGAACAAGGTTCGTCCAGTCAGCAAAAGATCAGGACGATTGTGAGCAAAGTGAGCATCCACCAAAAAGTACTCTTGCTCAGCACCGCAGCTTGAATTAACGGTTGCAACATCGGTATATCCCAACAGCTTGAGAACGCGAGTTGCAGCTTTGTTCATTGCGGAATTCGATCGTAGAAGCGGTGTTTTCTTATCGAGCGCTTCCCCCGTCCAAGACACAAACACCGTCGGAATGCACAGTGTCACTCCGTTATCAGTTTCCATCACATAAGCCGGACTGGTCACATCCCAAGCCGTGTAGCCACGAGCCGCATTCGTCGCCCGCAGTCCGCCATTCGGAAATGATGATCCATCCGGTTCACCCTGCACAAGAACTTTTCCGGTGAACTCTGAAATTACAGAACCATCGCTTTGTACCGAAATGAAGCCATCATGCTTTTCAGCAGTCGCATTCGTCAGCGGATAGAAAACGTGAGCATAGTAAAGTGCGCCTTTCGAGATTGCCCAGTCTTTCATCGCTGCTGCAACAATGCCTGCGATCGAAATATCAAGCTTTCCACCTGTTTTAAGGGTGCTTTGCACTGATTTGAACACATCTTTCGGCAAACACGCTTGCATCTTGCTCAGCGTGAACACATCGGTTGCCCAAATTGCCTCTAAGCGAGACGGAATTTTCGACGGTAAAGGCGTGCGATCGGTAACTTGAGAAATCGCTTGAACGCGCAATTCATGACTCATGGAAACTGTCCTCGAAGGTAAAAATTAGTAAGTTTGTGGCACGAAGAATTGTTCATTCCGGGGCGGACGAACATAATCATCGGGTGCAGATCGGCGCGGCGTTAACTCCATCGCTTCAGGAGTCATGTCGGTGTAAGGCACTTTGCTTAAAAGGTGGCTGACACAATTCAGGCGAGCGCGTTTTTTGTCGTTGGCTTCAACGGTGAACCACGGCGCTTCAGGAATATTTGTACGCGCGAACATGGTGTCTTTGGCTTTGGAAAATTCCACCCAGCGATCGCGAGATTCTAAATCCATTGGGCTA
>CAXTDB010000241.1:0-8019 GCA_964242045.1 uncultured Leptolyngbya sp. | reverse complement strand
CGGTGTAGAAAACCGACCCTTTAAAACGAAGGCGACCCGGAGACTACGCCTATCATAAGCATCCCGTATTGCTGCTACCTTCCGGTCCTGACAAAGTTTGGGCGTTACGATCGCATAGATCCGAGTCGCTTTCTAGCATAGCACTCTCTACGATCGTAGAGTGACAATTTCTCATCTCATTCCACCACAACTTTCCATTCGTAAAGCTTGTAATGCACACACTGATTGCGAATTAGCGGATCTTCCATCACAATTTTTTCGGCTTCATCCATTGAGGTTGCCTTAAAAACCAACATTCCACCGCCGAAGCATCCCCAATATCCTGTTTTCGCTTCGTAACCCTTAGCGATTAGGTCTTTGACAAAAGCTTTATGCGCGGGAACGTATTGATCAAATGTGGCTTTATCCACGATTCCTTCTTCAATTTTGACGAACCAAGGCATTGACCCATTTCCTCTATCATTTTTATCAGCGCCGTTCTATGCTGTAGCTTAATTGGATCGCTACAGTATCGAAGTGAAGTTTTACAGGACTTAAGGGGCATAAGTCTGATTTTTCCGTGCAAAGATCGTTGCATGAACACAGAGTCACTTTTCTTTATCGCGCTGCTTCCCTCACCAGCGATCCAACAATATGCTACCGAAGTTAAATCCCATTTTGATCAGTATTATGCCAGTCGCCACGCATTCAAATCACCTCCGCATATTACGTTACAGCCACCGTTTCGATGGCAACACGATCGCTTTACAGCACTGAAAGAAGCCATTGAGATTTTTGCCCGATCTCAATTTCCAATCTCGATTACACTCGATGGCTTCGGTGCTTTTCCACCTCGTGTGATCTATATCAATGTCGATCGGACTGATGCACTTCTGACACTCCACCGCAGATTAATTGAGCACCTAGAAATGTCGATCGCGCTTGTTGATTTAAAAGAAAAATCTCGCCCGTATGCGCCTCACATGACTGTTGCGTTTCGGGATTTGACTAAACAGAACTTTAAACTTGCGTGGCAGGAATTCAAAGATCGATCGCTGCATTTCGAGTTCATGGCAGATCGTCTCACGTTACTCAAACACGACGGGCAACGTTGGCAGATTCACGCTGAGTTTCCCTTTAAAGTAGAGGAATGAAGCAACTAAACAAAACGCAGTTTTATCAGTGGGATCAGTATCGGTGCGCGTATGACCTCCAAGAAGGTGAGGGCGCTCCGTTGTTGTTGATTCACCCGATCGGGGTTGGACTATCCAGACAGTTTTGGCAACGATTCACTCAATCTTGGCAGGGCAACTCAATCTATAACCCGGATCTTTTGGGATGTGGTGGGAGTGATATGCCGCGAATCGCTTATGCTCCGATCGATTGGGCGCAGCAATTACAATCTTTTCTGCATCGGGTGATCAAAACGCCTGCGATCGTCATTGCTCAAGGCGCATTATCTCCGGTTGCGATCGAGCTTGCCACGATCGAACCTGATTTGGTGAAAGCGATCGTTCTGAGCGGATCGCCTGCAATGTCGCTCCTGAGTCGAGACACTTCAGATTTATCGCATCGAGTCGCTTGGAATCTGTTCGATTCTCCGTTTGGAAACGGATTTTACCGTTATGCACGTCGAACTGAATTTCTGAAAAACTTCTCAATTCGCCAATTGTTTGCAAATGAAGCTCAAGTCGATTCTGAATGGCTATCAACGCTAAAACAGGGATCAGAAAATTTAGAAAGTCGTCATGCGGTATTTGCGTTTTTATCTGGATTTTGGCGACAAGATTACACGCGAAAAATGGCGCAAATTCAACAACCTGTTTTAGCGGTGTTTGGCGATCGAGCTTCGAGTATCAGCCGCGAAGGGAAAGGGGAGAAGGTGGGCGATCGGTTAAACGACTATTTGCAGAAATTCCCAAACTCTGAAGGCGTGATCATTCCTGGTCGAAACGTATTACCTTACGAATCAACTCAGGAATTTGTGGAAAGTATTGCGGGGTTCGTGCGATCAAACACTTAAGAATACAGAAGGCAAAACGATGTCAACTGAATTGAAAGCCAGCCAAAAGAGTCTTTACGAAACCGATTTTGTCCGCTGAGTTGAGACGACAGCGGAACAATTACGGACTCAAAACTATTCTTGTGTCGATTGGCAAAACCTGATCGAAGATATATCTAGACGGGAGCGGAAAAGCCTCAAAAGTAACCTCGTGGTGATTCTGCTTCACCTTCTGAGATGGCAATTTCAGCCAGAGTCTCGGAGTGGAAGTTGGCGCGGAAGCATTCGAGAACATCGTCGGCACGTGAACGATGATTTGAAAGATTCACCCAGCTTAGCTCCCTATCTTCAAGAAGTCTTTGCTGAATGCTATACGAATGCTCGTGAACAGGCAGCAGATGAAACGGGGTTGCCGCTAGAAACTTTTCCTGTGACTTGTCCTTATCCCCATGAAAAGGTACTAAATTTTGAGTATCTACCAGATTGAGAATTTGGGGATTGAAGAAGCAATGCGGGGTTTGCTTGAATAAGTTGCGTAACGACTAGGTTGAGCAGCGGTAAAGGTTACTTTATCACAGATGATCTCCCTTACCCTGCCGCTCCAACGCAGCGTTGGACTGCTGCAAACACGATTGCTATTCACGCATAATCCCAAAATGTTTTAGTCCTTCTATAATCCCCGCTGCATACTGAGCTTGGGCTAAGTACCGATCACCTTCAAGATCATCCTGGTGCCATTGAAGCAACTCTCTGCGAGCATTACCAACAATGATGCCACGCCTGTTAACTGTGAATAGGGCAATGTCATTTCCAGAATCCCCACAAACTACCGTTTGTTTGGCTGTAAATCCAAGCACTTGATAAAGGTAGGTGAGGGCACTTCCCTTATTAGCTTTACTTCGCACGATATCAAGGTCATGATCATTGCTATAAATAATTTCGGCATCCAGTCCTTTAGCAATGAGTTGCGCTTCCAGTTCTGGCAGAATGAATTTGTTTTCCTGAGCGAGAACAAAACTCAGTTTGAAGGGACGTTGTTCGCTCTCAGGGTGAGGAATCAGTTGGGGAAATTGTTGCGCAATAGCTGCAATACTTGCTCGGTTCCAGTCAGAGAATGGGCTAGACCAGATCTCATCTAACTTATCGCTTGGGCAATAAACTTCAGTGCCGACGGAAGCAATCAAGGCATCTGGCTCCAATAGCAAGGTTGAAGTGACGAGCCGTTGATAGGATTTCAACGATCGCCCGGTTGCATAAATCAGTTTTGAACCATAGGTATGGCGATGCTCGTTGAACCAGGCATTGAGACGTTTCAAAGCGTCATCATCACCTATTAAGGTGTTATCAAGATCCGTAACCAGCAGAAACTGTGGCACAACTGCGATCGCCTCACTAATTACTTCAAAGTATCGCTTCAGCAGATAACCTAAGCAGCCAACTATTAATTAGGGCGATGCACGATCCTTTCAATCACCCGTTGATGATCGC
Organism: uncultured Leptolyngbya sp.; assembly: GCA_964242045.1. Classification (GTDB taxonomy): domain Bacteria; phylum Cyanobacteriota; class Cyanobacteriia; order Leptolyngbyales; family Leptolyngbyaceae; genus Leptolyngbya. The sequence goes on along the minus strand of CAXTDB010000241.1, from coordinate 4,550 downwards.
GAATTCCCACAATCCGCACATAATCTTTCTGATGCTCATCTAAACAAGATTCTAAAGCTGCAATTGCCGCTGCTCCATCTCCTTCAAACATTCCATAACAGTTCCAAGAATTAATCCTAAAGCGTCGAGCATCGACCACTTCAATTCCTAACCGCTGTCCCTGTCCCAAGATTCGATTGACTTCGCTCACAATCTCCGGTGTTAAGCGATTACTCGAAGGCTGACCGTTATAGCTCGTCGATCGAATTGGCTCCGGAACCGTTGAACCATTATTGTGATGAACAGGTTGCGGTGTCATCCTAATTTCACCGAGTCCACGATTGCGAACGGTCTGATTGTATTCCTCAACTAAGCGCAATTCCTGAAGGCGTTTCTGTTCTTGAACGATCGCGCTTCCAACTTCAATCAGATGCGACAAACTAAAATCGGGTCTGCGGAATTCTGGCGGACGCTCGGTACTATTCACAATCCGCTGTGAAATGCGATCGAGTCCCACATCGTCGATCAAGCGGCGAATCTGCTCATCGTAAAGCCGCGATCGCAGTGCGCCAAAGAAATCGATCGATTGATTCGGGAATTGATCAACTAATTTCTCAACATCTCCCTTTGCCACTTGATCGATCTCAAAAATTCCGCCCACGATGCCGATTCGATCTGCTCGATCGGGTTCCCAAAAGAATTTATCCATCCGCCCGTCGCGCGTCAACGGAGCATACAACGTCGAGAAATCATTTCCCGTCAAAATGATCGGAATTCGCTGCGTCGGTTCAGAATCATAACTGCCTGGAAGCTGAACATTTGTCGGATTATCCGCAATATTCATCAGCGTTCCATGCACCAATTGCGTATTCACCGTGTACTGAGTAAACTGATCCACCCGTCCCGCACCCGCATCAAAATCATTAATCAGCAAAACCGCCATTTTGCCGCGCACTTTGACAAATTCCGCCGCCTCTCGATACCGCAGTCGAATCAATCGCCCCGGATCGCCAGCATCAGGACTTTCCAGTTCTCCCGCCGACATATAAACCGCTTCGATTCCCATGCGCTCAAACACTAAATCACACTGAAACGATTTGCCTTCACCTTTTCGCCCGTGAACTCCCAAAATCAGAGGCGCTTTCACATTTGGCAAAGACAGAAAATTCTTGGTGATATGAACTGCGAGTTTATCCAGAAAACGAGGAGAAATGTAGTAACTCATAATACTCACTAAAAAATGGGGCAGTTTAACCCACCCCATTGTTAAAACTTGATATTAAAGATCGTATCGAATTTAGGGCGAAACATTTCGCACAACTTGAGAAATCGATCGAGATGCCGAAGCAGTCATATAAAGCTGATCCTGTTCTTCGAGGTATCGCGCCACCGATTCGTAAGCCTCTTGATTCATTGCGGTTTCTTGAGGCGAAAGGTGACTGACGTACCCCATGTAATTGCCCATCACAAAGTAAACACCAACGAGTGCCGTGGCTGCCATTGCGACCAATGTGCCAGCCAGCATCAGAGAAAACTCTTTTTGCTCGATCGCTTCCTGCATTAAATGAAGCGCCCAAGCCACAAGAGCAATGACAATAAATAAGATTGTTATCACCATAGTTTACATATTGTAACAGATGCTCAGATAAGAAGGCTTCAGTAAGAGCGCGATCGCAGGAGAAAAATTCCTAATCTTGGTGGTAGCAAATCCTTATCAGTCGATTGAGTGGGCTTTCTGAAGTCCCGTCATTCTATGCGTCTCGCACCGGAATCTGACGATCGCTTAAGTATGTCTTTATTTGTCCGACGCTTAACTGACCGTAATGCAACAAAGACGCAAGTAACGCCGCTTCAGCTTTACCGTTCGTTAAGGCTTGATAAATATGTTCACAATTTCCCGCACCGCCAGAAGCAATCACCGGAATTTCGACTTGTTGTGCGATCGTGCTAGTGAGATCTAGGTCATAACCCGCCTGCGTTCCATCGGCATCCATGCTCGTAATCAGTAATTCTCCGGCTCCCCGTTCCGCGACTTCTTTCGCCCAAGAAATCGCATCAATTCCGGTATTTTCTCGACCGCCGCGCACGTACACATCCCAACCGGGATTCGTCAGATCTTCTCGTCGCCGCGCATCGATCGCCACAACAATACATTGAACTCCAAAGCGATCGCTCGATCGATTAATCAAATCCGGATCACGCACGGCTGCCGAATTAATACTGACCTTATCGGCTCCCGCTCTCAGTAATTTCTTAATCGTGTCTAAATTCTGAATTCCGCCGCCGACCGTTAACGGAATAAATACTTGCTCAGCCGTCCGATACACCACATCGTAAATAATGTCTCGATCTTCATGCGTTGCAGTAATGTCCAAAAACACAAGCTCATCCGCCCCCGCCTCGTTGTAAGCCTGTGCGAGTTCAACCGGATCGCCTGCATCCCGCAAATCGACGAAGTTAATTCCTTTGACCACGCGCCCCGCTTTCACATCCAGACAAGGCAGAATTCGTTTTGCCAACATATCAAGTTACTTTTTGGTGGGAAAAGGATCGTAGCGCTAACTTGGATCGAGAGTCTATAGGAATTTGGTGAAACTTGAGCGATCGCACATCGGCTATAGTTAAGAAAAACTTTTCAAATTCCTAATGACTAGCCTGTGGGTCAAATCCGAACAGATTCCATTGTCGATCGATCTCTCCTCAATCACCTCAATGTCAAATTTGAGCGATCGCCAATTTTATGAGTTTTGCTGCACCAATCCCGATTTAAGAATCGAGCGAAATGCTACCGGAGAAATCATCGTTATGCCCCCAGCCTTTTCCGACACCGGAAACCGCAACGGCAGAATCTTCGGTCAGCTTTTCGTCTGGTCTGAAGCGAATGGAACCGGAGAAGTCTTTGATTCGAGTTCAGGCTTTACTTTACCGAATGGTGCAACGCGATCGCCGGATGCCGCTTGGATTCTGTCCGATCGCTGGAATGCCTTGCAACCAGAACAACAAGCCTCTTTTGCACCGATCACTCCTGATTTTGTTGTAGAGTTACGGTCTAGTAACGATACGTTGGTGAGTCTGAAAGAAAAGATGGAGGAATACATTGCAAATGGAGTGTGCTTGGGATTGTTGATCGATCGACAAAATCGCCAAGTCCATATTTACCGACCCAATCAATCACCTGAAATTTTAGAGAATCCTGAGTCGGTTAGTTGCGAACCTGAAATGTCAGGATTTGCGCTGAAGATGGCAAGAATTTGGTAAAGCGCGATCGAGCTTTGGTGTGGCGTTAGGATTGTGAGATCGTAGAGTAAATTAACATCCCCATACAGCGGCGACAAAAATGACTGAAAAATCAATTCAGCATCCATATGATACTTTTCCCGCCTGTTTTTCTTCCTGCTCGAATCAAATTGATGCAATGACCGCATTTTTAATTGAATCGATGTAAGCATCAATTTGGTGGAGAGCTTGCACGTTGCTATTTGTACCAATTTCCCCGACACTATCGCCAACAACTTTACCTACACCTGCCAATCCAATTCCACCTGCGAGTGTAGCTGCACCCGCGATCGCGGTGGGAGGAAACAACATCAATGCAACCCCTGTTACCATTGCGACCAAACCAGCACCCCCGGTCGCTAATGTCGTGATTTCTCCACCCGTCTGAGTGTTGTTCATCGCGGATTGATACTTCAACTTAGCAACTTCAAGTCCTTGAATCGCTACTTTTGCCTCTTCGATCGTCATGCTGATCCCTTTCCATGTAACAGGGGTAATGTTGGGACGCTTCCCGATATCAACACGATATTGCTCAATCAAAGTATTAACTAGATTAACTGCTTCCTCAGCGTTCATGAACTACTTTTTTCTGTCAATACGGTTATTAAAGAGTTTGCCCACAGGGTATGTATCCAATGACAGCAGTAACACTGAAAAAACGATCGCACTCCCCTCACTGCGGAACCCGATACCGACTCGCGATAAATGAGAAAAATCGGTAATAGTTGCCAAATTGTGAACTGGGAGCAGTGCCGCGCCAGTGATATTCCACATCTTTATGATCGATCGTCAACATCATCACACTGCTCTGAGCTTCAACCTTGACATCCAACCGTCCAGCAATTCCCTGCTCTGTTGTAAAGTTCGGAGTGGGTTTCTGCTGGTTAGATTGATCGGGTCGCTTTAACTTCGCCCAACCCCGGATCTCAAACCCTGGATTTCTTGGATCACTAAACGCAATGCCATCCTGGTTCTCTGGCGGAATCGAATCGATCCATCCTTCTGGATACAAAAACTCGAACCCAAACCGAGAATTCCGATACGTCTGCCAACGCTCAAGAAGCCGACTCTGCTGCTGCTCCGAACGCTCCCACGGCAAGCGATCGCATCCCGTTAACCCAATCAATCCGACTAGAATCCAACTCAAACCCTGCTTCATAATGTAAACGATTGTAACAATAATGCTGTCATGCTGGCTTACCGTCTTGACAGCCTAGAATCTGGCAGATATTGTATTTGCATACCCGGGTAAAACGACTGAAAGTTCTATGCAAGACAAGCAGAAAGTTACGTTG
>CAXTDB010000240.1:0-8045 GCA_964242045.1 uncultured Leptolyngbya sp. | reverse complement strand
ATCGATGAATCCCTTTTAACGGGTGAATCGATTCCCGTTCAGAAACAAGCAGGCGATCTTGTCGCTGCGGGAACGATGAATCAATCTGGCGCGATCGCTATTCGAGTAACGCGCGTGGGTAAAGACACCACTCTGGCGCGCATCATTGATTTAGTCGAATCGGCTCAAGCGCGCAAAGCTCCGATTCAAAAATTAGCTGACACGATCGCAGGTTACTTTACCTATGGAGTGTTGTCGATCGCGCTTTGCACTTTCTTGTTTTGGGAATTCATCGGCACAAGAATTTGGACAAATCTGCCGCAGTGGACGATTGGTCTAGAACACGCGCACGATATGGGCATGATGCCACATCCCTCTCCGATGCTGCTGAGTTTGAAGTTAGCGATCGCCGTTCTTGTCATTGCTTGCCCGTGTGCGTTAGGACTCGCGACTCCGACTGCAATTCTTGTCGGTTCAGGCATTGGAGCCGAGCGCGGATTGCTGATTCGCGGTGGGGATGTTTTAGAACGAGTGCATCATCTTGATACGATCGTCTTTGACAAAACTGGAACCTTGACGACCGGAAAACCTGTGGTGACGGATGTGATCGAATTCGAGAACGATCGCCTACTTCAAATCGCTGCTACCGTTGAAAGCGGAACTCGACATCCGATGGCGATCGCGATTCTACAAGCCGCCCAAGATTTGCCCCTTCTTTCCGCTCAAGACTTCTACACCGAAGCGGGATACGGAGTTTCGGCAAAAGTTGAACTCGATTCGGTTCAGCAGCAAGTCTTCCTGGGAACTGCACAATGGTTAGAAAGCAATCAAATTTCTATCTCTAAAACGGCACGATCGCAAGCCGACCAACTCGCCGCACAAGGAAAAACGATCGTTTACGTCGCCACTCAGACTTTAATCGGAATTATTGCCGTTTCAGATACGCTTAGACCTGATGCCCGAACGACGATCAAAGCTTTGCAGGATCTCAATCTCCGGGTTCTGATGCTGAGCGGCGATCGTCAAATAACCGCTGAAGCGATCGCCCGCAATCTTGGACTTTCTGATGTCTTTGCTGAAATTCCGCCTGAAGGAAAAGCAGCGACGATCGCAAAACTTCAAGCCGAAGGACATTGTATCGGCATGGTTGGAGACGGCATCAACGACGCGCCCGCTCTTGCTCAAGCCGATGTCGGTATCGCGCTCAAATCAGGAACCGATGTCGCGATCGAAACTGCCGGAATCGTATTGATGCGCGATCGACTGAGTGACGTGGTGGAATCGATTCGTCTTAGCCGCGCCACCTTCTCGAAAATTCAGCAAAACTTATTCTGGGCATTTGCTTATAACCTGCTCGGAATCCCGATCGCAGCGGGTATATTACTTCCATCCTTTGGTATTTTGCTCAGTCCTGCCGCCGCAGGTGCATTTATGGCATTTAGTTCGGTTAGCGTTGTGACGAATTCGCTATTGTTACGACGCTTTGCAAAATCGTCACAGTGACAAGAATCAGTTACATTAGGTGAGGTTTAAATCGATTTCGGTCACGATCGGTTTCTTTTACTACAATGAAACTCCGAAGCGGACGAGTCAGTACTCGTACTGTGTTGCTCCTTGCAAGGCGCGATCTATCTTGTCTAGGTCAGTTCATTCTATTTACCGTTCACCCACCCCTTAAATTCGAGTGTCAATGCCCTCAGAACCGCATCAAAACCACCTGATCATTATCGAAGACGATAAGGGTCGCCGGGAGTTTGTGTTAGATGCCCCGGTTTATTCGATCGGACGCGACCCCAAATGCGATATCCGTTTAGTTTCGCAATTCGTATCGCGTCGTCACGCTACGTTGCTTCAGTTACCGAACGAAGACGGAACGCATTACTATCGCATCGTTGATGGCAATCTCAAAGGAAAGCCGAGTGCAAATGGTCTTTTAATCAATGGTCGTAAACTGCAACAGTGCGATCTACGTAACCAAGACGAGATTGTGTTTGGCCCGCAAGTTCGCGCAATTTATTATTTATTGAAACGGGATGCAGTGCTAACCGTTCCGCCTGATGAATTTGATATTACGTTAATTAGTCCGAACATGGTCGGCGATCCCGAAGACGACGATTAAGAATCAGGAACTAAGTGAATTCTTAAAAAACTCCGGCTTTCAATCGAAAAGCCCGGAGTTTTTTGCATCTCGAAAAAATTTAGCCTGTCACCGTTTCAATCAAATTCCAACCTTGATTCTCGCTGATTGCTTGATTGACTAGGTTATACATCTTGCGGCAGTGATTCTCGACTTGAAGCGGTAGCTCCTCGTTTTTGATCACAAAATTCATTCGAGTTTCTTTCTCAGTTGCTGTTGTTTTATCAATCAGCACCTCGACCGTAACGAGTTTTGGAAATGCCACATTTCCTGGAATTTCGCGCGCCATCATGTAGTCTTCAGTCGCGTAGATCACATCCAGGTTGCAGGATTTCAGCGTCTGATTCAACAGCGGCTGGAGATTCTGCACGGGGACTCCAACAGTGAATAGACAGGTGTAACGAGCCATAGCAAACCCCAATCTTGTGACAAGCGAATCTTCACGTTTTACTTTTCCAACCTACGCTAAAACGATACCCTGGTCTAGGTAACTGCCCGTAAATCTTAATCTGGCTTTCAGAACGTTACAAGCTGCAATCTTGCAACGTTTGCATCCAGCGATCGGGCTTTCGATGGCAAATTGCCCTAGCCCCTTTATAGCGGATAACCCCAAATTTGATCTATTTTGCAGAGATCGAATAGAAAAACCCCTGATTTGAAATACTCTAAATTGTCGTGGCTCAGGTGGCTGAAAACGAATGGACGGTAAATTAATTGTCTTTGAGGGAATCGAAGGCTGTGGCAAGACAACGCAGCTTGAACGATCGCGTCAATGGCTGACAACGATTCAGCAAAGGGATGTGATTCCGACGCGCGAACCGGGTGGAACTCAACTCGGTGCAGGCATTCGACGGCTTTTACTGCACAGCGACGAGGAGCCAATTCACGATCGTGCCGAATTGCTTCTTTACGCCGCCGATCGCGCTCAGCACGTGGAAGATTTCTTGCGCCCGCATCTAGAACGCGGCGCGCTGATTTTGTGCGATCGCTACACCGATTCTACGATCGCGTATCAAGGCTACGGTCGCGGCTTGGATTTCAAACTAATCGACCAACTCAATCAAGTTGCAACCGGAGGCTTGCAAAGCGATTTAACGATTTGGTTAGATATTGATGTTGAAGTGGGATTCGAGCGAATGAAGACGCGAGGAAAGCGCGATCGCATCGAACAAGCGAGCCTTGAGTTTCATCGTCGGGTGCAGCAAGGATTTGCAAAATTGGCGGAAGCGAATCCCGATCGCATTGTTCGGATCGATGGCAGTAGAAGCGAATTAAGCGTTGCAGAGCAAGTAAAAGCGGCACTGAGTCAAGCCCTGACTCGTTGGGGGAAGTAATGGAAATTCGCGATCCGAACGCTCAAGAAATGCTAAAACATCTCCGACGTGCAAATCAGATTGCGATTCGATCGCGTACCTTTGGACATCATCCGTTCGGGGCGATCTTAGTTGCACCGGATCACGAAACCGTGTTGTTTGAGCAAGGCAATGTCGATACGGTCAATCACGCAGAGTCGGTACTGATACGAACGGCGTATCAAAATCTGAGTCCAGCATACTTGTGGAACTGTACGCTTTATACCACGATCGAACCCTGTGCGATGTGTGCGGGAACGCTGTACTGGGGCAACATTGGGCGCTTAGTCTATGGCGTTGCAGAAACGCGATTACTCAAACTCACGGGCAATCACGCTGAGAATCCGACGCTGAATTTACCGTGTCGATCGCTGTTTCAACACGGACAAAAACCGATTCGAGTCTGGGGCGAAATTCCCGAAGTGGCAGCCGAAATTCTCGAAGTTCATCGCGATTTTTGGCGCTAATCATCGCCTCTAATAAAGTCCTCACGCACCCAACCTTGTGCGCCAGATCGAAACTGCACAAAGTACCACAGCCTTCCATCCGCAGCTTGATCTTCGCGATTTTGTACAATCACACGATCGCCGACTAATCCATATCCTTTGATCGGCGAACTCGTTGAAGCAAGCTCGTGAATATTCACCCGACTTCCCGGAGATTGACCGATAAGAGTTGCAGGAAGCGGAAATTCTGGTCTTGCAGATGGGGTATTAGGTGCGGATCGAGTTTGAGATTTCTGAAGCCAGCCTTGCGCTCCAGAGGCAAATTTTACGTAATACCATGGTGTTTGATCGTCGCCTTCTACTTGTTGCGTTGCCAGCACAAGATCGCCTGGGACACCATAATGCGGTGAACTCGATCGCGTCGAGGGTTGCGAATAAATTGCAATCTGATCGCCAGGATTTCCATTCAGAATCACTGACTCATCAATGTTTTGTGGGGTTCGAGTTGGGGCAGAAGAAGCGACCGGATTAGGCGATCGACGAACGACCGGAGTATCCGCAGGCGAGTTTCCTTGATCCGGGGGATTCGATCCACTCGGTGAAGCTGATGGGCTAGCTGTCGGTGTAGGACTGGGAGATTGAGCGATCGCGGTTGGCACAACGCGATTGTCACGATTGAGCAAAAAACTTGCGACGATCGCAACGCTGAGCAATCCACTACCAACAATGCCCGCAATCATTAGCTTCGATCGATTCGGAGATGAATTTGAGAGAACCGAAGGACTCGAACCGATCGCCACGGTTGAAGGATTTGAACCAATCACCGCAGTTCCTACTTGAGAAGTTTGAGCAGGAGGCGTGATTAATGTTGCAGGTACGGTCTGAGCAGCTTGAGGCGTTGCTGAGGGAGATTCTAGAGCGAATCGAAGTTGTGTTGCACTGCTATATCGATCGCGCGGATGCGATCGCACCATTTGAGTCAAAACTGCTGCAAATTCTGGACTTAACTGCGGTGCATATTGCTGCCAGATAATTTCTCCCGTTTGCGGATCGCTCTCTAGCATTTGAGGCGGTTTACCCGTTAAGAGATAGATTGCCGTTAGCCCCAAACTGTAAAGATCGCTCGAAGGAATCGGTCTACCTGCGGCTTGTTCTGCGGGCATATAACCGGGAGTACCAATCACGATCGAGCTTGTCGGATTGCCTCTAGAGTTAAACACGGTTCCCATCGTTTCCCGTACCGCTCCATAGTCGATTAGTACAGAAGCGCGATCGAATTTTCTCAAAATAATATTTTCTGGCTTGATATCGCGATGAATCATGCCTTGAGCGTGAATAAATTCCAGCACAGGCAGCAAATCCAGCAGAATCTTACGAACTACGCCTTCGTCAAAAGTCGTTTGATTCGTCACCAGTTGTTCTAACGTTTCCCCCTCGATCCATTCTTGAACCAGGTAAAACTGTCCAGCATCACTGAAATAGGCATATAGCTCAGGAATTTGCGAATGTCTTTCCCCTAACTTCTCTAGGATCGCGGCTTCTCGCTGAAAGCGGTCTTGAATCACTTGATAAACCGCTGGCTCAGCGTTCACGGGCTTGAGTTGCTTAATCACACACAACCGCTTAGAAGGCATTTGTGTATCTTCTGCTAGGTAGGTTTGTCCGAACCCACCCTCGCCTAACATCCGTACAATCTGATATCGATTCGCAAGCAGCATGAGACTGTTAAATTTTCTTGAGGATTGAAGACTCGAAGCCCTGATCTGAAGAGATGTTTTTACAACTATACAAGGGATTCGAGTTCGCCTATTTGTTTCTACTTGTAAGTTTTGATGAGGAGTGCGATCGTACAATGGGAAGACATCGATTAAGATTTTGAAGCAGACTAAGAAATTTTCTCTACAGCCTTCGTTCTCCAGCCAACTTGTTCAGATAAGGCTCCCAATCAAATGCTGAATCAGTGACTGAAAGAATTTCTTTGATCGTTTGACGCAACTTCACCTCATACGACTCGATACCGAACGCTAGTTCAAGGTTCAAGATGCGATCGGCAAGGTAGCGCATCCGACTTGGAAGGGCACGACGGTAAGCCGTATACAACCAGAATCCTGCCTGTCGCTCGTCATCCCAGTCTTGTGTTTCTACCCAGTGTTTGACGTGCCGTTCAAGCAATACTTCATCAACAACTCCACTTGGAATTGGCAAATACATACACGCTGGAAGTCCTGGTTTAGAATACCATTCGTTTGGTGCTGGCTCTACAGTCTTGTCTGCCTTACCACGTTGGCTTTTGAGAACAAACACTGCTTCCGGGAAACGCTGCGATAACTCCTTTTGAGACTGCATGGTGAGATCAGCACAGCTTAACCAGTTAAAGAAGGTGATTCCTAGAACATCACTCAATTTGGTACGAATAGAACTTAAATCTACGATGCCTTCTACGAGAGTCTCTTCAAGAATGACTCGCAGTTCAGGAATGCGATCGCGATTCACAAGATTTAACTGCTCCGCTTTAATTAAAATAGCGTCCAAGTCATTCTCAGAAGCTCCGCGTCGCTGGACATCAATCGTAAAAGCTTCGTTAGAGCAGTCGTAAACGTTTATATACAGTCCATGATCCGTCCCGTAATAGTAGTGGAGCAACGTGCCGGGATTACGCTCTATTACGGCATTAACGTATTTACCTGCATCCCAAACTCCATCTACCAAGAAAGGAACATAGCGATCGCATTTCGGCAGAACCATACCATAGCAGCGAACTTTCTTAATCAATGAAACAGCTTGATTGCTGGTTGCGTTGAACAAGTAATAGCAATCACTGAACTCACTCATCTATACTAATCTTCCTGGAAAGCTGGCTTTAATCAATCAGTACTACAACCAAGCATATTATTCCATCGGTATTCTTAATTCACAGCAAGATTGTGATAAAGGCTCTAAGTTTTGCTGGAAAATCTAGGGCAGGACGCTCACCCCACTTCGCTTTATTGTGTCGTTACAACTTCCACAGGTAAACGCTTGAACTCTAAATGTTTCGTTGCATCTAACATCGATGAAGATTGTATCGCGTTCGATGTATTGTCCGCGAAAGCAATCTCATGTGATCCGTCCAAGTTAAACGAAGGGCACAGATTGAGATTGAATCTCTGTCAAGTTTAGAAGCGTTGTATCGTTTGTTAACAAAGTTGCACCTGAGCCTTTAGCAGTTGCTGCAATGATTGCATCTGGAAGTTTCAGCCGATTGTTTCTGCGAAGGTTGATCGTAGTTTTTTTAATTTCTAATGTAATTTCTATAATTGCAACGCTATCGAGAAATTCGTGAATGCTTGCTTCTTCGGTAGCTGTGAGATTGGAATATGACAGCAATTCAATTTCAGTAATTAGAGATACAAAGTATTGTCCAAACGGAAGCGGATTGGACAACCTGCCTTGTAAGAAGTAAAGCGCAATATTCGTATCGAGCAAATAATACACGATCGCTAATCCCACTCGCTTCTAATTCGTCGCTGAAATTCCAAAGGATCTTCACCGTCGCGTCGCAAAACTCCTGCAAATCGATTCAAATCGATCGATTTCTCGGCTTGATAATGCTCTAAGATTTGCTCGATCTTCTCCCAATCTTCGTAGTCGATTAATACAGCGATCGGGCGCATCGATTCATCGGTGACAATTTTCTTTTTGAGGTGAAGCATTGCTCAGAGTGAAAGTATCTATTCTCAATCTACAGCTAGACTGCGAGTAAAGCCAAAAATATGGGGCAAGAAAGCTCTTACCCCACTTCAACCTATTGAGTTGTTACGACTTCCGCAGGTAAGCGCTTGAACTCTAAACGTTCTGTCTCACCCACATCAACGAAGATCGTATCGCCCTCGGTGTAGCGTCCACGTAGAATCTCTTTCGCGATCGCTGTCTCCAGTTCTCTCTGAATCGCCCGCTTCAATGGACGCGCTCCGTACACCGGATCAAAGCCCACTTCAGCTAAGAAATCTAGCGCCGCGTCGGATAACTTCAGCGTCATCTTGCGATCCGCCAATCGCGACTCTAACCGCTTGACCTGAATCTTGACGATTTCGCGTAGTTGCGATTTTTGCAGACTGTGGAAGATGATGATTTCATCGATGCGGTTCAAGA
>CAXTDB010000239.1:0-8047 GCA_964242045.1 uncultured Leptolyngbya sp. | reverse complement strand
TCACAATGCGATCGCGGACGCGAATGTTTCCCGCAGTCAGTTCTTCGAGTCCGGCGATCAGTCTTAATAAGGTACTTTTTCCGCAGCCTGAAGGACCAACTAACACCATAAATTCGCCGTCTTCGATTAGTAAATTAATCGATCGCAAAACCGCAGAATTTTCGCTCTGGTCGCCTTGCTGATAGGATTTGTAGACGTTTTCGAGAACAACTTGAGCCACGATCGTATTGCCCTAATTCGTAGAAGCAGTGTAGCGCATCGGGAAACCATTCCAGCGCGTGGATGACGATCGAGCTTTGAAACCCAGTTCTGGTCAGGGTTGACGATCGCGTTTCTAATCGTTATCGCTTACGGTTGGCATTTAGGATTCGTTGCCTTTAGCTCTTGCGAAGCGAACCGCGTTCCACAGCGGAGACAATTGCAAAGCAGCTTCGCGGCGCAATCCGTTGGCATTGAGATAGTTTTCGATCGGATTTTAACGGTCTTGAACGGTAAGCATCTGATCGATGCTACTAGATGCAATAAATTTCTGCACTTCTAGAATCTCAATCAGAACGAGTTTGTCTTGCTCCGAGTAATGTAAAATGAGTTGTCCGTCATCTTCTGCATGAAAGATTGGCTCATCTGAGACTTGAATTAACAGAGCGTCAACATCTGGACTATAGTGAATCTTTTGCATATCTCGATTTCTTCCCTGGATAGAGTGTGATGACTAGGATAAATGCTGCAAATTCTCGGTAAACCACTCGTAAGACTCGTCGATCGTCAAATTGCTTTTGGGCAATGTGCTTGCCGTTTTCTTCAATTTCGAGGCGGTCAGGCGATCGAATGATTTCTGTGACAAACTTAACGGTGACTGAAATTCCTAACTCCTCCAGAACTTGTAGTTTTGCGATCGTATGTTCACTCAATCGTATTTCTTTTTCCATTTTGTAGCTGCTGATCGCGGTTCTTCAATGATCGCTGACGGTAAGCATTCGAGATTCGATCGCGTTCCACACCTGCGGCGACACTCGCAAGGCAGCTTCTTTGCAGCGAATCATCAGTTCGTTGGTATAGAGATAGTTGTTAATTGCGTCTACCTCTTCCTTTGATAGCTTGAGCCATTCAGGGTTGAGATAGAGAGCGTTGTACCAGATTTGTTGAAGTCGATCAACAAACAATCGACGCACTTCAAGCGGCGCATCATTGCTTGGAGCAAACTCGTTCATTGCTTCGAGTTGAGTGATCAAAGTCTGGAGATCTACAGAAGTGAAGATCTCAGCGAGGGCAAGATCACGGGCGCGGTCACGGGCGAGGACAAGATCGAGGTTGCGAGTGAAGTCGCGGGCAAGGGCGCGAGCAAGGTCACGGGCAAGATCGAGGTCACAGGCGAGGTCACGGGCGAGGACGACGATGCCGAAGGAAAGACCAAGAGCACGAGCCAGGGCAAGAGCGAAAAAAAAGGCAATAATTCTTTTAGATACTGGTTTAGAGTTGCTGACCGAGGAGCTACTAGTTACATTATTCACCCATTTTAGTAGCGCTTTAAGTTTCTCTGTACAGATTAGCTTTTGTGCTTCAGACTCCATTTGCTTTAGAACTACGTCCTCCGCATTCCGCATTGAACCTGCTACCAGAAAGAACACTTCACGCCAGCGTTGATCGGTTAAATGATTTGTGACTAGCCTGTCGATTTGCTGTTCATCAACGATGTACTGAGCCGTCAAATACTCCTGAAACGTCAGATGCGAGAACGAAAAAGTATCTCTGGCACGTTCGACTAAAATTCCTTGTTGCACTTGGATTGCATAGAGCGCAGCTTCCGCATCTAGATGCTTCGGTGCATTGAGATTATTGACGAGAAAGGCTCGGATTTGATCGGTTAATTCTCGCTTTGAGAAAAATAGCTGATCTTCTGCAAAACTTTGGTAAGCAATCTCAGACAGTAAGACTTGTTCTAGCTGAAGGTTCAATTCTTGATAAATCGGATCACGGTGAACTCGTCGTTCTGCTGCCCATTTCTTTAACCAAACTTCCAACGCCTCACCATACAAAGCGGCTCTTTGTTTGGGTAAGCTCTGCGATTCATCGTAAACCGCGCAAAGTAAGGTTAAGAGTAACGGCGTTTGTCCTAATTCCTTGACCGCTTTGTAGTCTGGACTGTTGAGCAATTCCCAGTATTGATCGGCTATTTTCGGCTCTCGTCTGAACCACTGCCGCACAAAAGTTTTTATCTGCGAATCGTTGAAATTCGCCATTGTCACATCTTTGAATCGCGGAAATCCGCCTTTATACGCTGCAATTCGACAGGAGGCAATAAAGCGATTTTTGTCATAGCGATCGACCAACTTACCAATCTGAACGATTGCTCGATCGACATAAGCAGTCGGCACTTCATCTAACCCATCCAGCAAAATCAACAGCTTCCCTGCCTTCAAAAGATTCTGCGTAAATTCTTCTGCATTCGGAAACCCGCAAGTTTCAAACTCTTCTGCGATCAATTTCTCGATGTCTGAATGTCGATCGCCAAATTGTTTTAGCTCGATAAACACCGGAATCACTTCATGTCGATACCTCGCAGTTTGCCACTTTAGCGCTTCGAGTCCGACCTTTCTCAGAAACGTCGATTTTCCAATTCCCGGACTGCCCAACACCATTAGCCGAGGTTCAAGGTTTGCCACTGCGATTCCTTCTTGACGAGTCGTTTTCTCAAAGACAAATCCTCGCCCAGTTTCTAGAAACAGTTCTCTCAACGCTTCGGGCGATTCAAACCGACGACTCTCGCGAGTATTGAGGACTTGTACATCTGTATAAATGTCCTCCAAGGTCAGAGAATTATCCATTCGCAAGCAATCATATTTCAGAGTGCAGTGCCGCTTCTCGTAGGTTCTTACATATTCTTCTACGGCGTTGCCAACCTGCTGCTGGATTTGTTTGTCGATCTGTTTTCCAGCTTGTTTCCAACCGGACTCGATCGCAAGTTGGAAAATCTTTGTAATGACTGCCTGCGAGATAGGATCGATCGCCATAGGAATTCGAGAGGGATTTTTCTCAGTGATACACTGCGATCGCTCTTCAACACGGATTATTCAAAGAAATTACAGAAGTCTTCTGATCACGATTGTGAGAATTCACACCTCAGTCACGAGTATTCACACCTCACTCGTGAGGATTCACACCTCAGTCACGAGTATTCATCACTCAGTCACGAGTCTTTTTGATTCAACCGAGAGTATTGATCACTCAGCTACGAGTATTCATCACTCAGTCGCGAGTCTTTTTGATTCAATCACGAGACAATTTAGCCCGATCGCGAGTATTGATCACTCAATCGCGAGTCTTTTTGACTCAATCACGAGACTCATTACTTCAAGCTCGACTTCATTTTTGTAAACTGGAGAAATGGGACATCAGATTCAACCACTACCGATCGAAGTTATTCACCTAATCGCCGCTGGAGAAGTCATCGATTCTCTGGCTGCTGTCGTGCGCGAACTCGTGGAAAACGCGATCGATGCTGGAGCCACTCGAATCACGGTTTCGGTCTGGGCAGATCAGTGGAAAATCCGAGTCGCGGACAATGGCGCAGGCATGAGTTTAGACGATTTGCGCCAAGCTGCACAGCCCCACAGTACGAGCAAAATTCGCGATCGGGCGGATCTTTGGCAAATCGAAAGTTTGGGATTTCGGGGTGAGGCGCTGCATAGTCTGGCTCAACTCTCAAATCTAGAGATCCTCAGCCGCATCGATTCAGAACCGGGATGGCGCATTGCTTATAGTGCCGAAGGTGAAGCGACTCAAGTTGAATCTGTGGCGATCGCACCTGGAACGATTGTGACGGTCGATCGCTTATTTGAAACTTGGGAAGCGAGACGGGAAGGTTTACCTTCGACTTCGCAACAGTTAAAAGCAATTCAACAAACCATCTATCAAATTGCTTTAGCTCATCCGCGCATTACTTGGCAGGTTTATCAAAACGATCGTTTATGGTTCAATCTTTGGGGTGGTAACTCTGCAAAGGATTTATTACCGCAACTCTTAAAAGATGTGCGAATCGAAGATCTTACCGAGCTTCAATCTGCTGCAATTTCTCTAGTGTTGGGATTGCCCGATCGCGCTCATCGGCATCGCCCGGATTGGGTCAGAGTCGCAATCAATGGTCGATTTGTGCAATTTCCAGAACTAGAGCAAACAATCTTAGGTGCATTTCGGCGAACCTTACCGCGCGATCGACATCCAATTTGTCTGATTCATCTGCAACTTGCTCCCGAACACATCGACTGGAATCGCCATCCTGCAAAAGCTGAGGTCTATCTACACAATCTTGACAACTGGAAAGATCGAGTTAAAAGCGCGATCGCTCAAGCTCTCCGGATCAATCCCGACTCTGTTCCTGATAGTCTTTACACCTCACAAGTCAGTCAACTGATCAAAGCGGCTGAATCTGATGCGGGCTATCATGTCCAGCGCGAAATTCCTCCCGAACCTGATCCCTTCTCTGCTCTAAAAGCACTCACCCAAGTTCACAATCGCTACATTCTGGCAGAGCATCCTACGGGAATGTGGCTAATCGAGCAGCACATTGCCCATGAGCGTGTGTTATTTGAAGAGATTAGCGATCGCTGGCAACTCATCCCGCTCGAACCTGCCATTGTTCTCAACCAACTATCAGTGTCTCAAGTCGAACAACTTCAGCGGATTGGAATTGAAATTGATCCCTTTGGAGAACAGCTTTGGGCAGTGCGATCGGCTCCTGAGTTATTAACGCAGCGCGAAGACTGTGCGGAAGCCTTGATTGAATTAAGCTTAGGCGGAGATTTGCAGGCGGCGCAGGTAGCAGTTGCTTGTCGGAGTGCAATTCGGAATGGAGTGCCGTTGTCGATCGACGAAATGCAGACTTTAATCGATCGCTGGCAGAGAACCCGCAATCCACGCACTTGTCCGCATGGTCGCCCAATCTATCTATCGCTTGAAGAATCCAGCCTAGCGCGATTCTTCAAGCGACATTGGGTGATCGGAAAAAGCCACGGGCTAGAGTAACAACCTAAACCATATTGGCTGCCATCACTTTGCCATCCGCCAAGGTTGTTGGAACTTCAGAAGCCTGCAAAATGTCTTGCAGCTCTCGAATTTTCCCACCGCCCGTTACCACTTGCCGCAGTGACAGATCGATCGCCCAAATTCGAGCATTTTGATCAAGCGTTGAAGCTCCTCGTCCGCCTGCAATCTGGAGACTAAAGTCGAGCGGATTGCCATTGATCACAATCGTTCCGACGTTCAAGCGATGACGCATTTCTTCGATCACGGCTGAATCTTGAGCAAACACAGTCGCTCTTAGACCAAACGGGCAACTGTTCATGTACTCGATCGTCTCCATCAAGTTGCCATTTGTTTTCACGACAGGCAATACATTCACGAAAATCTCTTCCTCTAGCAAATCACACGCTGGATTAACGCCCTCAAACAGGGTCGGCTCAATGTAAATTCCGTCCGAATCAGGTATGCCCTCATAGTTCAGTCGTTGTCCACCTACAGTTACCGTTGCTCCTGCTTCTTGGAATGCAGCAACAATACTCGGCAACTTGTGAGCGAGCGAGGAAGGACCTAGAACATAAAGGTCATTCTTGGAAAGCGCTCCGGGACGATACCGCTTGAATTCGGTTCGTAGAGCAGCCATCAGAGTTTCGTAGACATTAGGGTGAACATACAACCGTTTCAAGCTAATACAAAACTGTCCCGAAGCTAGATTTTTGGCATAGGCTAACAGACGCGCCGTTTCGAGGAGTTGTTCAGGAGATAAATCGCAATGCACATAAGCAGAGTCAACGCCTTCTAACTCAATGATTGGGTTGTAAATGCCAGCTTTCTGACAGCTCTCGATAATTTGAGGACGACGCTTTGAATTACCGATGAACACCAGGTTATCGATCCGATTCCCACCGTTGAGTCCGAGCCAAGAATCGAGAATGCTCTGATTGTTGGGATGAATAACGGTACTTACTAAATGATTCGGCATTTCCCAATCTTTTAGAACTTGGTTGAACTCATCGACGAGAGCGAGTGCCACGATCGCGAATCGATGCGGGGGTTTGATCAAGAGTGCATTGCCTGACAAAAATGCTCCGTGCAGAATCTGAGTCAGCATCGGAAATGAGGAATTTTGTGGGCTAATGACCCCGATGACTCCTTGTGGAACGTATTCTAGACGAGCATTACAACCGGGCTTCGAGAGCGGCTGCAACACAGTGCTGATGAAGTCGAAGTAATTAGGCTGAAAGACTTCTAGAACTGCATCAAAGCTTCCCAAAAAGGCATTGTAGGCGTAGGATTCTTGCACGGTCAAAGCGCGCCACTTCGCCCACTGTTCGCGAAGTCTTGTCCCAAAGTCTTGCAGAACTTGAATCCTGATTTCCAGCGGAATCCGACGCAAAGCCTGAGTTGCGGCTTGAGCGTTCTGGAGTTGGGATTGAACAAGCTGATCCAGGGCTTCATCCGCAACAATATCCCACTGGGCAATCACAGGCAAATCAGTCAGTGAAGGATCAGAACGGCGATTGATTGTTGATTCAAGTAGGTAAAGGCTAGGATCTTGTACCTTAGCTTCTGCATCGAGCAGTGTATACCGCTTCCCGATCATCGAAGCAGGCACAGCATCATATCCAGAAGTAAGGGGAAAATTCACACTGAGAGGTTTGGGGGAGCACACCAAATCGATCGCTGTCGAATCGAAGCTGTCTTCCCTTAATTTGCTATAACTGGCGGTCATAAGATCAAACGCACGGATGAAGAATGCTTCAGAGTATAAATTATACTGTGGCAAAAAATGTCGTTTAAATTGCTTCTTGCGAGAATTTTATTCAAGAAAATCCTAAAATTCAGTATAGTTATATAGTTTCTATGTTTAATTTGATACTTGAAGCAATTTAGACAGGTGGAAAACTCTACCTGTCTAAATTCTAGTTATCGAGTTGTTGCAGAGGGGAGCGCTGGCTCAAGCACACGATCGATATCTCGCAAAACATCCTCGCTCAAGGTTACATCCGAAGCAGCCGCGTTATCGATAATTTGCTCTGGACGACTTGCACCGATAATTGCACTTGTAACCCGTTGATCACGCAGCACCCAGGCTAAAGCGAGTTGTGCCATTGAAATGTTCAATCGTTCAGCGATCGGCTTTAAGTTCTGCACGGCACTTAAAATGCGATCGCTCAGTACATCCCCCATAAATCCGTTCATCTTATCGTTTGCAGCACGAGAATCTTGAGGAATCGCTTCACCAGGTTTGTACTTCCCTGTCAGCACACCTTGAGCGAGCGGCGACCAAACAATCTGACCGATGCCATTTGCTGAACAGAGCGGAAATACTTCCGCTTCTGGTTTGCGCCATAACATTGAGTATTGGGGCTGACTCGACACAAACTTCTCAACATTCGGAAGGTTCAAAGCAGCTTGAATTTGGCTTGGATTCCATTCGCTAAAACCAATGTATCGAGCTTTTCCCTGGCGCACTACTTCCGTTAGAGCTTCCATTGTTTCTTCTAGCGGAGTGTTCGCATCATAGCGATGGCATTGATACAAATCGACGTAATCGGTTTTCAGTCGTTGCAGCGAAGCATCAATTTGTTTATGAATTTGAGCCGCTGACAATCCTCGATCGACCTCCGACATCGGAAAGTAAACCTTGGTTGCCAGAATATAGGAAGAACGATCGATGCCCTGCAACACTTCTCCTAAAAGCGATTCTGCTGCTCCTCGTGCGTAGACATTTGCGGTATCAATAAAGTTGATGCCAACATCAAAAGCTTTGTGAACGCAAGCTTCAGCGTTTTGACGTTCTACACCACCGCCATAAGTTAACCAAGACCCTAAAATAATCTCCGAAGCATTGAGATCACTGTTTCCCAATTTGCGATATTTCATCGAGATTTCTCCAGTACTGACGAATGCGATCGTCTTTACTAAGCTAGATTTATGCAACTCATCATATTAGAAAGCATTACACTGCCGCTCCTCTATCCAATGGATTGCATTATAAAAACAAAATCCTCAAGGTTAAAAATTAGCA
>CAXTDB010000238.1:0-8083 GCA_964242045.1 uncultured Leptolyngbya sp. | reverse complement strand
ACCATTGCCGCGATCGATGCCGCATTTTGCAGTGCAGAACGAGTCACCTTCGCGGGGTCAACGATACCCGCTTCAAGCATGTCTACGAACTCACCTGTCGCCGCATTGTAGCCAACGTTGAAGTCTTTTTCTTTGACACGCTCAGCAATCACCGCGCCGTTTTGACCTGCATTTTCAGCAATTCTCTTTAGAGGAGCCGTTAATGCACGAGCAACGATTTGCGCTCCGATCAATTCTTCACCGCTGAGACTACTTGCTGCCCAAGATTCGAGATCCGGAGCTAAGTGAGCCAAGGTTGTACCACCACCGGGAACGATGCCTTCTTCGACCGCCGCTTTGGTTGCGTTAATCGCGTCTTCTAGGCGAAGTTTGCGATCCTTCATTTCGGTTTCGGTTGCAGCACCGACTTTAACGACAGCAACACCACCCGCCAATTTAGCTAAGCGCTCTTGCAGCTTTTCCTTGTCGTAGGAAGAATCGGTTTCGTCCATTTGACGACGGATTTGCTCGACGCGAGCTTTCACTTGCGCTTCATTGCCTTCTGCAACGATCGTCGTCGTATCCTTGGTAATCGTGACGCGACGCGCTTTACCCAGCGAATCAAGCTTTGCAGTATCAAGCTTCAGACCTGCGTCTTCAGTGATCAACTGTCCACCTGTCAGAACGGCGATATCTTCGAGCATCGCTTTTCTGCGATCGCCAAATCCAGGAGCTTTCACCGCAGCGACGTTCAATACGCCACGTAAGCGGTTCACAACCAAGGTTGCCAGTGCTTCTTTCTCGATGTCTTCTGCAATGATGATCAGCGGACGACCTGCACGCGCCACTTGTTCGAGAACCGGAACGAGGTCTTGAACCAAGGTGATTTTCTTGTCGGTGATCAACAAGAACGGTTCATCCATCACAGCTTCCATCCGCTCGGTATCGGTCGCGAAGTAGGGCGAGATATAGCCTTTGTCGAAGCGCATCCCCTCGGTGACTTCGAGTTCAGTCGTCATCGACTTGCCTTCTTCGAGCGAGATTACGCCTTCTTTGCCGACTTTATCCATTGCGGACGCGATCATTTGACCGACTTCTTCATCGTTTCCAGCCGAGATCGTTCCCACTTGTGCGATCGCTTTGGAGTCTTCAACCGGACGCGCATGAGCCGCGATTTTCTCAACTAAGAAAGTCGTTGCTTTGTCCATGCCGCGCTTCAGAAGAATTGCGTTTGCACCAGCGGCAACGTTCCGCATTCCTTCTTTGACGATCGCGTGTGCCAAAACGGTTGCAGTCGTGGTTCCGTCTCCAGCCGCATCATTGGTTTTAGAAGCCGCTTGACGAATCAAGGCGACACCTGTGTTTTCGACGTGATCTTCAAGTTCGATTTCTTTGGCGATCGTTACCCCGTCATTGACGATTTGCGGTGCGCCGAACTTCTTCTCAAGCACGACGTTGCGACCTTTAGGACCTAAAGTAACTGCAACGGCTTCTGCCAGAATGTCCATACCGCGCTCTAAAGCACGACGAGCGTTTTCGTTGTAAATGATGCGCTTAGCCATAGTGTGTTGAAAACTTGTGTAAGGTTGACAGAGAGAGTTGAGAAAACTATGAAACTACTGCGAGAATGTCTTTCTCAGACAGCAGAACGTAGTCGTCGCCACCGAGTTTGATATCGGTTCCAGCGTACTTGGAGTACAGCACTTTGTTGCCAACTTCGACTTCCATCGGTTGACGATCGCCTTTTTCGTTGAGCTTGCCAGAACCGACAGAAACGATTTCACCGACTTGAGGCTTTTCTTTGGCGTTGTCGGGCAAAATGATGCCGCCTGCGGTTTTTTCTTCAGCTTCGCTCACTTTCACGAAGACGCGATCGCCCAACGGTTTGACGGTGGACACGGTTAGAGATACGGCTGCCATACAAATTCTCCAAACAATCTAAATGGACAAGAAACGATACAAATACTGTTGGCTGGATCAATGGCTGCAAATGCACGATGCCAACCGAGTCGCCTCAGTACGGGTAATTTTTTCAACGTTTACCAGTCTACAGGCATTTGGATCTTTGAGTTAGCACTCTCATCTCCTGAGTGCTAATTTAGCGGAATTGAATATAAGAATGCAACTTTAGAAAGAGTACGGCTTACCGAACGGGGAACTTGCGGAAGGTGTTATGACGGTATCAAGGTTCGCGATCGTGGTATCCTGATATCGCTGTAATCTCTCAGCCTAAATTATGGAAGTTAGAGCCGAGAAGCCAGAAGATATCGCAGCCGTTCGCAAGCTTAACATTGCGGCATTTGGGCGAGAAGGTGAGGCGAATTTAGTCGATCGATTACGCAACAGTCCCTCAACCCTTTCCTTTGTTGCGATCGTCTCTAATCAAATTGTTGGACATATTTTGTTTAGTCCAGTCACGATCAACGGAGCATCTGATCACTTATTTCTCGGACTTGCACCTGTAGCAGTGCTGCCTGAATACCAGCAACAAGGAATCGGATCATTGCTAATTCGACATGGTTTAGAACAGTGCGATCGATTAGGCTGTAAAGCGGTTGTCGTGCTGGGTCATCCCGAATACTATGGGCGATTTGGGTTTATTCCAGCCAGGACGAAAGGATTGAAATGTGAGTACACAGTACCAGATGAGGCGTTTATGGTAATGGAGTTGGAAAACGGTACGTTAGAGGGTTGTACTGGGACGGTAAAATATAGATCGGAGTTCAATGATCTGGAATAGAGATTATCTCTTGGTAAATATCAATCAAGTCCTCTTATAGTTCTTTTTCTGTTTCCCCTTCAGTCCAATAATCAAGAAACTCTTCAAGATAACCCAACCACATCTCTTCCTCTTGCCAATAGATGTATCTTTTCTTCATTACAAGTTCCTCCTAAAAAAACTGACCAAACTCAAAGCTCGATCGAAGCCTCAAATCTGGTCAGTTTCAAGATTGAAAGTTAAGCGCAAACTTGATTTAATGCCGCTGCGACTTCTTCCATCGATCGATCACCGTCGATCGTGACTAACTTCTCACGCGATTTGTAGTAGTTGATCAACGGTGCAGTCTGCTCTCGGTAGACTTCCAAACGACGACGAATCGTGTCTTCGTTGTCGTCTTTGCGTCCTCGGCTCAGCATTCGAGTGACGAGAACTTCGTCGGGCACATCGAAATTGATTACGCGATCGCAGCCTTGACTCAGTTCATCGAGCAACACATCGAGAAATTCTGCCTGTGCGACATTGCGCGGAAACCCGTCGAGAATCCAGCCGGATTGAGCATCGGGTTTTCCTAAGCGTTCGCGAATCAAATCGATCACCAGTTGATCGGGTACGAGTTCGCCGCGATCCATGTAGCCTTGAGCCTTCACACCGAGCGACGTTTTCGCAGCCACAGACTCCCGGAGAATGTCCCCAGTGGAAATATGCGGAATCTGATGGGAGTCAGCCAAAAATTTCGATTGAGTCCCTTTCCCGGCTCCGGGAGGTCCGACAAAAATCAGTCGCGCCACTATTGTTTCACCATTCCTTCATAGCGTTGAGAGATCACATACGTTTGGATCTGTTTTGCCGTGTCGATCGCTACCCCCACGAGAATCAACAATGATGTCGCTCCGAAGCCCTGAAAGACCTTCACTGGAGTTGCATTTTCGATAATCGAAGGGACGATCGCGACGATAGCTAAGAAGATAGCACCTAAGAAGGTCAAACGATTCAAAACGCGCTCAACATACTCGGTGGTCGCCTTTCCAGGTCGAATGCCCGGAATGCTCGACCCCATTTTCTTCAGGTTCTTCGACATATCATCGGGCTGAATAATCAGCGAGGCGTAGAAGAAGCTGAAGAATAAAATCAGCACGAAATAAAGTAAGTTGTGCCAAACCGAAGTGGGTCCTAGATAAGTACTAATGAAGTTCGCGACATCAGCATTCTTAAACGTTTGCGCGATAATCACCGGAATCGTCAAGACCGTGGACGCGAAAATAATCGGCATCACGCCGCCTTGATTCAAGCGCAGCGGCAGATAGCTGCTTCTTTCCAGCATCATGCGTTTTCCAACTTGCCGACGAGCGGAAATAATTGGAATTCGGCGCGTTCCTTCTTGTACGAAGACAATTCCGACAACCATCGCCAAGAAGACGAGCAATAGGATGACAACGCTACTGACTACGGCTCGATCGCCTGTTTGTGCCAGATCAAACGCCTTTCCTAATGTCTGCGGCAGCGTTGCCACAATGTTGAGGAAAATCAACAGCGATGCGCCGTTACCGACACCGCGTTCTGTGATTAGTTCTCCTGCCCACATGACGAACATTGATCCAGCGGTAAGTGCGAGAACCGTTTCGACGACAAAGAACGGACTCCATGCTTCTGCAAACGGACGCAACAAGCCGATCGTTAACAGCGTACTTTGAACAACTGCCCAACCTGCCGACACATAGCGCGTAATTTGTGAAATCTTGCGTCTTCCTGCTTCGCCTTCATTTTTCTGCAAATCTTCGAGCGAGGGAATCGCCGCTGTGAGCAGTTGAATAATGATCGAAGCGTTGATAAAGGGCAGAATTCCGAGGGCGAATAGACCCAGCGTTCTCAAACCGCCCCCCGCGAATAGATCCACAAAACTCAACGCGCTATTGCCTTGAATCGCTTGTGAAAAAGCGGCTCGATCGATGCCCGGAAGCGGAATAAAAATTCCTAATCGGACGAAGATCAAAAGCCCGATCGTTAAAAGTAATCGTCCCCGCAGTCCAGCCGCCTGTGCCATTTGGACAAAGGTTTCCTGAGCGGTAGGCGTTCTATCTCGACTTTCGACCATATAAGGAATTCCTCGTGACAGCAATACGGACTTGCGCGTCGGCTGACTCACAACTCCGATTGGATAAAGTAGGTTTTAAGCGTTCTGATAGGTTTGCACCCAAGAACGACGAACATCCTATATTTTAGCGGTTCGCGCGTGAAGGCTGACAGAATTCCGTCAAGATAGAAAGTATGAGTCAAACCGCAATTTCAAAGGCAATCACGACGATCGCGCAAGCAGAACAGCGCTTAGGATTGAGTCGGACGGAAGATGAGCAGTTTTTTCTAGAGTGGCAAGTAGGACTGCCAGAGTTGAACGAAGTCGATCTCGCTGAGTTAGAAACGATGCGAAGACGATACCTTTATCACCGCACTGAGGATCATTTGCTCGAAGGAGCCGTGACGTTGCTTTTGGCTTCGCCGTTGTTAACGCTCCCTAAAGGTGTCCCGTTTTTGCCTGGAAATGCCACGAAAACGGCTTGAGATGTGACAAAAACAGGTCGAAATGCCACAAAAATGGCTTAAACAATAAAATACCTTTATCGAGTAGTCAGGTTTAATTTCGATAACGCTATCTTTTGAGGTGCAAATGTCACATCTCTGGGTAAAAACGTGGCGTTTTCGATCGAAAACGCCAGACCAACACAGTCAACCCTGCAACTCACGTCTAATTCAGGTTCACTGTAGCTCTCGCTTTCACGATCGCATCATCAATTCTAAAATCCGCTTGACTCTAGAAAATAAATTCTCTACTGTTTTGGGTTAAGTTGTCTTGCTGCGTTGTATGGATAACTCAACCTCAAAGACTAAGCCGCATCGCTCAAACAAGCTTAGAACCAACTTTGAGCGACTAACCTCCAAGGCTGATCACACCAGCACAGGAAGCTTGAGGGATGATAACATCTCTGAACCGCCCTGATTCACGCTGCATATCAGGCGGCTTTGTTTTTGGGCTTTCTTGTAAACAAAGAGGCTCAAAAATGGATAGTGCAACACAACGGTTGCTGTCAAAGCTGGATTCAGATCTCGACAGCGATCAAGAACGCTTGCGATTAATTTTGGTCGGGTCTGCCGAGTGGATTACACAGACGATTCGACAATTACACAGCTTAGGATTTGCCCAGGTCGGGGATTGGAGTGCAATTATGCCAATGCTGAATTCGACGGATTTGATTAGTATTTTGACGCGAACAAGGCGATCGTCTGTGAATTTTGAGGCTGATCAACGATCGTTCTTATAGTCCAGAGAACACTACCGCATCTAATTCTGCAAGCTAGAAAGTAACACCTTCTGTTCGTCTGAATCTTTGCGGCAGTACCCGTTCAAATTAGTAAACTTAGGCGTTAATGTTGCAATATCTCCGCCGTAATTTGCATAAATCCAATCTAGAAGAACTTGCTCGCTCTCAATCGCTGAATACAAGCTTTTACACATCGTAGCAGCCTCAATTCTTTTATCAATCTCTTTCTGCTCTAACTCAGGCTTCTCACCTAGATATGCGACACAAAGTAGCCAGTTGAAGCAGTAAAGCGAGGGGAGATAATTTGTCGGATGCTGTTCTTCCCATAATGTAATCGCCGTATCCAAGTTATTCTTTGCTTGCTCCCAATCCGGCTTTTCTTGGTCTTTCAGGGCGTATCCAAGCTGAGCATAGAATCGGTAGCGCTCATTCTCGTAACCAGACTCAATCAATGCCTGAAAAATGGGAACTGTTCTCTCCATGATTCCCTTCTTGTTGTAGCCATTCCGACGTGCATCTTTGGTCATCTTATAGATCGTTTCTGTTGCTGAAGCCGATGCCTGATGAATCTTCTCACGGAGTACGCTTAAATCGACTTTTCCATAAGCTGTTTCACTGAGTTGAAGATCAACCCAACTTTTTGCTTCGGCATCTGCTTTATCTTGATCTTCTTGCTTTTTGACTTGGTTATCAATCTTCTCGGAAAGCTGTTCAACTCGCTCTTTTAGCGTGAATTCAACAGAGGTAGGAGTCAGCTTAGCAGAGGAAAGTCGCTCGATCGTATCTTTTAATTTGACATCCGAATTCACAATTAGCACAATCATCAGCAGCCCAATATCCACAGGCTGAAATCGCTTGTCTCCTAGCTTGCCTGTTGGAATACAAGCCAAATAAATCAAACTTAAAATCACAACTACACGCTTTATCGCAGATGCCATATCTAGTTTCCGGTCAGGAGAAGAAAGGGGATTGCTGACTTGCATGAGTCTATCTCCTAGATGAGCATGGGTATGATGAGCGAACAGAACACAGGTTGCAGATTAGAAAGTTTTGCTAAACTCTCTTACGAGTGGCTTTCATCGAATATGCAAGCTCGTGTGAATAGTTTGGGAATCAATCTTGGTCAGGACAAATCCGGAGATGCAATGAACGATACTTTTCAAATACCCTCTGAAACCACTGGAAACTGACAAATACAGCAAATATTACTTTCATCACACGCTATCTAAATCTTCTTTCCAACGATCGACACCCACACAATCAATTTCAAACTGATCCAAAGCGCGCGCGACAACAAAATCAACTAAATCTTCGATCGATTGGGGATGGTGATACCAAGCCGGAATCGCTGGAACAATCCGCGCTCCCGCTTCGGCTAAAGTTGTCAGATTGCGTAAATGAATCAAACTAAACGGCGTTTCTCGTGGCACAATCACCAATTTACGCCCTTCCTTAAGCTGTACATCTGCCGCCCGTTCGAGCAGGTCTGAGCTTAGACCTGCTGCAAGTTTCCCGACTGTACTCATACTGCAAGGAATCACCAGCATTCCGACAGTTCGGAATGAGCCGCTGGCAATGTTCGCACCCACATCGCCCCAAGGATGACAAGTGAGCTTACCTGCAAATTCGACCCCGGCTTGAGAACGCCAGAATTGCTCTTGCTGAACGGGTTCCGGCGGCATCCGAATGCCGAGTTCGGATTGCCAAACCATATAAGTTGCTTTCGATGCCACAAGCTCGATCGCATAATCGGCTAATAAAAGATGCTTCAACGCCCGAACTGCATAAATTAAGCCCGAAGCTCCGGACACACCAATAATCAGAGGACGTTTAATCACAATAAAATCCTAGATAAAAAGTGCGGGTGTGTTGTCCCGCACTTTCTATTATTCCTCACCAAACTCCTCATCTGGTAGAGCAGGCTCGGATTGAAACTCCGATCGCTCTTCTCCTTCAAACTCTTCATCGGTCGCTTCACTACCACCGCCCACTGCAATGAGATCAATTTGCTGGCGGTAGTAATCAACGCTCTTGACTTGCACCTCGATGCGATCGCCTAATCGATACT
>CAXTDB010000237.1:0-8097 GCA_964242045.1 uncultured Leptolyngbya sp. | reverse complement strand
GTTAGTTCTTCTCGAATTAAATGCGATCGTTCTTTTTGTGTGACTCCGGTAGTGGTGATCAACACATTGGCGCGATTGATCAGTCCTTTGTTGTCCCAGCGCGTCACGAAAAAGCCGAAATTAACTGGAATGTAAGCAGGCTCAACGATGCGGAATTGAGATTCCGGAACAAAGTGAATCGTGATGTTGGGATTGCTACTCACCAATTGCATCCGAATAGCTCCCCCAGTCAGCGCATTAATTTCACTGATCACTGTTCGCAGCGTTTTGAGATCTTCTACGGTTGGCTTGCCTAGAGGTTGAACCCGAATGTTTCCGCTCCATTTGTGAACTTTTGGAGTGCCTTGCTGGTTGTACTCTGATCCCATTGCAATCTCCATGAAATAGTCAATTTGCGCTTGGGAGAAAGCGGAACCAGAGCGAATCGTTTTAGATCGCTGGATTTGTTTTGGTTGGGAAACGGGAACATTCGACGAAATCGATCCGCCGCCAGTCGTGAATTCTGCGGAAGGCAGTGATTTTGCAGTCAGCGATCGTCCAACGCCTGTTGCCAAAATTCCTAAAGATAGCGCGCCTGTCAGCATCAAGACACGACTCATCAGTTCTGCTACATTCGATTTCATCTTTTCTCCTTAGCCAGGCTCTAGATGCCCCCTAGAGTTCCCCGGCGGTTTGTAATCTCACCGCTGTATCAGTTTGATGAGTTTTCTGTTGATGGTGACGATCGACTTCGGTTCGATCGCTTTGAGAACCGTCACAAATTTCTCAGCAATTTAGAGTTCGATCCCGCACAATCAATCCACAGTGTTTGGTCAGTGGGTTATGTCCACCTATTTAGGTTTGGGGTTCTCGATCGTTGTTCTATTGCTCTTAAGTTTCGCTGGATTGCAATGGCTACAAATTCCCACAGGTAGCTTTCTCGATTGGATCATTGGTGTTGCAATCTTCGGATGGTTGCTTGTGATTGTAACTGTGCCTTGGAACATTTATTTTGAAGCAAAAACAGCATTAGCCGAAGCAGAGTCTTCGATTGAAAAAGGAATTGTTGTTGATTCGAGGCAAGTAGATTACATTCAAGTGGTACAAACGCGATCACTGTGGATTGTTCTAGCGCTGCATGGGTTTTCTGCGATCGCACTGTATGGACTCGCGATCACAAACATTACCCCACTTGGTTACATTGCTTCAGGTGCAGCATTGTTGTTAACGGTGCTGCGTCCTGCAATCCGTACCTATCAATATTTTGCGACTCGGATCGCTGTGCTGCGGCAACAGTTCAAATATCCGCGTGAAGATGTGTTTGAACTGCGCGATCGGGTGTTGCAGTTAGAAAGTTTGACACAGCAATTGCAGTTTGAGCTTAATGCAGATGATCCTAGTTCTTGGGCAGCATCAGAGCAGCGCGAGATAGTCGCTTTACGACAGGATTTAAGCAGATTTGCGGCGATGCAGGAAGATTTGCGATCGACCAATCAAGCGGAGCATGAGAGATTATCGCGCGAGGCGAGAACTGCGATCGCGCAGTTAACCACAGATGGACAATTTTTAGAAAACGTTCGGGAAATTATTCGGTTTTTCAAATCGGCATGATCAACATGGGATAGGCATTTTGTCTGCTCTTGAACTTAGGCGGGCAAGATGCCCGCTCCGTCAGCAATTAATGTTTCACTGTTCCCGCTGATTGGTTGAACAATAACTCTCGTGCTTGATCGGGACTAATCTGTTGTGCTTTAAAAGCCTCTGCTTTTTCATAAGCTCGAATCGTCGCTGGACGTGCTTGAATCGTTTCAAACCAGCGCTTCAAATTCGGAAAATCTTCGAGATTCTGTCCTTGTCGCTCATACGGCACAATCCAAGGATAGCTGGCAATATCCGCGATCGAATAGTCACCCGCCATAAATTCCCGCGCAGCTTTGCTGCCCCGAACGGGTTCGCTCAATCGCTTATTCATCACAGCATACAATCGTCCGGTTTCATTCACATAACGATCGATCGCATAAGGAATTTTCTCCGGTGCATACTGGCTAAAGTGATGATTCTGTCCTGCCATTGGACCTAAACCGCCCATTTGCCAAAACAACCATTGCAGCACTTCGGTTCGACCCCGCAAATCTGAGGGAATCAATCGCCCTGTTTTTTCAGCGAGATACAGCAAAATTGCTCCTGATTCAAACACCGAGATTGGTTCACCGCCGCCTGTGGGATCACGATCGACGATCGCCGGAATTCGATTATTCGGTGCAATCTTGAGAAACTCTGGCTGAAACTGATCGCCTTTACCGATGTTAATTGGGATCAAATTGTAGGGCAGTCCTACTTCTTCGAGAAACATCGTGATCTTGTGTCCGTTCGGCGTTGTCCAATAATAGAGATCGATCATGGTGGTTCCTGTAAGCGATGCCTAAATTCTAGAAACTCAAAGCGGATCTGGATCGAATCCGGCAGAATGGAAACATGAACCAAGTGGATTATTTGCGAATTAGTTTGATCGATCGCTGTAATTTCCGGTGTCAGTACTGTATGCCGGAAGGAAGCGATCTCGAATATGTCTTGCAGCAAAATCTTCTCACTCAAGAAGAATTAACCGCGCTGCTGCGAGAAGTGTTTATTCCAGTTGGATTTACTCGGTTTCGATTGACCGGGGGCGAACCGCTGATTCGTCCGGGAGTTGTAGAGATTGTCAGAACGATCGCACAATTTCCCGAAACGCAAGATCTTTCAATGACAACAAATGCGTTTTTGCTCGAATCAATGGCGCAGAATCTTTATGACGCGGGACTGAGACGAATTAATATCAGTCTTGATTCATTGGAGCCAGAAACGTTCGATCGCATTATCAGCAATCGGGGTCGATCGCGCTGGCAGCAAGTCTGGAACGGTATTCAAACCGCACATCGGATCGGATTCAATCCATTAAAGTTAAACGTTGTGGTGATTCCAGGAGTGAATGATCACGAAGTATTGGAGTTAGCGGCGTTGAGTCTCGATCGAGAATGGCATGTCCGATTTATTGAATTTATGCCGATCGGAAATGATGAACTGTTCAATCATCAAGGCTGGATCGATTCGGAAACGATTCGTCAACAAATTCGGGAACGCTGGGGACTCACTGAAGCAAACGTAAAAGGAAATGGTCCTGCTGATGTATTTAGAATCCCAGGCGCGAAAGGAACGCTGGGATTTATCAGCCAAATGTCGGAATGTTTTTGCGATCGCTGTAATCGAATGCGCCTCTCTGCGGATGGCTGGCTGCGTCCCTGTTTGCTGAACGAAGTTGGACAAATTGATCTGAGAACACAACTGCGATCGGGCGTTTCGACTAAAGAACTGCGCGAACAAGTCAGCGAGCTTTTAGGATTAAAGCCTGAGATTAACTATAAACAACGCGAATCAGGAACAACGGGGAAATATCGCCGCACCATGTCACAAATTGGGGGTTGAACATTTGGATTTTTCACCTGAACCCGGTAGGATGAGCAATAAGGTTAAGCGACAGATGTACTATGCCGAGAATGCCTTGTCTGTCATACGATCGCGGAACGCTCATTCTGCATCCGCCACCCAGAGGTAAAGCCTGGGTTGAGTTTGCGGTGTGGGACGATCGCATCGAAAAGTTTCGCGTTCCAGCAAATCAGTACCGTGAATTAGTGCTAGCGCTGCGATCGGAAGGAACGGAAATCGACGATCGAGCTAAAGGATTTGATGCGATCGAGCTTGTTCCCTCGGTCGAAATGGAGCCGTATCCACATCAAAAAGAAGCACTCGCAGCCTGGAAAAATTCGGGACGATTGGGCGTTGTCGTTTTACCAACCGCAGCAGGTAAAACATATCTGGCGCAACTTGCCATCCAATCGACACAGCGCAGTACTTTGATCATGGTTCCAACTTTGGATTTGATGCACCAATGGTACGCGAACTTATCTGCGGCATTTCCTGATACTGAAATTGGCTTACTCGGTGGTGGATCGCGCGATCGTACTCCAATCCTGATTTCAACCTATGACAGTGCTGCGATCAATGCCGAAACATTAGGCAATCAATACGCGCTACTTGTGTTCGATGAATGTCATCATTTGCCGAGTGACTTTAATCGAGTGATTGCAGAATACGCGATCGCACCGTATCGATTAGGCTTAACCGCAACACCAGAACGAACCGACGGCAAACACGAAGATCTAAAAGTTTTGATCGGCGAAGAAATTTATCGGAAAACCGCAGAAGAATTATCGGGATCAGCGCTGGCAAAACACGAAGCGATCGAAATCAAAGTATCACTCTCTAAACAGGAACGCGAACGCTACGATGAATTAATTCAAATTCGCAACGCCTTTCTAAAAGAATCGAATATTTACCTCAGTAACGCTCAAGGATGGCAGCGATTTGTGCAAGCGAGCGCGCGATCGAAAGCCGGACGAAAAGCAATGCTGGCACACCGAGAAGCAAAATCGATCGCATTCGGAACCGAAGGAAAATTAAGAGTTTTAGCCGATCTCCTCGCGCGTCACTATCCCGAACGCACGCTAATTTTTACCGACGATAACGCCACCGTTTACCGCATTTCTCAAGATCTGCTGATTCCAGCGATCACGCACCAAACGCCTGTCAAAGAACGTCATGAGATTCTCACTAAATTTAAGCAAGGCGATTATCGATCGCTCGTTGCCTCTCGTGTTCTAAATGAAGGAGTCGATGTTCCGGATGCGAGTATTGCGATCGTGCTTTCAGGAACCGGATCAGCGCGCGAATATATTCAGCGCATGGGGCGGATTTTGCGAAAAAGTAAAGACCCAGGGAAATTAGCGATTCTCTACGAAGTCGTGGCAGAAGATACCAACGAAGAAGGCGTATCCAGACGACGTAAATCGAATCAGAAAGCAAAACCTCGGTCACACAAGTGTGTGCCGAAGGCAACGACTGTTCGCCAATTAGAACTCGTGCCTT
This sequence comes from uncultured Leptolyngbya sp., assembly GCA_964242045.1. Lineage (GTDB taxonomy): Bacteria > Cyanobacteriota > Cyanobacteriia > Leptolyngbyales > Leptolyngbyaceae > Leptolyngbya. Next base: position 3,156 of record CAXTDB010000237.1, on the reverse strand, counting down.
ATTCAGTTCCGCCAACGGTGATTCCGCGCGCGGCAGAAGGCGAAACCAATTACGACGATTGGTAATCGACATTTTCTGATAAGATTAACGGTTCTGACACTTCAATTACTCGACTTGCTGGAAGGAGACTTTTCATATGGCTCGGATGTATTATGACGCTGATGCCAACTTAGATTTACTTGCGAATAAAACGATCGCAATTATCGGTTACGGTTCCCAAGGGCACGCACACGCCCTCAACCTGAAAGACAGCGGCATGAACGTCATCGTCGGGCTGTATCCAGGCAGTAAGTCCGCGACCAAAGCCAAAGAAGCTGGACTCACAGTGCATTCTGTTGCAGATGCCGCCAAAGCTGCGGATCTGATTATGATTTTGCTGCCAGATGAAGTGCAAAAAAGCGTTTACAAACACGAAATCGAGCCGAATTTGAGCGCGGGAAAAGCGCTGCTATTTGCACATGGCTTTAACATTCATTTCGGTCAAGTTGTGCCGCCCGAAGATGTTGATGTCGTAATGGTTGCACCGAAAGGGCCGGGGCATTTAGTGCGTCGGACGTATCAGCAAGGTCAAGGAGTTCCTGCGCTGTTTGCGGTTTATCAAGATGCAACCGGACAGGCGCGCGATCGCGCAATGGCATACGCAAGAGGTATCGGCGGTACTCGTGCAGGCGTTCTCGAAACCACGTTCCGCGAAGAAACCGAAACCGATTTGTTTGGCGAACAAGTGGTTCTCTGTGGCGGTTTGAGTGCGCTAATCAAAGCGGGATTTGAAACGCTTGTCGATGCGGGATATCAGCCAGAACTTGCTTATTTTGAGTGTTTGCACGAAGTCAAGCTGATTGTGGATCTGATTGTCGAAGATGGTTTGGCGGGTATGCGCGACAGCATTTCTAATACGGCTGAATACGGCGATCTGACTCGCGGCCCTCGAATCGTCACTGATGAGACGCGCGCTGAGATGAAGAAGATTCTCAACGAGATCCAGACTGGACAGTTTGCGCGGGAATTCGTGCTGGAAAATCAGTCGGGTAAAGCTGGATTTACGGCAATGCGGCGACGTGAGGCAGAACACCCGATCGAAGAAGTCGGTAAGGATCTGCGCGCCATGTTCAGCTGGTTGAAAAAAGTCTAGCGTTGAAGCGAGAAGGGCGGGTCGATCCGCTCTTCTTATTTGTTCTGAATCGCGTCTTCGGTTCGGCGATAAGGATCAGTTTTGGGTTGCCAATGCGGGAAAGCGTTCACCAAAAGTTGATCGATCGAGTTTCGCGCCTGAAGGCTGTATCGCCCGATCGAATGCGGTAAAAACTGATCGCCAAAGCCAACAAACACAATACCGAGCATCAATAGAAATCCGACCGGAATTTTGGAGCGCATAGAAGCTGAGACTGCGGGAAACTATTATGGTCTACAGTTAGTTAGCCCAGATATTGAAATGCGTCATCTTTATCCTGCGATCGAGCCTTACCAATCCGGTATGCTGCCCGTTTCCGATCTGCACACGATTTATTACGAGCAGAGCGGTAACCCAGACGGAAAGCCAGTAGTATTTCTGCATGGTGGGCCAGGCGGCGGCACGATTTCAACCTATCGACAGTATTTCGATCCGGCAAAATGGCGAATCATTCTGTTTGATCAGCGCGGAGCCGGGAAAAGTACACCTCATGCTGAACTGAAAGAGAATACCACTTGGAATTTAGTCAGTGATATTGAGAAACTCCGATCGCATCTTCAAATCGATCGCTGGGTGGTTTTCGGGGGCAGTTGGGGCAGTACATTATCGCTTGCTTATAGTCAAACGCATCCCGATCGCTGTTTGGGCTTAATTCTGCGCGGCATCTTTTTACTGCGACGTAAAGAAATTCTCTGGTTTTATCAAGAAGGTGCAAGCTGGATTTTTCCCGATGCTTGGGAACAGTATTTAGCCCCGATTCCACCCGAAGAACGCGACGATTTAGTTTCAGCCTATTATCGACGGCTGACGAGCGACGATGCGGAAGTTCGATCGATCGCCGCGAAAGCTTGGTCGGTTTGGGAAGGCAGCACCAGCCGATTGATCGTTGATCCCGGTTTGCAGAGCAAATTTGCTCAAGATAACTTTGCTGATGCGTTCGCGCGGATTGAATGCCACTACTTTATGAATCGCGGCTTTTTTGAAAGCGATGATCAACTGTTGCAAAACTGCGATCGCATCGCTCACCTCCCGATCGTCATCGTTCAAGGACGCTACGATGTCGTATGTCCAATGACCTCAGCCTGGGACTTACACAAGGCTTTACCAAAGGCAGAATTTATTGTAGTACCCGATGCCGGACACTCAATGATGGAAGCGGGAATTCTCAGTGCGCTCGTTGATGCTACTGATAGATTTGCCACAGAAAGCTATCGCAAATGATCGGGGTAAAGGATTGTAACTCTCGATTGTGCCCGATTGATCGTCCTATAAGTATAAGTAGATTAAATGACGCTGATTTATTAGGAATCGCGTTCACCGATCCCGTCAATTGGCGGGTTTAACGCTTAAGTTTTCCCGTAGTATCAGAATTGAAACGAACTTAAGTCGCTCACCATTGATTGAGAAAACTTAAGTCTCAGATTTTCCGGCAGTTCTGCCGCTTCTAAATACTAGAGAGGATCACCGAATGGCTACTTTTAAGGTCACGTTAATCAACGAAGCTGAAGGGCTAAACACCACGATCGATGTCCCCGATGATGAGTACATCCTAGATGCGGCTGAAGAGCAAGGTCTAGATCTGCCCTACTCCTGTCGCGCGGGTGCTTGCTCGACTTGTGCAGGTAAAATCGCCGAAGGAGCCGTCGATCAATCTGATCAATCGTTCTTAGACGATGATCAAATTCAAGCGGGCTATGTGCTGACTTGTGTGGCTTATCCCACCTCAGATTGCACCATTATGACTCACCAAGAAGAAGAACTGTATTAGTTTTCCGATAGAGAGACAATCTGCTGCTTACCGCTATTCTCTCTATCAAGTTCTTAAGGCAGAAACCTCGATCGAGGTTTCTGCTTTTTAACGATTTGAAGCTTGCTCGTTTGATCGATCTCGCCACAACGTAATCGAATTGTTAATCGGTTGCAGTTGCGCGCCCGGAAAATAAAAGCCGAGAATGCGATCGCTCGACCATCCCAATTTGCCTAAG
>CAXTDB010000236.1:0-8153 GCA_964242045.1 uncultured Leptolyngbya sp. | reverse complement strand
TGTAGAAACCAGCATTGCATCCGTTGCCCAGTACATCGCTCAACAAGAACACGACCCCTTTCTGCGAATCAAAGCGCTGCACGACTATGTAGCGGATCGCATTGCGTATGATGCCCCATCTTACTTTGCAGGTCGTTATCCCCCTCAAGATGCGGAAACCGTGTTCACTCGTCGTACAGCAGTGTGTGCAGGCTATGCCAAGCTTTTAGAAGCGATGGGGAAAGCGATCGGAGAAGACATTATCTACATCGTTGGAGATGCTCGCACTAAAATAAGTGATCTCAATGGGGAGGGACACGCTTGGAATGCAGCAAGAGTGAATGGCGCTTGGTATCTAATTGATGCCACCTGGGATAGTGGTTTTGTGGATGCGTCCGGTTTCAAAAAGGGATACCGCACAGCCTTCTTGTTTCCACCTCCCGAAGTCATGTCGATTAGCCATTTCCCACAAGAGTCAGAGTGGCAACTGTTATCAAATCCAATATCACGAGGCGAATTTCTGCGTCAGCCGATGCTACAACCGCAGTTTTTTGCTCAACGATTGAAGCTCGTTTCACCAACGCGCTCTCAAACAGATATTCAAGGAGATGCTGTCGTCCAAATCGAAAATCCACAGCAACAGTGGCTAATGGCAAGCTACAGTGTAAAAGGCAGCAGCCAATCTCAAAACTGTGTTGAACAAGCTAGCCAAAATTCTCAACTTTTCTGCTCGTTTCCCAGTGCTGGAACATATAGTGTTTCCTTATTTAGCGGAAAGCAACAGTATGGTCAGTACGAATATGTTGGTCAGGTTGAATTTAACAAAGGTTAGAAGTCAGTCGAGGTTAAAGGAAGACACGCTTAGCTTTAAAGCTCTTAATGCCATACAGAGACAAAAATCGAGCCAGTGGCTTGGAGAAAGACAAGCGTTGATCGCTAGTCCCTTAGAGATTAGCGGCTTCATACGATGATGAGTAGAACTTTATCTTGTGTAATAACAAGAGTTTTTATTACACAAGATAAAGTTCTATTTTCTGAACAAATCTCTATGCAAATTCCTACTCTTCTTGCCAGGGCGGGCGCTTACCAATATATTCGCTCTGAGTTTTACCACCCTCGTTCCAGTACGCATACCAGTAAGGTCCATGTCCAACTTCTGAGATATCTCCATCCATGCAGAAGCAACCTGCTCGACTGCAGCGTCGTTTCTGAGGAGTGTAAGTCTTGCCTTCGTAGTGGTGAGTCTCACACTCCTGCAATTGCCTGCCCAACCATTCGTATGAAATTGCTGGTTGATTGGGGTGAGACGCTCGATCGAGGCTTGCAGGGAAAGGAGCGAAGGGCGGCGCGGCATCTTCTCTAGGCAGTGAATGAATTGACCTTGTGTAACAAAGCAGGTTTATTACACAAGAAAAGTTCGATAGCTGTCCGACAGAGCTGGTGCATTAAGAACGTTGCTGTAAAAGAGAAATTAACAGTATTTCGATTCATTGTCTGACTTCAACTCGAACGTTTGTTCTTAAACGGTTAATTTTTCGAGGTTTCCCAGAGTAGGTTTCTAAGGGAAAAACAATTAAGACGTGCCCATAAACCATATTTGCCCTCCAGCGCGGCTCAAATACACCATCACGAGCTGCTATCTAAATCCACACTAAATGGGCAAAGTGGAAGTTGCGACTTGAACTACTTCAACTATTTACAAACTTATCTGTACTGCTTCTGCATAACTTTGAGTGCCTGTAGAGCTAGTGTAAAACGTACAATCACTCTTCAACGACTTGCCACGTTTTATTTCCTAAACCCGACTTCATTAGAGTTCTTTAATACCAGGAACTAAGCATCTTCAGTATGATTTTTAACGATGACTTCAGGAGTCAACCGCGATGGCTGATACGCAGAAACTAATTCTCAAGGCTGATAATCAAGAATACGATCTCTATGTCATTACTACTGAGACCATACAAGAGCCAGAAGATGAGCCAGGGTATCGAGACCTGCCGACGATTGACTTGCAAAAAGTGCATACCACGATCCGAGGCTATGCGAAGTACGCGATCGATGCCTTTCGCCAGTTTGAATCCGCAGAAATCAGCAAAGTAACGCTTAAATTTAACTTGAAGGTGGGCGGGAAAACTGGAATTCCCATGCTCACGGAAGGCTCTGCCGAGAGTAACTTCGAGATTCAGATCGAGTGTAACTTTGCAAAACAGTCAAACCCAGAACGCTAGAGGTATCGTATGGCGTATGCGTTAGTAATTGGGATCGCTCAGTATGAGGGCTTTCAGTGCTTGCCGAAAGCAGCGAAGGATGCAGAAGCGATCGCAACGATTTTTGAGCAGCACGGCTACATCGTGGAGCGTCTACCGAAGCGATTGATCAATCAGAAATGGACGATCGCAACCGATAAGAGATTAACCGGGGAGGAACTCAAAAAAGAACTCAAACTCTTCTGTCAGCGTGCCACCGCTCAGAGTGCCGTGATCTACTTTGCAGGACACGGCTTTCGGGTCTGGGATGCGTTAATCGATAGTCATATGGGGTACTTAGCGGCTTCAGACTCCACGCAGCAAGGATTGAATGCCATCTCATTTGAAGCATTGAATCGATTCTTGAGACAGGCTGATTTTGGCAGTTTAGTTCTCTTGCTCGACTGCTGTTACGCTGGCTCGATTATGGAACGATCCATGCTGGGTTCGATTCAACAGACACTGAGTGATAAGCATGATTCTTGTTTGATTGCGGCTTGTCGCAGTTTTGAACGCGCTAGAGAAGGATCAGAGCATGGCATTTTTACTGAAGCGGTTCTGGCGGGACTAAATCGCCGTTACAACGGGAATGACGTGATTACCAGCACGGATTTGCTGGGGTTTGTGGCGCAAGCACTTCACCAGAGTGGGCAAGAGGTCGCTAGTGCAGGAATTAATTTAGTCATTCCACTGATCCAATTGCCGATCGAGTCAGCCATATCCATTCAACCCGATGATACAATCTCTCCGTATCAAGGACTAGAACCGTTTGGCAAAGAGCAAGCTCGGTTCTTCTTTGGGCGTGAACAAGTGGTCGAAAAGATTTGGCAAGAGCTAGATCAAAAACACTTTGTTGCGGTCATCGGAGCTTCTGGCAGTGGCAAGTCTTCTGTTGTGCGTGCAGGCTTGATTCCTTGGGTGGATAGGAACGGTTGGCAAGTGTTAGACCCGCTGCTACGACCTGGAATTGCTCCTTTATCGAAGTTGATCACAATCTTTGAACCTTATTTTCAAGGAATACGACAAACGCAAAGATTAGAGCAACTGATTTACCGAGAGCAGCAAGGTTTGGTAGAACTTGCTGCTAATTTACCGACTCCGGCACAGGGCTTAAATCGCTATCTATTGATCGTTGATCAGTTTGAAGAGATTTTCACTCAATCCGCGATCGAAGAGCGAACTCGCTTTATTGACCTCTTGACTGAGGTTTCAGGCAGCCCATGCTCAAACATTGCGATCGTCATTACGATTCGGGCAGATTTTGTCGAAGAGTGCCTCCGATATCTGGCTCTGACCCAAATCATGGATCAACAAGGAATTTTTATGCCCCCATTGGAAGGAGCGGATTTGGAAAGAGCGATCGTCAAACCTGCCGCACTTCAAGGCTATGAGTTAGAGTCCGGACTGCTTGGCAGGATTATCGGCGATGCAGGACGAGAGCAAGGCATCTTGCCGCTTTTACAATTTACATTGTGGGAGCTATGGAAGGAGCGAAATCAAACTAAACGTCAACTAGAACTAGAGCAATATCGACAGATTGGCGGGCTGACTGGGGCGTTGAACAAACGAGCGGAGACGTTCTACCAAGACTGTAGTGAGTTCGAGAAAGCATGGCTACAGAAAATTTGTTTACGCTTAGTTCGGACTGGAAAGCAGCAGAAAGATGCACGTTGCCGTCAGTCGCTCCGCCAGCTTTTGAATCTTGGACAAACGGAACGCGATCGCGAAACGATTTTGGATTTAATCGAGGAGATGACTCGACGCAGATTGTTCATTCGCGGTGCTGAAGGAATAGAAGATTGGGTGGATTTGGCACATGAAGCCTTAATTGAAGGTTGGGCAACGTTCGCCGAATGGTGCGAGTACGATCGCGACTGGCGACGCATTAAGGACCGCCTTTACGAACGTCACCAAGAATGGCAGGAACACGATGAAGATCCTTCGTTTCTGATTCCAAAAAGTATGATGCTTGAGCTAGAAGCCAAGCAAAAAAATTTAGAACTCGATGCACAAAATTTAGAGATCAAACGATTCTTTCAGGAAAGTTATGAGCATCACAAAAAAGCAGATCTTGCGATCGATCAACAACGACTGCATAGTGCTAACCAAGCACAAAAAGCATTGAGATCGAATAAGCCCATCTTAGGGCTAATTAAAACACTAGAGCTGATTGACGAAAGCTTGAAACTTCAACCATTAACGCAAGATCTACCCAGCATCTTTCAAGATACGCTGCGTCAGAGCATGGAGATTTCAAGAGAGCAGAATCGCTTTGATCATCTAACGAGCATAGTGAAGTGTGTGGCAATTTCGCCAGATGCTCGGTGGATCGTCAGTGGCGCAAAGGATAGCACGTTGAAGCTATGGGATGTGGAGGGAACTTGTCATCAAGTATTTCGGGGACACGAAAGCACCGTATGGGCAGTGGCATTTACTCCAGATGGCAAGCATATTGTGAGTGGTAGTGAAGATGCAACTCTAAGACTTTGGAACTTAGACGGACACTTGATCGGTCAGCCTTGGATGGGGCATACAGACTGTATTCGATCGGTAACTGTTGCGCCCAATGGTGAGTGGATTGCGAGTGCCAGCAAAGATAGAACTGTGCGGCTGTGGAATTTAGATGGCACGTTGTACGCACCCCCGTTTCACGGACACGAAGATTGGGTATTATCGGTCGCCGCTTCACCAAATAGTGATTGGGTTGTGAGTGGCAGTGCCGACGGGACGATTCGACGCTGGACAATTAACGGCGAGCCGTATGGTGAACCCTTTTATGGTCATACGCGCTGGGTACGTTCTGTCGCCGTTTCACCCTCTGGAACCTTTGTCGTGAGTGGAAGCGAAGACAATTCAATCCGACTCTGGAATCTGGATGGATCACCGAAAGGAGAACCGTTTGAGGGGCATCAAGAGCGGGTTCTGTCGGTTGCGATCGCACCAAACGATCAATTCATCGTTAGCGGTAGCGCAGATTGTACGATTCGGTTATGGGATTTACAAGGACATAGAATCGGGGAAGTATTCGCGGGACATCAAGATTGGGTCAGATCGGTGCGAGTCGCACCCAATGCTCAATTTGTCGCCAGTGCCAGCCGAGATAAAACGGTACGATTATGGGACTTACAAGGGAATCTGATGAGCCGGATGATTCAGCCTGACCAAGGAAGAATCTTATCCGTCGCATTTTCGCCGGATGGACGCTCGATCGCTAGCGGCGGAGAAAGCACGAAAGTGCAACAATGGGATGTCCAGACTCACAACCTGATGCGATCGCTTGAAGGACACACAAGCTGGATACGATCGATCAAGTTCACGCACGATGGCAACTATATTGTGAGTGGGAGCGCAGATACCACATTGCGCCTGTGGAATGTTCAACCAGATTCATCAACAGAGCAATTCAAGGTGCTCTCTGATGGTCATGATGCCTGGGTTCGTTCGGTTGCGGTCTCACCGACTGGAGAATTCGTCATTAGCAGTAGTGACGATAAAACGGTGTGTCTTTGGTCTTTATCTGATGGAGACTACTGCTTTGACCAATGCTTTGGTCAGCATGACGATCGCGTTTTATCGGTTGCTGTTTCTCCTGATCCTGCTCGCAGACTGGTCGCCAGTGGAAGTGCAGATCATACGATTCGGCTCTGGGATTTAGATCAATCCTCTCAGCCCATTGTGTTCAAGGGACATCAGAGTCGCGTTTTATCAGTTGCCTTTTCGCCAGAAGATGGCAGATACATCGTCAGTGGCAGTCAGGACAAAACTTTACGTCTTTGGGATCTGCGAGGAAACCAACTCTGGGTGCAACAGCATGAAGATAAGGTGAGAGCCGTTGTATTCTCATCGGACGGAAAGTTTATTGCAAGTGGTAGCGAGGACCGAACAATACGCTTATGGGACTTAAAGGGAAATCCGATCGGGTTGCCCTTTAAAGGACATCAAGCTACGGTGCGATCAATCAAGTTTTCACCTGACGCAGATGGGAGATGGATTGTGAGTGGGAGTGAAGACGGCACGATTCGTTTGTGGGAAGTGGGGACTTGGAAAGATTGGCTGCGCGTCTGCTGTGATCGCATCAAACACCATCCTGAGTTTAGAAATTCTAGAAGTATGATGAATTTGGCTCGATTTATCTCAACGAATTCCATCTGAGATTGAGGAGTTCAAGTTGTACAGATGTTTGTGTGAAAGCTCAAAATTACGTCGTGCTTCTCGTCTTTGTTCGACGCGGCTTCAGGTCGATCGACGGATTCTGACAGGTTAGACAAAAATAAATAATGCGCGTCTTCTCGTTTTCGTGATCCGCATGAACGATCTGCTTTTGTTGTCGAATGGGGGTACCGCAACGTAAACACGGCAAGTTTGTGCGTCGAAATACATAATGACGACTGCCAAACTCACTGCCCAAACGGTAGACCAATGCTGGATCATGCTGCATCCGCAATTGATCTGCATCAGAAACGGTTACTCCTCCAGTTTGATAAGCGCGATGCGCGACTTGCGCGATCGTTTGGGATAGCTGATGTAACTCCGCTTCAGTTAAATCGCAGACTTTTCGCCACGGATCAAGCTGGCAGAGAAATAGAATCTCAGCGCGTAAATAATTACCAACTCCGGCAAGGATCGTTTGGTCGAGCAGGGCGGCTCCGATCGTGCGTTCTGTCGGCATGAGTTGGGAAAAGCTATCAATTTCTGGATTTCGTAACCGCTGCTGGAACTGCGCTTGGTCGAACGGCTCGTTGTTTTCGGGAAGAATATCAGGACCTAACAATCGTAGTATTTCCACTTGCTCATACGGGTTGCCTTGACCGAGTTGGAAAACTGGAGCTGACAGCAAAATTGCACTGCCTGTTGTCGTGACGATTCTAGCTCTCTCGCGACGATCGATAACTTCTGGCGGAGTGCCAGCAAAGGTTGTCCAGTGTCCCCACATCATTAAGTGTGAGTAGAAATAATAGTTCTCCTCGATCCAGCCAATCAGATTTTTGCCGTGTGCCGTCACTTTAATGATTCTGCGTCCGATTAGCTCATCTTGGTGTTCAGCTAACCAGCGTTTCGCTACTCGCGTTCGGGCGGTGAATTGAACGATCTCGCTGTTCGCTAAAACGAGGTGCAGTTGATCGGCAAAGCGTTGTACTTCGGGTCCTTCAGGCATACATTACATCGAATCGAGCGAGTTCAGAAACGTTATACAATTTCAACATACTGAGATTATTGGGTCATTCCGTCTATCTCAAGTCTCTAGCAGAAGCGGGGTTTGTCATCCTACCTGCTTCCGCAGGCATCTCTAACAATAAATTCCCAACAAAAATGGCAACGGGGCTAGACAAGTCGAATGGGTTCACTGCGATCCTTCCCGAATAAGCAGAGCAATTTGTTGAACAATTAGCGAACACCTTCAGCGCAGCGAAGCTCGCGAGAAATTTCATGGCGTTGGGCGCATCACCGCCGCGAAAATGCGTGAACTTGGTATTCAGACTGAAGCAGATTTAAAGGCATGCTAGCTTCGCTTCTCGAAGGGTTCGCTCTCCGAATTAATCGAAAATCTTGGCAAGAGTGGGCGCTTCTACTACAACATCGCACGAGGCGAAAGTGAAGACAAGCTGAAGCCGATGAGTCGAGGATTTGCCGCTATCTTGTGTAATAAAATTCTATTGCATTACACAAGATGGTTTTAGTACCCTTGACGACTTAAACTTGCGTGAACAACCGTTTCTCATACAATGGATGAATTCAGGCAAAGACTGTGATGTTTGCAGGAGTGCAACATGAACACGAACGCGAAGCGCGGTGGGAGCATCGCAACTCCACCTCAACTCACCTTTGAGCAGTTCCTCGATTACGATGACGGGACTACTGCTCGATATGAGTTGATTAACGGAATTCCTGTTGCTATGCCCGAACCGTCTGATCTACACGAAGATATCG
>CAXTDB010000235.1:3762-8164 GCA_964242045.1 uncultured Leptolyngbya sp. | reverse complement strand
GTTAAAAAGGAGTAATGGTTTCGAGCGCGATCGTGTTGCCGTGAATCGGGTGGATAAATTGTAGATCGCGCGCGTGTAGGTGTAAGCGATCGGTTGAAGTTGGATCGCCGTAAAGTCGATCGCCCACGATCGCTGATCCTAATCCTTGTGCGGCATGAACTCGCAGTTGGTGAGTTCGCCCGGTAATCGGTTGAAATTCGATTCGAGTAGAATTGCCTCCTAAAACTCGAAAGTGCGTCATGCTTGGTTTTCCGTTTTGGTAATCGACTTTTTGTTTGGGTCGATCGTTCGGATCGCCCCGAAATGGTAAATCAATTGTGCCTTGATTTTGTGTAGCCTTTCTCGTTAGTACCGCTTCGTAAACTTTGTGTATTTCGCGGTGTTGAAACTGTTGACTTAACTGTTTATAAGTTTGTCGATCGCGCGCGAGAATGAGTAACCCAGATGTATCTTGATCTAATCGATGTACCGGAATCAGGGGTTCAGAAAAGCGATCGAGCAAACAATCTTGTCCATACCGACCTCGAACTGAGAGCAAGCCAGATGGTTTATTGACAACCATCAGCCAATCATCCTGATATACGACATCGATCGATGCCAATCCTGAGAGTAAAAATCCCAGAATCGGCTGACAGCGATTAACACACGCGCCGTAAAACTCGCCTTGTGTCTTGTCTCCAACCGATTCACCCCACCAAAACTCCGCCATTGCTAAAGGCTTTAATCCATGAGTTGCGGCATGATGCAGCAGTTTTGGGGCGCAGCATTCCCCGGTTCCGGTTGGCATCGAGGCGAGCAGATCAGACAGCGATCGTGTTTCTCCAGCAAAGTTTGTGACACGATAACTATCGTACATTTGTGACTGAAGCTGTTGTGACAATCGTTTGCGTTGCTGTTTGAGTTGTCGAATCTGTTCATCAGCTTGATCAATGATTTGCTTGAGAGGATTGAGAACTGTCGCGCGATCGCGTTTCAGATTTCGTTTCTCAATTCCATCTCGTTTACTCTGCTCCTCAAGTTCAAAACTGCAATGATTATTCTGTCGCTGATATTGCCGCTCTAATTTTCGTTGACGATGCTTTTCAGATAATTGCTTGAGTTTCTGATCGTATTCTTCAGTTGATTGCTGATATTGTTGGCGTTCACGAAGTTGATCAAGTTGAATAATTTGTTTCTTTAGAGATTCTAATAGCGTTAATATAATTGATTCTTCGTTAAGAACGCGATCGCGTCCCGGAATCGGCGGAACCCAGCCCTCAAGAACACTCTGCCCATTCAACAATCCCGAAAACGCTTTGAGAATTTGCTGATTTCCCTCGACGGTTTCTGTGAGTAAAACGCCATACATTTTGCCTTCGCGAGAATGCTGCTGATCGGTGGCAAGATTCTGCATTAATTCATGCGCGATCGCCTCGACAAATTTCGTGCGCGGTAAGCGTAGAAGTTTGTTCGATCGTGGACAAATTCCCTCATACCAATATGCTGAACTCCGATCGTTAACGTTTCTACACATTTATGAGATGATGACAAAATATTTATGTCAGAATTGAGGAAGGTCCTATTTTTCCAACGAACGAACAAGCGATATCCTGTTTGATTATCTGTCAGCAATTCTCAAATTACTTCCGCAACATTCAAATTTTTCGGTTTAACCCGCAAGAAGGATACGTCTTCATTATGGCGGGTGAAGAGCTACAAGTTCTTGTATTTCCTAATGGAACATGGAGGTTTATTAATGCAGCCGAACTTTGAAACAATGACGACTGCCGAGCTTTCTAGATATGTATTAGCTCATCGAAATGATTTAGACGCAATCGATGCTCTAGTTAATCGCCGTTCTCCCGATTCAGAGGCAAAGTGGTTTAAAGCGCCAACAACGCTCGAAGAAATGGAACAGGTATCTGACGAATTTGAGCAAGCCTTGAGAGCGCACATACAGAAGTACGATCGACAATAAAATCACCAATAAAAAAGGGGCACTCTGCCCCAATTTGCTCGATAGCTGGTCTTGTTTAGTTAGTCATTAAGCGCTTTTGCTGCTTTCTTAGATTGCTTTTCAGCTTCTTTTGCGAGTTTTTTGGCTTGCTTTTCAGCTTGCTTTTGAGCTTTCTTCGCTTCTTTCGTCACTTTCTCAGGTGCTTTATCCGCGTTCTCTAAGCCCTTCTCGATTTGTTCTTCGATCGAGGTTGCACTGGTATTCGACGGACGCTTCATTTCGTCAAATCCAGCGGTTCCTTGAACTTCATTCAATCCGCCACCTTTTGTGCGATCGCGGACTTCTTCTAAAGATTGCAAGCCGCCTTTATCGATTGTTTCTCTTGCAGTGCCTTCATATTCTTTTGCAGCTCTGGTCGTAGAGCTGCTGGGTTCATTCGCCATCGGTTTATCTTTGACCACCGCTTGAGCCGATGCGCTCGAAACAAACGTGGAGAACAACAACACTGCACAAAGGCAGAAGGTTATTACATAGCGGAGTCCAGATAACAGAGATTTCATACAAATACCCTCCAAAGGTACAGAAATTTTTCTTAGGATTCTGCAAAAGTCACACTCAGCAGGATCGCATTTAATCTGAACCTATCTACTCAAACTTCTGCCTCACACAACATCTGTAACCAGGGAGAGTTTCCCCAAATGGTATGCCTGTCAAAAGGGGGATGAGTCGGACTATCTATTATGCCTTCGACAGAAATTCGATCGTTGGAATCAGCGGATCTTTAACAACGCCGAATCCTTTGTACCCCCAGCGATCGAGCAAACTACTGATTTGCGATCCAGAAATCGACTCTGTAGTAAATCGATCAACCATGCCGACTGCAAATTTATTCAGATATCCCAACGCATCGTATTGTTCTTGGAATAAAAGAACATAGCCGTTCGCAGGCGATCGCGCTTCATCGTCGCTGAGTTTCGGATAAGCCGCGAGATAGCTGCCGTCAATTCTCGATCGAATCAAATAATACGCTTGTGAAAACATTAATTCAGATCTTCCAGGCTAATCCGTGGGTCAACTGCTTTTAATAGTAGATCAGCGAGAAGATTCCCTAGAATCAACATTACTGCCCCCATCATTAGACTGGACATAATCAAGTAAAGATCTTGGGCTGTAACCGCTTGCAGAATCAGCCTTCCAAGTCCGGGTAAGTTGAAAAAGTTTTCGGTGATGAATGCACCACCCAGTAGACTGGCAAATTCAAATCCCAGCAGTGTAATTAACGGGTTGATAGCATTTCTCAACGCATGAACATAAATCACGCGATTTTCCGGAAGTCCTTTTGCGCGGGCTGTTTGCACATAGTCTTGGCGCAACACATCAAGTAACTGTCCGCGCATGATTCGCTGCAATCCGGCAAAACCAGCGATCGCTAACGCCAAAGTCGGCAACACTAAATGCCACGCAACATCGAGAACTTTACCCAGTGGAGTTAAATCAGCAAAATCAATGCTTGTCAAATCGCCTACCGGAAACAATGGAGAAGTATTCTGCGCGAAAATTAACAGCAACAACGCGGTGATAAAGCTGGGAAATCCCTGTCCGGTGTAGCTGAGAACTTGCAGAACGCGATCGACCCATCTCTGTTGTTTAACTGCCGCCAACACACCCAATGGAATCGCCACTCCCCAAGTCACAATCAGCGAAGTCGTTGCTAACAATAAGGTCGGTGGCACTCGTTCCCAAAGCAGCGAAACCACCGAGCGATTGTAAACAAAGCTCGTGCCAAAATCGCCTCTTGTCACAATGTTCCACACCCACAGGGAGAATTGCTCAACCGCAGACTTATCTAGACCGTACTGCTTGCGGAGTTGGTCAATTCGCTCCGGTGAGATTTTAGGATTTTCACGCAGTGTATCGAGGTAATCTCCGGGAGCAAGCTTAATAATGAAGAAGCTCAAAGCGGCGGCAAGCAGCAGCGTAAATAAAGCCTGCAACAATCGCTTAATCACATAGATTGAAGTCTCACTAGTGATGAGTTCAAGCATTCGATCCCAGCCAGATTTAAATCTTCCAGGGGTAGAGGTTGTCATAGGGAGTTTTCGCGATCGAGTTTTGTGATTATAGCGCCTTAATATTCGACTAGGGTGACGATCGGGACTTGCGGTAAGCGATCGCGTCCTTTCAGGTCTTTGAGTTCAATCACAAACGCACATCCAACCAGTTCACACCCGATTTTCTGCACTAATTTTGCGGTTGCGCCTGCGGTTCCACCTGTTGCAATCAAATCATCGACAATTAGAATCCGGCTTCCAGGCTGTACAGCATCTTGGTGCATTTCTAAACAATCCGTGCCGTACTCTAATTGGTATTCGATCGAGTGAACCGCTGCGGGCAATTTCCCAGGCTTACGAACCGGAATGAATCCGAGGTTCATTTTATAAGCAAGCGGCGCACCGACAATAAAAC
>CAXTDB010000235.1:0-3752 GCA_964242045.1 uncultured Leptolyngbya sp. | reverse complement strand
GGGTTGAGGTGTGAACATTTCTCTTCAAATAAATCGATCATTGCTTTGAGTCCAGTCGGATTCTGCAACAGCGTTGTAATGTCTTTGAATGAGATTCCGGGTTTGGGAAAATCGGAAATTTCGCGAATAAACGGTTTGAGATCCATAGTTGATTGAGGCAAACGGTACTGCAATGGGTTATCGCATAACTTATCAAAGTTGTCACCCAAACGGATCAAGTTGAGATACGCTTGAAAACAGCGAATCGCGCATTATCGATGACTCTTCAGCAACAGATCCAACACCAGCGAATCAGACACATTATCAGTAGCTATCAATTAGAGGGCGAAGATAATGAACTGTGCGATGCTTGCTTAACGGCAATGTTGCAGCTTTATCCGACTGGATTGATTGAATTGGCATTGGTTGAAACAATTGTGCAAAATTGGGCGCGAGTGCCGATGGTGAGAGGAATAGAGTTTTTTCAGCAGGTGGAATCGCTCCTGAATCAGTGGCAAACGATCGCGATTTCTGTTTCATTTAGTCCAAGCGAATTTCAGCTCGTAACCGGATTAGACGCGACTCCGATCTTCGGTTCACAAGCAACTCAGTCGATCGCGCAGCGCTAATCTACGCTACTCTAAGGCGAAGATTTGTGAAGGTGCGATCGTGCAATCTCTTGCTGCTATTCTTTATGACTTAGACGGAACGATCGCGGATACTGATCCAGTCCATTTCATCGCTTGGCAAGATGTGTTACGAGCGTTTGGCGTTGAGATCGACGAAGCGATTTATAAACAAAGAATGAGCGGCAGAACCAACCCGCCAATCATCGCGGAATTTTTGCCTCAGCTTACCTCGGCGGAAAGTGAAGCGTTAGCCGATCGTAAAGAAGCGCGTTTTCGAGAACTCGCCGAGCAAATGCAGCCGATCGCAGGCTTGCGAGAATTAATCGATTGGGCAAACCAGCATTCGCTTAAGCAAGCCGTTGTCACGAATGCGCCACGCGAAAATGCTCACTTTCTGCTGAAAGTTCTGGATCTCGATCGAGTATTTGATCGCCTAATCCTCTCAGATGATTTGGGCATTGGTAAACCTGATCCTGCACCCTACAATCACGCGCTGCAGGAATTTGGCTTGAAATCTGATCAAGCGATCGCATTCGAGGATTCTCCGTCAGGCGTTCGATCAGCGGTCGCCGCCGAAATTCCGACGATCGGCATCACTTCGACTCAGACTCCGGAGACATTACACAGTTTGGGCGTAAAGTTTGCGATCGCAGACTTTACTGCTCCAGAACTTTGGGCGCTTCTAAAGTAGCGTCGTATGGGATTCCCCAACTGTCGGCGATCGCTTCCATCCAGTCGAGTTCGGGCGAAATCTCTTCTAGACTGACAAACGCATCAAACATTCCTCCGACTTCATCGCCTGCTTGCGCTTTCGGAGTGGCTTCTGAGTCGTGAAAAGGTAAAGACTGCATAAAAATCATGTTCAGTGGGGACTCGGAATTCTTCACAGCATCTTTGAATGCGTGAAGCTTCCTCTGTAAGAATACTGAGAAAATCATTCTCGCGTCAATCCGTATACGATCGAGCAGCTTTTGATTAGAGATTTCGGGGATCGATCGCGGTGATTTCAGTAAATCGTTTGAAATCAGCAGTGTTGAAGGTAAGTAGATGGCTAATTTGATGAGCCATCATCGCAGCGACCAATCGTGTATCATGTGCCTGCTTTCCTCTAACTTGGTATTTGATAACCAGTTGTTCCCAGACAATATAGATTTCAGGAATATCAGGTTTTAGGGTAAAGAGACTCTTCAGAAGAGAACTTTCATGAACTGCTTCTTCTACTGCCAACCCTAATCCATTTATGCTTGTAGGTCGCGTAGCCACTGCCCAAAATTCAATCAAGTTTTGCGGCACAACACACAGGGCTTGATCTTGCTCACGTAACATCGTGTAAGCATTTTCAGCATCTCCGTGCATCAAATCGAGTCGATTCACCAATCTCAGCAGAATATTTGAATCTACGAGGTATGTCATCGTTGCTGATCTTCCCGTTCCCGGTAGATGCTTTCTCGGCTAATAGCTTCATCTGATAGTGGCGGTGCTTGCGCTAGAGAAGGACTTTTGCCCAATTGAGCAAGGAGTACTTTCCATTCGGGTTCTGCCTCAGTCGTCAGATGCTGCTCGATCAGCGATTCAAGATAGCGATCGACTGAGACTCCTTGTAGGGTGGCTTGAGCGATCAGTCGTGCTTCTATTTCTGGTTTGAGGTCGAGTTTGATAGTCATAGAAATGCGCCTCTTGTATTCGATTCAATCGTAGATTGAGGTTAACGATTCATTCAACTTTACTGCCCCAAATACGCTTCAAGCACTTTCGGGTTGGATTGAATCTCAGTCGGGCTACCATCTGCGAGATTCGTTCCTTCGGCTAGAACCCAAACTCGATCGCACAACGACATAATCACATCCATGTTGTGTTCGATAATCAAAAATGTGAGTCCTTGGCGATTCCAATGATGAATATATTCACAGATTTGATTGATTAGTGTTGGATTTACACCCGCCGCAGGTTCATCGAGTAAAACGAGTTTGGGACGAGTCATCAAAGCGCGCGCGATTTCTAATAATTTGCGCTGTCCGCCGGAGAGTGCGCCTGCGTAATCGTTGGCTTTTGCAGCTAGTCCAACGGATTGAAGAATTTCGATCGCTCGATCGCGGTTTTCTCGCTCTTCTTGGCGAATGCGTTTCGATAACAGCCAAGTGTTTAAAAAATTCTCTCCGGTTTGTTTCTGAGCGGCTAACAGCATATTGTCCATTACCGAAAGCCGAGATAAAACGCGCGCGACTTGAAAGGTGCGAATCATGCCGCGTTGAGCAATTTCGTGCGGTTGCAGCGATTCGATCGATTCTCCATCAAACATCACTTTTCCTTGATCTGGGTGAATGAAGTTTGACAGCAGATTGAACACTGTCGTTTTTCCGGCTCCGTTAGGTCCGATCAATCCGGTAATGCTACCGGGAGCGACTTCGATCGAGGCTTCGTTCACCGCTTTAATTCCACCAAAACTTTTCACCAACCCCGTTGCTGAGAGAACCGCTGTTGAAGTCTGCATCGTTATTTTCCTAGCGTCAATTCGTCTTTGTTGCCTAAAATGCCTTGCGGTCTGAACAGCATCAGCACCATCAAAATTAAACCGATCAACATAATTCGCAGTGCGCCGATCTGATCTGCACCGAGCGGTAAAACGCGCTCCAAATCACGAGTGAATGCTGTGTAAGCCCAATAGATGCCCGCACCGAGTAGCGTTCCCGCATTGTTGCCTGCGCCGCCTAAAATCATGATAATCCAGGCTTGAAACGTCACGATCGGTTCAAAGTTCGTCGGATACACCGTACTCAGTTGCCATGCAAAAAATGCACCTGCAATCCCAGCAATAAATCCGCCTAACATTAAGGATTGCAGCTTATAAAGAAAAACGTTTTTACCGAGTGCTTTTGCAACTTGCTCATCTTCTCGAATCGCTTTGAGAACGCGACCCCAGGGAGAATGAACTAATCGTTCTAACGCCCAATACACGATCGCTACTGTAATCAATGACAAAAAGAGTAAGCCATTGCGGGATTGATTGCTGGAATAGTCGTAAAGCGCGATCGCAGTTACACTAAACAGCCGCAGCGTCAGAAATATCAGCACACCAGAAACGATCGCGCTAATAATTTGCCGCTTTCTAAATCGCTCGATCAATTGCTGTCCTAACTTCCAGAT
>CAXTDB010000234.1:6281-8165 GCA_964242045.1 uncultured Leptolyngbya sp. | reverse complement strand
ATGAGATCAATATGGCTCCACCTGCAATGCAAGGAATGGCACAGCAATTGATTCTCGATCGACGAGTTGGTTCATACACGGTTCCCGATGGTTGGTTTGTCTGGGCAGCCGGAAACCGCAAAGAAGATCGCGCGGCTGTGTTTGATATGCCTGCACCGTTAGCCAATCGATTTCTGCACCTTCAAGTTGAACCCCATTTTGATAGCTTCAAAGCTTTTGCGCTAGAAACTGGAGTGCATGAACAGATTATTGCGTTCTTATCTTACCGTCCGTCATTGTTACACAAGCTTGATCCACAACAGCCCGCTTGGTGTTCGCCGCGATCGTGGGTGATGGCAAGTGTATTACATCATGCAAAACTGGGTATTGCACCTGCGATCGGTGTTGGAGCAGAAGCGGAATTTCTGGCGTTTTTAGCGCTGTATCAGACCTTGCCGGACTTAGTGCCGATTTTGGAAGGTCAGGGCGATCGCATCATGTTTCCGATCGAGCCTTCTGCGAGATTTGCAACTGCGATCGGGTTAACAGTGCGGGCAAATGATGCCACTCAAGCCTACAATGCGTTTACTTGGCTAAGTCGAGTTGCAACGGCGGAATGGGTGCAACTGTTTGCGGTGGATTTGTTTCGAGTCATGCGTAGTCGGGGACAGATGGGAGCATTAGCAAAGTTAGTTCAGCGAGATCCACAGTTACAAAAATTCCTCAAAGACTTTCAACAGTTGATCGGGCTGTAAATCCTTTAGAATGAGGGTTAATCAGTCCTTACTATGCTGCTATGGTTCAAGCTGATCCCAACCGCGCAACTTTGCCATCGAGCGCTGAGCTTCCCTGTTCAGATGATATTCCTGTGGACAACGAGAACCAAAATTTTATTCCTAATGTACTGCGGTTTTTACTGAATTTCATTTGGGGCGATCGACTCGATTGGTTTTATGCAGTGAACATAGGCATTTACCACACTACAGGAGTCAATCCGCGAGTTCCGGTTGTGCCCGATGCGTTTCTTTGCCTTGGCGTTGAGCGGCGAAAAGAGAGCTTGGAAGGGAGAGGTCGATCGAGCTATGTGACTTGGGAAGAAAATTATGTTTCTCCGATTCTGACATTAGAGGTCGTTTCTCAAACCTATGGAGGTGAGTACGATGACAAAATGCAGATTTATATAAGGCTAGGGGTTTTGTACTATGTGATCTACAATCCTGAGTTTTGGCGGCGCGATCAGCACCAACCGTTTGAAGTATATAAGTTGATTAATGGTGTGTATCAGTTGCAGATCGGTGAGCCATTTTGGATGCCAGAGATTGGATTGGGACTTGGACGATTTCACTGTCCGTCTGCTCCTGTGAATCAAGAAGCCTTATCCTGGTACGATGGGGCAAACACTCGTTATTTACTATTAGAGGAGCGTATCGATCAAGAACGACAACGAGCAGAGCAGGAACGACAACGAGCAGAGCAGGAACGACAAGCGAGAACGAATGCTGTGTCGAAGTTATTGGGAATGGGACTCAATGTTGAGCAGGTGGCTGAAGCATTAGATTTATCGATCGAAGAAGTACGATCGCATAAGTCGTAAAAGCTACTGTTGAGAACAGTCGCTCATTCAAGCCAGTGCAAAGTTAGAGACGAATAGGAATATTAGCCAAATTTGTGCAACATGATTAGCACTGTAAATACCCCTTGGTAGATCAAAAATGTAATCTGCATCAGTTTATCTCCGCGCGAACTAAGAAGCAATGTCTTCTTAAATTTGCTCAGGTTATGTTCAACGCTCAAGAGACTGCGCTCAATCTTCTCGAAACCAAGGCGAGACTCAGCTACGTTGCTGCTTCTGATTTTGAATACGATCGCTCGGTGAATCAATTTCAAAGTTCTAGCTTCGGTGAT
>CAXTDB010000234.1:0-6271 GCA_964242045.1 uncultured Leptolyngbya sp. | reverse complement strand
AAGTGCGAATGTAACGGATAGCGCGATCGCTGACTCTCAATCTATGAGTGCAGACTCTTGGAATTCAAGCAATGCAATCACGAATTCAGACTTTGATAGCCGAGATTTCAATTCCTTAGCGATCAATTCTGATCTCAATTTAGAAACCGCTTCGTCTGATTTTAGTTCAGTTTATGGTTATGGATTAATTGATGCAGCGGCAGCGGTAGCAAAATCGATTGGTCGATCGCGCTTAAATGATGTCTCCGATTACAACGACGCGAACTGGGGAATTGATGCTGTGAATGCACCAGAAGCATGGGCAAAAGGTTTCACCGGAAAAAATGTAGTGGTTGCGGTAGTTGATACCGGGGTTGACTTTACGCATTCTGATCTCGATAACAATCTCTGGACGAACTCAGGTGAAATTTTTGGCAATGGCATCGATGACGATCGCAATGGCTATGTCGATGATGTGATCGGCTGGGACTGTATTGATAATGACAACAATCCAATGGACTTAAACGGGCATGGAACGCACGTGGCAGGCACGATCGCCGCAGAAAGAAATCAATTCGGTAATACAGGCGTTGCTTACGATGCTCAGATCATGCCGATTCGAGTTTTAAACGAGGCTGGCAAAGGAACAGATCAATCCATTTCAGAAGGAATCTACTATGCGGCTAACAATGGTGCAGATGTGATTAATCTCAGTTTGGGTGGCAGCTATTCAGACGCGATTGCTCAAGCAGTTCAATATGCAACTCAGCGGGGAGCAGTTGTGGTGATGGCATCAGGAAACGAAGGTGGAGCAGAACCTTCTTATCCCGCTCATTTAGCAACGAATTGGGGGATTGCGGTGGGCGCGATCGATAGGTATGGCAACATGGCAGATTTCTCAAACCGCGCAGGGCAAGACTCTAAGATGTGCTATGTGGTTGCACCCGGAGTCGATATTTATTCGACAACACCGAATGATGATTATGAATCTATGCAGGGAACTTCGATGGCGGCTCCGCACGTTACAGGCGTTGTGGCGTTGATGTTGAGCGCCAATCCAGACTTAACCCCGTCTCAAGTGCGCCAGATTGTGACTCAAACCGCGATCACCTAGGGTGTGTTTAAAACACTGTTCAAGTGTGATTCGACATCCGCTAGATTCCTGCACCGTTCAAGAACTCTTCGATCATGGCGTTCGATTGCGAAGCAAGTTCCCCGACAGGTAATCGGGCAGGTTCAATTTGACTCAGCGATCGCGGATTGGATTGAGGTTCCAGATTGGATTGAGGTTCCAACTGCTCGATCTTTTCTTCGAGTGCTTTAACTCGTTTGAACAACGCTTGAATCACTTCAGCTTCGATATCTCTCAAATTGTCGTGAGCTAACGCATCAATTGCATCACTTTTTTGTAAACGAATTCGACCAGGAATCCCAACAACCGTACAATCGCTCGGAACATCGCGCAGCACCACCGATGCGGCTCCGATCCGAACGTTATCCCCGATCTGAATGTTGCCGAGAACTTTCGCGCCTGCTCCCACAACGACATTCTTTCCAAGGGTAGGATGTCGCTTGCCCGTCTCTTTTCCCGTTCCACCCAAAGTCACGTCCTGATAAATCGTGGTACCATCTCCGACGATCGCGGTTTCTCCGATTACGACTCCCATGCCGTGATCAATAAACACGCCTTGTCCGATTTGTGCACCGGGATGAATCTCGATTCCGGTGATAAATCGATTCACCTGCGAAATCAATCGCGGTAGAAACGGAACTTTGAAGCAATGTAGCCAGTGCGCGAGGCGGTGCAGCCAGAGGGCTTGCAGTCCTGGGTAGCAAAGCAACACTTCGAGCCAGCTTCGAGCCGCGGGGTCGCGTTGATAAATTGCCCGCACATCAGTCAGCAGCATAGTTCTATCCTTCTCGATGGGTAATTGAGTTGAATTTCTTAGCAGGTTCAGAGAATTTCTCGATCGATGTTTCTTCAATATATTACTGAAACCCGCATAAATCGATCAAGAAACAGGTTAATATGTTAACGATCGACGCTTTTAGTTAGCCAGTCGATTTATTTATTTAGCAGAACCTTCTAAGCTCCAGCGCCTCCCCAGCCTGATACTCATTAAGTTGGGGGCAATCCCTGTGAGTTGAAAGAGTGCTAAAAGTTACATATATTCTGAGCTTTTTATAATATACTGTAATCTAATAGACAAACCGTAGATGGTTGAATCGCTGGAGGACTAGAACGCTGTGGGAATTGAAGTTCAGAACGTATCGAAGCACTACGGGTCATTTCATGCTGTCGATCAAGTTAGCCTTAGCATCAAAACGGATTCCTTGGTAGCGCTGCTAGGTCCTTCAGGATCAGGAAAGTCCACGCTGTTGCGGATGATTGCGGGATTAGAACGACCGGATGAGGGACGGATTGCGCTACTGGGAAGGGATGCCACCTATACTGCGGTACAAAAGCGCAACATTGGCTTTGTGTTTCAGCACTATGCGTTGTTCAAGCATCTTACCATTCGTCAAAATATTGCGTTTGCGTTAGAGCTTCGCAAAGCTTCTAAAGCCTTGATTCGAGCGCGCGTGGAAGAGTTACTCTCGCTGATTCAGCTACAGGGATTCGGCGATCGCTATCCGTCTCAGCTTTCGGGCGGACAGCGGCAGCGGGTCGCACTCGCTCGTGCGCTGGCAGTTCAACCGCAAGTGTTGCTTTTAGATGAACCGTTCGGGGCGTTGGATGCCAAAGTCCGTAAAGAGCTTCGGGCTTGGTTACGCCACCTGCATGAAGAAGTCAGTGTGACGACCGTTTTTGTGACGCATGATCAAGAAGAAGCGATGGAAGTCGCGGATGAAATTGTGGTGATGAACAAAGGTAAAGTTGAGCAGGTTGGAACCGCAAGCGACATCTATGATCATCCAGCGAGTGCCTTTGTGATGAGCTTTATTGGTCCGGTTAATGTTGTTCCGGCACGCTCAGGAATTCTGCCGAAGAGTGGAAACAAGGTGCTTGATTCCGATCGCGTTTTTCTGCGTCCGCATGACATTGAGATTCAACTCGTATCATCGCCTGAATCGGTTCTGGCTCACGTCGATCGCGTGGTGCATCTCGGCTGGGAAGTAATCGTAGAAGTCCGGTTAGAATCTGGAGAATTAGTCACGGCGAATCTAAGTCGCGATCGTTTTAATCAGCTTCAATTGCGGTCTAATCAACCGATTCATATCAAGCCAAAATCGGTGAAAACCTTTCCGGCTTACGTACTGAATTAGCTTAATGTTAGGAAGTTTTATTGCTTCGGGTTTAGCTTAGGGAAGTGCTGTTAAATCATATCCTTCCACTCCGTTTGCCCGTGACTGAAAGCACGGCGCAATCCCGTATTTCACTAAAATAGTGGCTGATTTTGAACTTTTGATTTTGAGGTTAATATGCACTCCACTCTCTTTCCTCTCGTTCCTTCATCTACTAAAGCAAAGATCTCACAGAGAGCGCTTGCTCAAACTGAAACTCGATCGTTCAAACGTCGATCGACAATTCCGCTCAGACAGATTTCGCTCTGGCAAATCGAGTCTGGTGTGGTACGAATGCTCACTTGGCTCGAAGATGGTTCAACGATTACGCTGGGATTGTGCGGCGCGGGTGATATCGTGGGACAGCAACTATCCAAGATCGACCCGTATCAAATCGAGTGTTTAACTGAGGTCGAGGCAACGCCCCTTTCCCTAAATGAGTGGTTCCCAGACCCCGCTTATCTCCTAACACGAGTGCAGCAGGCTGAAGAATTTATGTTGATTCGCAGCTATCGTCGGGTTGAAGAAATGCTGCTCAAGCTGCTGACTTGGTTATCAAAGAAGTTTGGGCGTGAAGTAAAACAGGGGCGTTTGATTGAACTGCGACTCACCCATCAGGACTTGGCGGAATTGCTGGGCACAACTCGCGTCACAATCACCCGCATATTAAAGCAGTTTGAGCAGCAAGGTTTAGTGCAACGATTGCCGAACCAGCTTACGTTACTTCAGCCTGAAGCGATTTGGCACTATGAGATTTAGAGCCTGAAACTTAGATCATAGAAAGGTTAGAAGCTATGAATTCGAGCGATTTTGTGATAGTTTCCTACTTAGCTCCGAACTTCGCGAACTATTATCGAGCAGTCACACGCTCAATCAGTCAAGCGCTGCATTGCGACATTCAGTTTAGAACCTGCGATCGCGATCCGCTAGTTGATCTACAAGATCATCGAATTGATCTAGCATTTATCTGTGGATTGCCATTTATTCGGCACGATCGAGTTGCACCCCACCAATTCAGCGCGATCGCGGCTCCGGTGATGCAGTCCGAGCGGTATCAAAATCGCCCTGTTTATTTTTCGGACATTATTGTTCAGACTAATCGCCCATTTCAAACCTTTGCAGATTTAGTCGGCTCAACAGCTTGCTACAACGATCCTGGCTCGAATAGCGGCTATTATCTGCTGCGGTATCGCTTACTACAAGAACAACGAACTCGCTTTTTCAACACTGCGGTGCGATCAGGTTCTCATCAGCGATCGGTTCGTTGGGTCATTGAAGAAAAAGCAGACTGCGCTGCAATCGATAGCACCGTTCTAGAGCAAGAGCTGCGTGTATTTCCTGAACTTGCACAGCAAATTCGCATCGTTGAATCAAGTGATCCTTGTCCGATGCCGCCGATTATCGTTGCTCAACATCTAGGCAAAGACTTAATCGCTCAGATTCAAGCTGCGTTGCTGCAACCTGATCAAGAATTAAAAGCGGCAATGGCTCAAGTGAACGTGAAACGATATGCTGGGGTGAACTCTCAAGATTATGATGCGATCGCACAACGCTACGATCAAGTAACACAGTCTTGCTTCAGCCAGCTTTAAATGCTTGCCATTGTGACTGTCTTGATTTATTCTGCAACACTGCGTGTTGATAGATTTGCTCGAACAATTTTTGTTGAGTCCGACTCCCTCCAACTCGGTGTAAGTTCGCAAGGCAAGGCTGCAATTGTGCGATCGCGACTAACTCATTTCCCTGAGCGTGAGCAATCAATCCTTTCGCAACGGGCAGTACAATCTGAAGCCAAATCTGTTGCGATTCTAATGAAAGCTGTTTTGCGTGAACTGTCCAGCTTTGCATTAAATCAGTGACCCAATCACTGTATCCAGCACGAGCCAGCGCGTAAACATAGTGTAAGTCCTGAAACGGCAAGCTATGTTCATGCAGCCGCGATCGCAGATAGGGTGCAAGTGAGTTCCAGCGTTGCCCCACTTCTACACCTTGTAGTTCTAATCTAAGCAACGTTGCGATCGCACCGACTTGATCTTTTGACGAAAACAAATTAGCTCGTCCCCAAATATGCTGGTCATAGATTGCTAACACTTTTTCTACATTTCCTAACGCCAGATAGTAGAGTGCAACATGCCACCAGTTATGCGTGTAGAGCATTGAGTTGCATTGCTCCCAAGTTTCTGAATGAATTTCCATCCAAGCAATCCCTGCTGCTGGGCAGTTCTGTTCTTCCAGCACGTGAGCGATCGCGTGTTGTGCCCACGGATCAAAGCGATTTAATGCGATCGCTTGCAGTCCAATATCAAGCGCCTGAGATAACTCACCGCACTGCTCTAATCCAAACGCAATCATGCCGTACAAGTAGTGCAGATGAAAACTATCAGTATTTGCAGGCAGCACCTTCTGAGCAATTTTAAGTAACCGTCTAGATTCTCCTCGATAGAAGTAGTGGTACTGCGCTTGTTGAACAGACATCAGATCCTGCGGATATTTAAGCGCGATCGCTTCATGAATGTTAATCGCTTCAGAGATTGTGCCTTGTGCCCAGGCGACAATTGCCTGAATGTACCATTGTTCGCGCTCGGTAGCGGTCGCTGCATACTTCTGGGCACTGTTGAGGTGAATTATGGCAGTTCGACGCGCGATCGCTGTTTCTTGCGAGAGGTAATACGCGGCGGCATACGCTTGTGCGATCGCACAAGTTGAATCAGCACAAAGTGCTTGCAAAATTGCTGTCTCGGCTTGATCGCCATAGTAAAGCGCTTGATCAATGAATTGGTTGAGCGCAGTTATGGTTTCTGGCGAATCGGTCTGTACAGCAAGCCCTTGAGCATCAATCAGTATAGAAATCTCAAACATCGGTTAGTTTATCGAATTACCGTACTTAATCTCGTTGAGTATGTCACACTGAGAATTCACCCTGCAAGTAAAGGGCGATACAAAATTTAGAAAAGTGAAAGCGAAAGTGAAAGCGGTAGAGTAAAAGCTAGACCTATAGTGATCCGCC
>CAXTDB010000233.1:0-8197 GCA_964242045.1 uncultured Leptolyngbya sp. | reverse complement strand
CAATCCGGTTGCGATTGATCGAGCGATCGGATTTTGGCACTGCGTCAAACAGTACAAAATTGGGATTGTCATTGTCGAAGGAGCCAAAAAAGCAGGAGCGGTGCTGACGGCGGGTTATGCCGCGATCTCGCTTCCCGGTATTTGGAACGGGCGGCGAGTTGAGCGCGACGCATCCGGAGAGATACTTCGCGAAACTCTGATTCCGGATCTAGCTCTCTTTGCCGATGGTCGCGAAATTACATTTTGCTTTGATCAAGACAGCAAGCTCAAAACTCGTCGAGCAGTAGCGAGGGCGATTCGGGCAACGAGTCGATTGTTCATGGCGGTGCAGTGCCGATGTACGATCGCACGCTGGCAATCGGACTGGGGTAAAGGCATCGATGATGTCGCGGTCGCGCGGGGATTGGAAGCAGTACAAACCATTTTCAATCAAGCCAGGGAATTAAGTCTTGATAGCGAGGAGACTTCAACTGATCCGGCTTGGGACGTTTGGCGCAATGCCCGTCGCTTTACGCCCGATGTCACGCTGCACCAGCCGCATTTTCAAGCACCGCTCCCCGATTCGAGAACCCTGATTGCGATTCGGTCAGGACTTGGAACCGGGAAAACCTACTGGCTGGTTCACACGCTGCTCAACGCTTTAAAAGACAAGGGGTTTGTCTCGGTGGGGTATCGAAACAGTCTATTGATCCAGTTTTGCAGTGAACCTGGGTTAAACCGAGACTGGTATCACCTACAGCAAGACTTGAAAGGAAGCCATGACCACATTCTGATTCGCGATCCGCACTCTAAAATTGCCTGCTGCATCGATAGTCTGATTCACTTCGACCCACAAGACTTTGATGGCAAGACCATCATTCTCGATGAGGTGGAATCGATCGTCAAGCAGCTTTTACAAGCAAAAACGGCAGTCAGCTTTCATCGAGATCGCATCAAAGCGCTATTCGTCGAAATGCTGAATCGGGCGGATCGAATTATCTGCTTAGATGGGCATCTCACTGATGAGACGATCGAGTATTTGAGATCGCTCTTGGTGGAGCCACGTCAAATGATCAAATACCAAAACACTTACACCGGAAACCGGGGGCGCGTTTATTTTCTTGAAGGGACTCAAACTCAGCGAGGCATCCGAAAAGACGATTACGCGCCGATCATCGAAGCGATTCTGAACAATCCTGAAAATATTGCGATCGCCTCAGATGCACAGGATCAGCTTGAAATTCTCGATCGACGATTGAGTGAGGCAGGGCGCAAAACACTGCGCTTCGATTCAACCACGACACGCGAACCCTGGGTCAGCGAATTCTTACAGGATCGTGCGGGATATCTTCAATCACACCAAATTGATGTGCTGCTGTACTCTCCTTCTGCCGAGGCAGGTCTTAATGTGGATATTCAAGGCTACTTTAGAGATCTCTACGTTTTGTTCTTTGGAGTCATCACCACCGATGCTCAACTGCAAATGATGGGACGGGTGCGCGATCCGAGCGCCGATCTGCACGTTTGGTGCGCGTTACGCGGGCTGTCAACTGAAGCCGTATCGCGTAATCCCATTCCCGAAAAACTGATCCAGGAAATGCAGCAGTATGTTCAGGACTGCGCGATCGCGTCTCTCACTGGCGTTCCGCACGAGGAGGTGGTTAAACAACTTGCCAAGCAACTAATCGAATTCTCATCGGATGCACATTTTAATCGGGAGGCGACTCTGATTGCACTGGAGAATCATGAACGAGCGAATCTGAGAGCTTGTCTGAGAACGGCAATCAAAGACGCAGGCTATCAAGTGATCTGTGCCACAGCAACGGAGCCAGAGCCGTCGATCGCGAATGTTCAGGCTCAACTCAAACAAACAATTCGGGCTGAACGATCTGAAGCCATTTTCAATGCCTCGGAGATGACGAGCGCTGAAGCGAACGAGAAAGCGCGGCGGTTTGATGCGTCGATCGCAGATCGTAATGCGATCGCACGACGGCGACTGCTCGAACGCCTGCCGGGAATCGAAACGGCAACTTATTCGATTCCGGTTGCGAGTCCGTCAGATGCAAAAGATACAGCGCCGATCACCGAAGAAAAGTCAGTCTTCACGCCAGAGTTTGTCCAGCGAATCCGGTTTGACGATCGTGCATTTATAAGTAAAGTCGAGTTGCATTGGCTACTCGCGCATCCAGATCAGGCTAAAATGCTTCAGCAAATGCGATGGCATAAGAAACTATCTGTTTTCAGTGATGCGAATGCGCCGGACGATAGCCGCAAACTATCGCTGCTCGATTATCAGAGCCGATGGCTGAAGATCTCGAAATTAGTTGACATGGGGATTGCCTTCTTTTTGCAACCGGGGAATACCTGGCATGGCAATTCATCTGAAGCGATCGCATTTTGGGAAGCAGGAAAAGTGGCAGAGACGCTCAGAGCGGTAAGAATTCAAGTTGGGGAAAGTTCCCCCTGCGATTATATCGGAAAGGTACTGCGGGCGTTGGGGTTAAAAACGATCAGTACTTGGGATTCTCCAACAAAAACGCGAATTTATCAGATTGATCCCGACTGTTTGCATGACCCAATTCGCTCTGCCGTGTTTGACGCGATCGGGCGACGATTCAATGAAATCTTAGCTCCCGATAAAGTCGCGCTCGATTGGCAGAAATTTGCAGCAGAACCCCTTGAAGCTGGATCACCTTCCCCAGTTTTAATTACAAATACTGCGGAAGGTGATCCGGTTGAAGCGGTCGATCAAACGACGATCGAGGATCTCGCGGATCTGATGCAGCAATGCGACCAAGAGTATATTAATGATCTCTATCAATCCCCGAACGTCACGCAATCGCTGTGGCAAGCCGCAACGCAACTTTTAGGGCGAGATCGACGCAGGCAAATTTATGAGTGGATCGGGCAATTGTTTGGTCAGCAAATAACGATCTCAGCGCCAACTTAATCTAAACCATCGTGACGGCGGATGGTAGCTTGGAGTTGAGCAATTGCCACCAGTTTGATGGCGTTGTTGAGGTATCGGGGAAGGTCTGATTCTGCAACTGAGCGGGATTGAGTGAGAATCCAGGCTTGAGTGTGAGGGTATTCCCAGGCGCAGCGCATACCGTAGGGAAGTTCGTGGGTCATCGGATCGAACAGATCAGGGTCAAACTGATCGCCATCGACAAGAAGACTTAGAGATTCTGCTAAATGCACGGGCACGACCCGATAGTAGTGCATCAAATCTTCCTGCGTTAGATCTTTGGTCTTCCAAGAGCCATCTAACACAGATTTAGAAGATTGAGAAACCTTTGTTAATCTGGGTTGGACAGAGTTGAGATACTGTTTTCGTCGTCTTGCTTCGCCCATATATAAGCTCTTAACGCACTACTTTATTAAAGCAAAATTAATCAGCAGATCAGCAAAAGTAAAATTTCAACTGTCATATTGATTTGGAGAAATAATCATCACGCTTGCATCTTTCAAGGGTGGCATGGGCAAAACCACTACGGCGATTCACCTTTGCCAGTCTTTTGCACAAGACAAGTCTTTTCTCTAAATGATCCCAGATGGACTGCCCAAACTCTTTTTCGCCTTGAGTGATGCCTTTGGATCAGCGATTCTCGAAACGCCCACTATGATGAAAGTGAGCTTTTCTCTGAATCAAGCGAAGTCTCATGGTTGCTTCTCCCAAGTCCTTCACCTTTTTTGCACTGAGGAACTACCAGGCAGAGGCCGTGTCTGCTGTTTTTGATGCGTTTGCTCAACGAGAGCGAGCGTTGTTGCAAATCGCCACCGGAGCCGGAAAAACTGATACGGGTTCCGCCGTTTGCGATCGGTTTGTCAAACAGCAAGGTCGGGTGCTTTGGCTCGCGCATCGCGAAGAACTACTATTCCAAGCCTTTGAGAAGTTGCAGAAGATTTGCGTCGCTCCGGTGGGACTGATTCAGAGTGGAAGCAAAATTAATCCGAATGTTGCCGTCCAAGTTGCTAGTGTCCAAACTTTGAGTCGTCGCAAAAAACTAATCGAGTGCGATTTGATTGTGACCGATGAAGCACACCATGCCGTTTCTAATGCGTATCGGAAGATTTATGATCTGTATCCGGATGCTTATCATCTGGGGCTGACCGCAACTCCGAAGCGACTCGATGGCAAAGGATTGTATGATTTGTACGATCGCTTAATTCAAGGCGCGTCTACTCCTTGGCTGATCGAGCAAAACTATCTCTGTCCGTATCGCTTGTTTGCGGCAACTACCACGATCGAGACGAAAGGCATTCGCAAGGTTGCTGGAGATTTCAGCGTGGACAAGCTGAAAGTTGCCGCGATGTCAGACGGTGTGATGGGTGAGATTGTCCCTACCTGGCAACAGCGAGCAAACAATCTGAGAACCGTGGTGTTTTGTTGCGATATTGAGCATTCGATTGCCGTGTGTGACTTGTATCGCACTGCGGGAATCAATGCGGTTCATCTCGACGGCGAAACCGCAAAACGCGATCGCCGAGAAATTTTATCAGCTTTCGCTAAGGGTGAGATTACGGTGCTGACGAACTGCGGCATCATCAGCGAAGGACTTGATATTCCTGGAATTGAGTGCGTTCAAGTTTTGCGACCCACTGAATCGTTGGGTCTTTACCTTCAGATGGTCGGACGGGGACTGAGACCCGCTCCGGGCAAGCAGGAAGCGATTCTGATCGACCACACCAAGAACTGGATCGTGCATGGATTACCGGATGACGATCGCAAATGGACGCTCACCGGAGAAGTGCAACATCGCCCTCGCAGTGCAATCGTTCACCCCGAAACCAGAGAAGTCATGCTTGAGGAGCGCTACGTTCCGCACCAACCAGAACTGGAAATCGTTGAAATTACCCCGACGATTATCAAGGATACAAATGAGGCACGTTCAGCGAAACCACCAGTTCTACAAGGCTCCCTCCTTGACCTGTTGGGCATTGCTGAGCGACCTGCGGCGACTTCTAACTCCCCGTTTCCGTGGATTGACGATCTGATCGCAGATCAACAGTTCTACGGGCATAAGAAAGGATGGGTGGCGCATCGGGTCGTGGATCACATGCTGGAATTTCAAACGATCGACCTTGCGGCATTACGCTACACTGCCGCGAAACTGGGCTATCACTCCCGCTGGGTTGATCATCGCGTTCGAGAATTGAAGGAGGCACTAGAAACGGTGCTGGATGGGGAGGATTGCGAGGACGATTGGGAAGACTCCGCGATTGACCTCGACGATCAAACGCTACTGATCACGATGCTGCAAAACGCGGATCTGCCGCTCGGAACGCGATCGCTCCTGAGTCAAGTTCTAAGCTATTGGCGCGTGGATCTGCAACCCAATCGCTATCCACTCGAACCCTTACAGATTCATTTTCACTTCGATCAAGAGCAGAAAGGGATAAGTTCGCTTTGGTTTTATGCCATGACTCGACACCAGCAAAAACTCCAAGCAACGTTGGCGCAGATGATCAAACATCCAGTCGATCTGACGTTTAGCACGGCGATGCTCGCTGATCTGCCTGAACCCTGTCCACAATGTTTGACCCCGCATTTTCATCTGTGTTCAGGAACAGCGCCTCACTACGGACGGGTGCAGTGCGAGAACGGGCATTTTGTGCGCTGGGCAGCGAAGCGTTAGAACCTCGTTTAGATAAAGGGGTTGTGCAACCGATCCGGTTCCTGACTTTCAAGCTATGTCGGTTATTTCCAAACCCTAATTAAACCAACATAAACTGCCAGAATTCATAAGTTTTTATCGATCGAACCCCTCTTGATCAATCTCCTGAACTGGCGGGCAGTCCAACAGCACTTCGCGGAACTATTGCCTCGCAGCAACAATCCGCGTTATTTCTCTTCCGTTGGATCAGATTTTTTAACTTTTTTCTCTTGCGCTTTGCGCCCAGCCCCTTTGCGTTTTCCGCCGCGCGTTTCGCCGAGTGGCTTGGTTTGGGCATCGATCGCGCCTTCATCTTGGACATGAGCGAACAAAAGCATCTCCAGATAGTGATTAGCATTGGTGCCATGTTTTGCGGCGATGACTTCTAGAGCCTCCGTCACTCGTTGATCCAGTCGATACGTGATGAGAATTCGAGCCATTAGTTGCATTCTGACGTAGCCACAGCGCCAATGGGAAGGGATATCCGGGGCGGCACTTCAGTCGTAAATCCTCGTGCGTGAAACTTGTCCAACTGCTCTTGGTTTAAGAATTTCAATTTCAGAAGCATTGTCCAGCGGTTCACCGACTGCTCAGGAAAAGCATTGGAGATGACGAACGACCCTGTAATCGCTCCGCCAGAGATTGCCACAGAGTGAAACACATCCGCGCATTTTTGCTTGGACATCGTGAACGAGAAATCTCGGTAGATCGGGTTCGGGTGCATTTTCAGAAACCTCCAGTCGGCGGTGTTCGATCGTCATCGAAACTCAGCAGCTTGCCACCCAAGCGTATGACTTGCAGCTTTTGCGTGAAATCGTCGCGCTTTGAACACCTCCATCCTACTCCGCCTTCTTTTCAAAAGTAAATACGTTTAAGATGAAAAGGTTAAATATCAAATGTATTTACTTTTGAAAATATCTCAGCTATATTAGTTTCACACTGCTCATCGAGGTCAGCCACCGATGCAAACCATCTCACCGAATACAGCGCTCACCTCATCAAAGGCGATTCAGATTCAAGCGAAGATTGAGAGTGCGATTTCCCCTTTGAAAACACTGCGATTTTTGCTGGAATCAGAAGGTAATCTATCGGCACTGCAAGGACTAGAAGCAGCGCTGCTAGCAAAACACACTCTACTTGAAATTACAATATGGGGCGTGGCGCAACAGATTGAAAAAGACAAGGCTTAACGAGCAAAGTAGCCCGATTCCATCCCTTCTGAATATATTGTTGAGGTTGAAGAACATGAGTTTAGAGCAAGAATCAGCAATGCTAAAGCAAGCAGCAAAAGAGAAAGTTGCTGCATTGAACTTGGATGCTGCCATCCGAACGGTGGCGAAATCCGGAGAGTCTGATCCAGAGCGCATCAACTGGAAGGCGACCTTTGCAGGAATGGAGATTCGTGCAACTTTTGGCGCTGGGACAAACAGCGCTTCAGTCCGATTGAACCGAGAGCCTGTTTACGAGTCGTTGGAGTTTGGGCGCTACTTGGAGGTGTTTCGAGATGGAGACTGGGTTGAAACGTTGCTTCGACTTGCAGATCAGGCAGCACTCATTGAGGAAGCCCGAACTCGTAGCCGGAAACTGGGGCGGGTGGTCGAAGAAATCAAGAGATTCTTGCCGATCGACTAAATGAGTACGCGAGCGCAAAAAACGATGAATTGATGGATTGGTCAAAGTCGAGAAAAAGTCGAGAATTCAACGGAGGATGGTAATGGCTGAGAGCGAAATTGAACGTCTCGAAGACGAATACGCTCGTGCAATCGCAGCACACTATACTTTTGAAGAAAAAGGGGCTGAAGAAAAGATTAAACTCGCTTATCTACAACTAATGGGAGCAAAAGCAAGAATGCTTAAAGTTCCTCCAGTTTATCCAAGACGGCTTTTTTTAGACACCGAGCCTGATGGATATCTAGAGTCTGATCAAGACTATATCGAGAACAATATGGAAGCAGTTCTTTGGTTTTTGGAGAATGCAGAGTTGATTGGTTTTCTGATTCAAACAAATGCTGTCTAAAGGCAATTAATCAGAATTTAGCAGAACTGATTATAAACCTGAAATTACTGAGGACAGGACTCGTTTTGTTATCTCGTAAAGGACGCGGTAGATCCAAGAAAGAACCCGTGATTGATGCAACGTGATAAAGATCTAGAAGCTTTAGGACGATCGACTGAACCTGAATCCTTCATCCCTCGATCGTCCATTTCCTCATCCCATCGTGCGAGTCCCCCCACAAAACCATGAAGACCAAAGTATCGCTTGAAGACGATCTCGATTCAACCGTAACTGAAGAGATTGAGGATGGTCTCCGGTTTGATGAGGCGAAAAAGCCAAGCCGAACCCAAAGCAGACAACCGCCTTTCACGGAAGATTCTGTCAGAATGTTCCTCATCGAAATGGGACGCTACCCGCTGCTGAATCAAGTGCAAGAAATTGAACTCGCACGAGTGATCGCCAAAGGTGGCGCAGTGGGAGAACACGCCAAGCAGAAATTAGTGAGATCGAATCTCCGGTTAGTCGTGTCCATCGCCAAAAAGTACCAGAATCGCGGCGTTGAGTT
>CAXTDB010000232.1:4185-8223 GCA_964242045.1 uncultured Leptolyngbya sp. | reverse complement strand
GAAAAAGCCAGCATTTCTCATGGTGTTCTTCGTGCGAATCAAGGATTTGATCCAAGCGAAATCGCGCAAGAATATCATTTATTACGCAAAACAATTTTTAACTCTATTCGACCTGATTTACTCGGCGGTACTTCCGAGGAACTATTTCGCGCTGTAACGGTGATCGATTCTGTGATCGATTTAGCGATATCACAATGCTTTAAAAGCTATGTTGCCGAACGATTAGACGAGTTAGAGCAGGTACGGAATCAGCTTAGTATCACCGTCGCGGAGTTAAAGCGATTAGCGCGCGCGAGTGAAGATAATCTTTCTGTTCTCGCGCACGAACTCAAAACACCACTGACTTCAATTATTGGATATGCAGATTTGTTTCTACGGCAGTCTCGAAAAGAGGAAGAACAAGATTCCGTTTCTAGCCTAGAACATATCGAAAAAGTGCTGCGCGGTGGACGACGGTTGTTGCATTTGATCAACGATGCGCTTGAACTTTCACGCTTTGATGCCGGAAAAATGCAGGTGATTCCAGAAGCGATCGATTTACCTGCTTTGATTCGCGCGGTGCTTGATATTATTCAACCGCTAGCAGACCAACGCGATCTAAAATTGCTCACCGAACTCGACGAAGCTCCGCCCGAAGTCATGACTGATCCGTTTCGGTTGCAGCAAATTATCACGAATCTCTTGAGCAATGCAGTTCGCTACACCGAATCCGGCAGCGTAACGCTTGTCTGTCGTAGCTTATCGAACGATCGCTGGTCGCTGTCTGTCACTGACACAGGAATTGGAATTGAGCCTGCGGATCAACTGCGGCTGTTTGCCCCGTTTGAACGAGTTGGAACGATGCGATCGCCAGATAGTACCGGACTCGGTTTAGCGATCGTGGCTCGGTTGGTCGAACTTTTGCACGGCAATATCTATCTGGCATCACAGCCCGAAGAAGGCTCAACGTTTACAGTGATTTTTCCGCTAGAAATTCAATAAGTTGTAGGTTGGCATCTTGAAACCCAGCGAACTCTACATCAATCCCGTTCCTTGAACAATGTGCTTCACAGTCGTTAGTGTCTCTAGTCCAATCAATCCACGTCGATGCCCCTTTTGATTCGACATTCCTAAAAAGATGGCATCTCCCCGCTTCGGATTGCGATAAAACCGAGGCGACGCATTGATATACGTAGACGCGCTATTCACCCCCAACGCAAACTGCCGACTTTCTTGATACGATTCGCTCACCAAACAATCTGCATGACCGCTACTGTAATGATTGATCCAATCGATCGCACTTCCCAACCCATCAACGGTGCGAAAACTAATAATGCGATCGAGGTAAGCCTGGCTCCATTCCGAATCTTCAACCGGACGAATTCCTGGGAATTCAGTCGCTAACGTGATATCTCCACGAATCTGAAATCCTTTTTCTCTCAAACTATCCCACAGCATCACGAGCGACGAAGGATTTTGCTGGCGATGAATCAGTACTTTCTCGATCGCATTCACCGGATCAGGCTCGCTCAGGTGACTATCGATAATCATTGATCGCGCCATTTCCAAGCTACCCGATGGCGACCAATATAAATAACAATTTCCCATCGCCGATCGCAGTACCGGAGCCGTTGCCTGCCTGACGACTTGCTGAACTAAACTCGGTCTGCCGTAAGGAATAATCAAATTCAAATATCGATCTTGAATGATCAAATCTCGAATCGGGGCAGCTTCTGACGGAAGAAGCTGCACACTTTCGATCGGTAAACCCTCATCTTCTAGAGCCTGCTGCAACGTTTCTGCGATCGCGCTATTCGAGTGACTCGCTTCGTTGCTGCCTTTGAGAATCAGACAGTTTGCCGTTTTGATACAAAGCCCCGCCGCGATCGCGCTTAACTCCGGAAACGCCTCATAAATTAGCGCAATCACACCCAAGGGCATTAATTGCGAATATGTCTGAGCGCGATCGGCTTGAAAGTTCGCAGGCATGACGCGCCCGATCGGATCGGGCAGTTCGCTTAACCGATTGAGGATTTGAACTGCATTCTGAAGCCGTTCTGGGGTCAGTTTCAGCCACTCTAGCAGCAGTTCCGAAATCGCCATTTCTCGACTGATTTCGAGATCGAGCGTATTGGCTTCGAGAATGTCGTTTTGGCGACGACACAACGCCTGTGCCATCGCTTGAACCGCTCGACTCCGATCGACACCGCTCGTTGCCGCCAACGTCAGCGAAGTCGTGTAAGCCGATCGCAGCGCTGAAATCGGGTCAAATGCCCCCAAATTATCCGTCGTCATGGGCTACCGTCGATAGGCTAACCAAACCATGAGCGCAGGCAGCACGGCTAACACCAATGCAACGATCGCCCACAACATAATACTGGCTCCGGACGGCGAATGGAGTGCAACGGGTAGCCAAATACTCAAAAGAACGAGCAAAATACCGAGTGCCAACGGTAAATAACTGTCGCCCAGTCCTGGCTGCACAATGTTCCACTGATGTCCTGTCCAGCGCCACGATCGTTTATACGGATAGCTAGTCGCTAACTGTTCGATCACACAGCCGTTTTCTTCGACCACGAAAATCTGTTGACAGCGATTGCAGCCAAACGCCTCGGTTAGCGCGATCGGGATTAAGCGACCGCGACGGCGGCACGGGCAGGGATAATCCGTACCTAAATCAATCTTGTGATGCTTCTGGGTATGCACAAGTCGGGTGAGAGTTTTATTAAATCGAGGTTGATATTGTTGCGGCGAGATTCATCTCTACAGCACCCAGGTCACGTTTAGAATTGAGCAAGCTCAGAATCTAGAAGCGACGCTGTAGAAATTCTATCATTCTCGCTCTAGAGACTCAGCTCCCTTAAGATTCAGTTGTGATTTGTCTGTAACATTTAGATACATTAAGCGTTTTCTATGGCAAAAAATTCCAAACCGAACGATCGCGATCGTGTTGTTTATTCTGAGTTCGGCAATCCAGAGGTGTTTGAGCGCGCAGTTCCCGATCTTGCTCCAAATCAGCAAGACTTACGAATTCAAGTGTCGCGCAAAGGACGGGGCGGAAAGACAGTCACGGTGATTTCTGGGTTTCAAAGCAAGCCAGAGACGCTCTCTGATTTGGCGAAGAAATTAAAGGCTCAGTGTGGAACAGGTGGAGCCGTCAAAGAAGATGCGATCGAGATTCAGGGCGATCATGCTCAAAAACTGCTTCAACTTTTAACTGGATTGGGCTACAAAGCCAAGATTAGCGGCGGTTGACAGGGTTTAATTTCAAAAGTGACGCTGTTTAATTTCAAAAGTGACGATCACGATTTTTGATAAAGCCTCAGTTTCTATTACAGAGTAAGATTGAAGTTCCGGAGTTAACCACCTGCCGATTCATGTCATCGCCTTTTCCCTGTTTAAGTCTCGCGATCGAACGATTACGCGCTTCCCAAGATCAACATTTTGCAATTCATGTGATCGAAGCGCCTTATCGAGGCGGGTATCTGCTGCGAGATTGTTTGTGGACAGACGAATTAAAGCATCATTGGCGATCGTGGCAGGAAATGTTTTCGTCGCGCGGGCTTCCTGATGTGCCGCATGTGTCGCAAGTGAGTACACCCCCGATCGAAGTCGTCGAACCGATCGGTCAACCGATTCCGCGCAGTGCCCGACTGATGCAAAATCTGGGAATTAATCTCTGGCAATGGCTGTTTGATGGGGTGATTCAGAGTAGCTTGAATCGCAGTCAGGGCATTGCTCAAGGACAAGGAAAATCCCTACGGCTGCGGCTAGATGTGCGCGATCCAGATTTGATTTCGCTGCCTTGGGAGATTATGCAGAGCGATGCTGGAAAGCAGGCAATTTCTCTGAGTCAACAGCTTTTATTTAGCCGTACCACGAGCGATGTTGATAGCTTACCTGCGCTGCGATCGGAAACTAGTTTGAACGTGCTGCTGGTTTTAGGGCAAGATGCCGCGCCTGATTTACCGACAGGTGAATTTGAAAACGGCAAGCGTGACGAATTAAAGCGGCTGAAATTAGAGCAAGAAGCGATCGCTTTATCGAGAATTTTGCGAG
>CAXTDB010000232.1:0-4174 GCA_964242045.1 uncultured Leptolyngbya sp. | reverse complement strand
CTTAGAAAGCGGTCATTATAATGTCTTGTTTTATGCAGGTCACGGAATTCCGGCTCCAGATGGTGGCTTGCTGTTTCTCCGTCCGAATCAGCCGATGAATGGGACAGAACTGGCACAAGTTTTAACGCGCTGTCGAGTCAAGTTAGCTGTTTTTAACGCCTGCTGGGGCGCGCAGCCTAAAGAGCAAAATCGGCAGACAATTCCGCGCAGCAGTCTAGCGGAAGTTTTGCTTCACCATGGAGTTCCGGCAGTATTAGCCATGCGGGATTCGATTACCGATCAAGAAGCGCTCAGTTTTATTGCGGCATTTGCTCAAGCGCTCACGGATCGAATGCCGATCGATCAAGCCGTTGCCGTGGCGCGTCAACATTTGCTTACTTTATTTCGGTTCAATCATCAGGCTTGGACGCTGCCCGTGTTGTATATGCACCCTGAATTTGATGGGGAATTGATTAAACCGATCGAAGAAGGATTAACGCAAATTCCGCACACGCCGAGCCAGTTGGGAGTTCAAAATCCGGTGGCATCGGTGCGATCGCTCGAAAATGCCAAAGTTTGGACGATTCGCGGTGGTCTGATGCGGGTGGGAATGAGCGCTGAAAATGATTTAGTGCTGGCAAACGAACCGGGTGTCTCGCGCAAACATGCGGAAATTTTCTACCGCAGTGCGGAGACGATGCAGCCAACGTATTTTCTCCGTGATTTCTCGCGGTATGGAACTTGGGTTTCGACAAACAATGGCTGGCAGAAAGTCCATAATTATGAAGTGCCTCTGCATTCCGGGGCGCAAATTAAATTCGGTGGCTCTCAAAACTCGATTTTAGAGTTTTCAGTCTCTCCAGCAGATGGGCGAAATTGAGAATCTACCCTTAGAACTACGGATCTCGATCGTAAAGATTTGGAAATTTTAGGCGAATTAGCGTAAATTGATAGACCAGTTGCGGAACTGGTAACGATCGGGTTGAAGCC
Source organism: uncultured Leptolyngbya sp. (assembly GCA_964242045.1). Lineage (GTDB taxonomy): Bacteria > Cyanobacteriota > Cyanobacteriia > Leptolyngbyales > Leptolyngbyaceae > Leptolyngbya. The sequence continues at coordinate 3,205 of CAXTDB010000232.1, read as the reverse complement.
ATTCCCATCAAACACACCCAACCTTAGTTCATTACAGATGCGGATTATTGTCATGGCACACGAAGCAAGTCCTTCTAACTCTCTTGAACTCCAGATTCAGCAAGCCCTCGCGGATGCGTTGCTTGATTCAGAAGCGGTGACAGTGCAGTGGAATCAGCCAGACAATGCTGACCCTGTAGAAGTCGAAGTTGCAGAAATTCCCGATAGCGCGATCGCTTATCCCTGGAATCCGGCTGATCCGGAATCCGAATCATTTTTCAATAGCCTAGAGCAAAAGTTCTCGATCGATGCTCTTTCCGATGCCGAAATTGGCGATCGTGCCGATGCGTTTTTCTCGCATCTCGATTCGCTGTTCGCGGCTCCCACGCTCGAAACCTCACTGGCGCAAAAGTTTGCGACGGTTCCACAATCGGTCTTAAATGCGATCGCGCGTCAGGCTCAAAAATTAGCGAGTTCTTCGGCAACCCTGGCAGATCAACTTGTTCAGTGTGTACAAGAAGCTTTGCCGCAGTGGGCAGAAGAAGATCTACAAGTGTTGGCGCGTCCGTTGGCTTACTCGATGCGGGGTGAAGAACCAACGGTAAAATCTACCGACTGGGCGAGATTGTCAGAAACCGAGCAGGCGCGATTGACGTTAGCGATCGCTCGATATGCGCTAAACGAAGTGCAAGATTAATCAAAAGTGAGTCCGACACAATCTCTCTCTCCGGTCTTGTCCCGCCCGGAAATTAATTTCCGGGCGGATCGAGGAAAATTCACTAAAGGGACTCAGAAGAATTGAAGCTGCGAGATCCTAACCCATTTCAATGGGTTTTCCACCATTAGCGCGAAGTTCATTTCAGCGCGGAGCAAAAACGGAGTGAGAAAAATCGTCGAACTCTCGTTAATCAGAGTGCAAGATTAATCGATCGCCAGAATTTCAGATTTAGGAAAAACCGGAGTTCTACAGCAGATTAAACCGCTGCAACTGAGACTCGATCGCTTTTGGTAAAAGCTTCCGCAATTGGGTTTTATCTTTAAACACCAAACGATTCTGGCTTGGTAAATCAAACGGAAACTGTCCTGGCATCTCCGATCGCTCCATTTGCACCAGTAAAACTTGCTCGGATCGCTTACTTTGCAGTGCATATCCGGTTTCAACGCAGACCTTCGGGCTGGGAATCAACAGCGGGGGCGTATCGGCAATTTGAGCGATCGAGGTTCCGTCTCCGATAAATAAAAGACATTGGCGAATCGATCGCATCAGAGAACTGTTTAATCGAATCGCACCTTCACTGAGGCGATGAGATTCGCGTAGCGTGATCGGGAGCCGCGATCGGCGATTCAAATTATCGATTACGGATTCGAGTTCATCGCGCAGCAAATCACCGGACTCTGTAAACTCGGTTTGATATGAAAAGAAGATCTCTGGCTCCAAATTTGCCATTACTTCTTGTTTTGAAAAATAGATTTCGTGGCTAGAGAGATCGATATTAGAAATCGCGTAGCCGCCGCTACCTTCGATGTAGAATTCCACCATTTCGCCTTGGAGATAGCGCTGAAACCAAGTCGATTTCTTCACCTCGTCGCTATCTTCTAAAAAGTCAGCCCGCAAGCCCGATTTCAGTAGACTATTCTTGCTCAATCTCAGGTCGTGGGGACGTTTCTCCAGTTCCCGAATGGGTTCATACTGCTCCAAATACCACGCCTTAAGCGCAATGATCGCCATGCTGAAATCTGCCTTCTATTTAAAACTACAACAGCACCCAGTTACTACTCTCTGAGTGACCTCCTCGCGTAAATCCATTTTAGATAGAGTTGAACAAATTGGACACTAAATTAATTTTCAAGCGCCAGTTTATTCAGAAACTCCCTAATGTAACAGATGAGGAAATGTCAGATTTCGGTCTTGGATGCTGTTGCGGTTGAGCGAGACAGATGTAGAGTTAAACAGCGTCTTTACCTCTTGACTTTACTAGATTCGGCTGTTTGATCTGCCGTACGAAGCTGTTAGTTGCTTCAATTTCAAACATACCACTTTGTCCCCGACGATCGAGCAACTGAGATGAAAGTTTATGACTTTGCGATCGCTTGATTTCACCAAGTTTTCTAGATGTGAACAACGCGATTTAGAAATATAAATGGCGAAAAGTAACGAACAAAATCGATCGCAATAAAAAAGCGGCTGAATCAACCGCTGCTGTGCAAAATTAAACTAACTCTAACAATATTGGCTGATATCTTCGCCACATTCATCCGCCAAATAGCACAACGCACGAAAGCGAAGTCCGACGACTTCTTCGTAAAGTGGATTGAGCTTGCACATCGGAGGAATGTGAAAGAGTGTGCGACCGAATAGTTTTACATCGCGCTCGAACGGGCACTGGGCAGGAATGTGTTCGGCGAGAAAGTGAGCGAATTTGGAGTTGCGGACTTCGAGATTGTCGAGCTTGCGACGCAGCGGCGCAAGAGGAGTGAAAGATTTGCGATTCGATTGAGGTGTAGCGGCGGCGAATGGGTGAGAAACCCAGCCAGAGACTGCAATTCTGTTGTGACGATCGCGCGCTTGCGCGGAGCCACCGAGTTTCCGAAAGCTCATGCTGAAACGTTCCTCGAACTGGTGAGATGGGCGGTGTAGGGAGTATTCGTCCGTGAAGTGTCTACAACGATCGATGAAGCAATTCCGGGCGATTCGCTAGATTCTGGAGAGACGATTCCAGTTTCTATCGTGATGTATCAAATGAACTTCACTTATTGTAACAAAGCCTCTGCGATCACTTCAATTTTCTAAAAATTTTCCGTAACTCAATTAAACTTTGCCGACTAGTTTTGTGAAGTAAACTTGACACTCAATATTCTAGTCTCTCTTTCTAAAGATGGAAGTGCATTTGAGATACATTTATCTAATTTTTATTTGATCCCCGAATGCGAGCAATGCAGTTTCAGAATCGATAGAAAATCAGTTGAAAAAATCGAAGAATTGCAGCAAGTTTCTGTAGCGAATCTGACCAATTATTTAAATGCTGCAAAGCTTAAAAAAGCAGTTGAGCTAAGTTTCATCTATATCAAGTTCGGTTGATCAGCGGCTCATAAAATTGCATCTGTAAAGTTACAGCTTATATAGCGTCCAGCGACTTCCGATGCCAATAGTGAACTTTTCTGAAGCGTTTGTCAAAATCCTCCCCAAGACATACTTAAAATAAATCTCGAATTCTTTTTGTTCTCT
>CAXTDB010000231.1:0-8250 GCA_964242045.1 uncultured Leptolyngbya sp. | reverse complement strand
TGGTCTAGAAAGTGTCCGATGTGCGCGCAAGACAGCACAAGCGCACCGACACCCAACGCCCGTCGATACCGCAGCGGAGATGCCCAAATTCGGCTAATCGGTCGCGCAATCAGCGCTAGCATTAAGCAAATCAAAGCCGCATGTCCGGTGTAATCGACCATATCGCCACTTCTGAGCAATGTCAAAAGACCGATTGTCAAAGTGACCCAACCGCCCAATTTGAACAATTGACTTCTGCGATCGCGACTCAACGCCGACGCAAACAATCCGGTACTCATCATCATCGGAACCGTTCCTAACCCGAACGCCAACATCGTGAGCGCACCATGAACAGCGTTTCCAGTTTCAGCGGCTTTAATCTGTGCGGTGTAGAGAAATCCGCAAGGAATCAAGCCCCAAATCATTCCCAGTAAAGCAGGTGTCCACCAAGTTTGCGATCGCGCGAATTCCATCATCAGCGAATTAAAGCGATCGTGCAGTTTTCCTTGAATCGGATGCAAAATCGGAACGCGCGGCAGCCAATTTGCATTAATGTTCGATAAGCCAAACCAAATTAGAAGCAATCCGGTGACGATCGCCAGACTTCGCCGCAAACTGCTATCAATTCCGGCAAGTTGTCCGCCTGCAATTAGCACTGATCCCAAAGCCCCGATCGCAGACCCGACGATCGCATAACTGATTACTCGCCCAAAATTTAGCAACAGATTGAATCGTACCTGCTGCCACCGAGAACCGCGATCGTGTGACAGCGAAAACGCCACGGTTAGCGGGCTACACATGCCCAAACAATGCCCGAAGCTCCCCAAAAATCCAACAGTTGCAATCAACAAAAAATCCAGCATTTTCCAATGCTATCTCAAGTGAACCGCACAGGTAAGCCATCCTGAAACGCTAGCAGTTCCCCCGGCTCGATCGTTGTCCACGCTTCGTTATCAGTCAGCGGAGTCGTCGCAATCACCGCGACTCGATCGCTCGGTTTGGTCAATTCCTGAAAATCTACAGTCAAATCTGCATCAATCAAATGCGCTGCTGCAAAGGGAGCTTGCCTGACAATGTAGCAAAGCTTCGTGGAACAATGCACAAAGAAAGTCTCACCATCTGAAAGTAGATAGTTAAACGTGCCATATTGTGCAATTCGATCGGTAATCGATCGCAGCACTGGATACAACTCCGCTGAACTCGGTTTCTCGATCACAAACGCCTGCCGCAATGTATTCAAAATCAGACAAAATGCGCGTTCACTATCCGTTTGTCCCACAGGTCGATAAATTCCTTCTGGCTCTGGCTCAAAGTTCGGCAAATCTCCATTATGTGCAAATACCCAATAACGCCCCCACAGTTCCCGTTGAAACGGATGGCAGTTCTCTAATGCAACTCTCCCGAAAGTAGCTTTCCGAATATGAGCGATCACATGCGTTGAATGAATCGGATAATTGCGAACCAACTCAGCCACCGGAGACACGATCGACGGTTGAATATCGATAAACGATCGATATCCCGCTCCTTCAAAAAATGCAATTCCCCATCCGTCTCGATGTTCATCGGTTCGACCGCCCCGCGCAGAAAACCCCTCAAACGAGAAGCAAATATCGGTCGGGACGTTGCAGTTCATTCCGAGTAGTTGACACATAATTGAAGTTCAGAGTCTCCCTGAAGTCGATCAGCGAGTTCAGTGATTTCATTTCGCATTGTAAGTTGTTCTAACCAACGATCGGGAATTCTAGATACACCATAATACGCACCCGCAATCTGACCACAAATTGCAGCGGTTGTGTCTGCATCATCCCCCAAATTCGCTGCTTGAAGCACTGCTTGTTCATATGTGTCTGTTGTCCAGAAACACCAAAGCGCGGCTTCTAAACTTTCAACGACATATCCCGTACCCCGAATTTCGTCGATCGATTTGCTGCGGTAGGCTCCCTGCGCGATCGCTTGAATCGAGGAAGATCCAACAATTTCTGGAAGGCTTCCAAACAGAATCTCTGTTTTATTTGCTCCTGAAAGGGCGCGGTACAGCATATCGCCAAACAAACGACTTGCATCAATACATTCTGCTGCACCGTGCGTGGTTCGAGAACTCTCGCCAGAAAACTGTAAAATGCGATCGCGATCTGGAAAGTAAAACATTGGAATTGGTGCAAGCCTCATTAGGCATCCATTTCCAGCCGATCTTGGATGAGTCGAGCCGCTGAAGGGATTACCAGAGCGTCTGTATTGAGACAAAGCTTGTGAGACTGTGTGACCAATATCAAAACATTTTCCAGTGCTGCTTAAGTAGCCGTTTTCCTGCCAGTTACAGTAGCGATTCATTTGATCAACCGCATCAAATCCACCAGCTTCGACAAGGCTTGTAGCAAGACACAGCGCCATCGATGTATCGTCTGTCCATTGCCCAGGTTGGAGATCAAATGGCCCCCCACCGCTCATATCTGTCACAGGTGAGAATGATCCCCGCTGCCGAAATTCAACGGTAGTACCCACTGCATCACCTACCGCCAGCCCTAATAAGCATCCTCGAAACCGCTCTAATGAACTCACAACAATAAACCTCGCTGCACTGATCAAGATCCAGACACTCGTAGCAAGTTCCCGGCTTGGGTCGCAACCACAAGCTGATCATCGCAGGTTGTGAGCGTTGTGGGTAAACCATAGCCGATTTCAGCAAGATTGATCACGGGAGATACTGTTCCATCGAGCTTCAGTGCGACGAGCCAACCTGTGGTAGTGGTCATGATCCAATCGTCTTTGAGGCGTGTGATATCGATCGGGCTACCAAACTTAGCTTGTTTCAAGTCAGCCACCACGCGGGTTTCTCCTGTGAAATTAATCTTTAACACTTGTCCACTTTCCTGAGTTGCGATCGCATAATCTTCCCCGATCCCAACCCCAAAGGCGGTGCTTGCCAAAGTCGCGAAAACGGTGGTTTTTCCAGTGTGCGTGACTCCAGCAATGAAGCCCGCAGAACTTACAACATCGGTTGAAACTGCAACGAGATAGTAAGGATAGTAACCCTCGTGGGCTGTGACTGCAAAAGGCGCACCAAATTCTCCAGCGAGGTCAGATAAATCTGCTAAACGTGATAGCTTGCCCTGTTTTGTCACTTGGATCAGAAAATGTCCTGAATCTTGTGCTGAAAGGACAACTGCGATCGACTCTTTCAAGCCAACAATTCCGGTCGGAATGCCGTAACGCCCTACATTGACCCAGCGTGTTAGGGTTCCATCTAACGCAACCTTTACCAAATCAGCTTCAACGGTGGCAACAACGATCGTATCTTGAAACGTTGTTACGCCTTGAAACGATAAGAGGTTTAATCCTGATGCAAGAACGGTGACTGTAGGCTTCATGCTAAAGATTTAAATTAAACTCCAGTCTACAAGCCGCTTGCACAGATTTCTCTTGCCTCTGGGGTCAAAGTTGCTAATTTTTAGAAGTCTAATCGTCGTGTTCAAGAAGTTGCGACTCAACTGGTAGAAGCGATCGCAAAACTGCCAAAATAATATTCTTGTTCTCGGTCGCCCTTCATAATTCAGTCGATCGCTGTTCTTCCATAAGTAGATCATTAATTTGAGCTTTATGATTCTGTCTACGAGACTTGAACCACTCTAAGAGGATGTTTAAGAAGTATCGTTCATTGCATCACCCGCCCCCGAATTTTATTCCGATGCGGGATAGCAACGAGAGCGAAGAGACTTTCTATACTTTTCAAAAACCCTCTAATACATCGTGATCAAGTTGTAGTGCCTCTTGCACTTTGTTTCTGGAAGGTAAGCCTTTTCTTACGACTGCTTCATTAAACTGTTCAGAGCTTACTTCCGGGCAATCTGAAAAATCAATGTCTTCATCACTCATGTTATCTAAGCGTTGCCAGTCAGTTTGAGAGCTACTCGAAATAGATTCATTGTTCATATTTAGTTGCACTCCTACATCCGCTCCAATACCTGAATCCCTAACAGCGATAACCCAAGCTTCAGCGTTCTTGCTGTCAAATCACACAGCACCAATCGAGATGTGCGATTTGGTTCTTCGGCTTGCAGAACGGGAACACCTTGATCGCGATCGTAAAACACATTAAATTTCTGACTCAGTTGAAACAGATAATCACACAATCGATTCGGAAATAGGTCTTGCTCGACTTCAGATAACACTGTTCTAAACTGAAGCAACTGTTTCGCTAAGGTGAGTTCGGTTTCATGTTCCAGCACCAGTTGAATATTAGACCCTAACTGAGTGAAATCAATCCCACCTTTACGACTGATCCCTTGAATTCGAGCATAGGCATACAGCATATAAGGGGCTGTGTTACCTTGCAGGGCGAGCATCTTATCATAGCTAAAGACATAGTTACTCGTGCGGTTTTGGCTGAGATCAGCATACTTCACAGCACTAATACCAACCGTCTTAGCAACGTGATTGATAAAGTCTTCGGATTCGTGACGGTCTTCGGATGCGAGTCGAGTTTCTAGGTCAATTCTCGATCGCTCTACCGCTTCATCCAACAAATCCCGCAATCGAACCGTATCGCCCGATCGTGTCTTTAACTTCTTCCCATCTTCGCCTTGTACCAATCCAAACGGAACATGAACCACTTCAACCCCGTCGGGAATCCAACCCGCTCGACGTGCCACTTGGAAGACTTGAGCAAAGTGATTCGCTTGACCAGAATCAGTAATGTAAATTAAGCGATCGCCATGATCTTGCTGTACCCGATAGCGAATTGCAGCTAAATCCGTTGTCGCATAGTTATATCCGCCATCTGATTTTTGAATAATTAGCGGTAATGGATTCCCTTCGCGATTGGTAAAACCTTCGAGAAACACACACTTCGCGCCTTGATCTTCGACTAATAAGCCCGATCGCTCTAAGTCCTCAACGACTTGTGCCAGCAATGAATTGTAAAATGACTCTCCCCGCTCTGTAAGACAGATATCGAGCAAATCATAGATAATCTGAAACTCCCGTCGGGACTGTTCGCACAACAATCGCCAAGCTCTCAGCGTATCTTCTGCACCCGATTGCAACCGCACCACTTCTTGACGCGATCGCTCTTGAAACTCTGAATCTTCATCAAATCGCTGTTTTGCTTTCTTATAAAACGCAACCAAATCACCCAAATCCAAAGCATCCGCTGTGGTGAGTGCTTCTGGTGCAACTTCTCGAAGATAAGTAATCAACATGCCGAACTGTGTGCCCCAATCGCCCACGTGATTGAGGCGCAACACATCATGCCCTTGAAACTCTAGAATTCGAGCGATCGAATCTCCGATGATCGTCGATCGTAAATGTCCCACGTGCATTTCTTTCGCAATGTTCGGACTCGAAAAATCGACAATCACTTTCTTCGGATCTTTGACGGGCGGAATTCCTAATCTAGAATCGCCTTCCATTGCTGCTAATTGTGTTTGAAGATAGGCAGGTTTCAGCGTCAAATTGATAAATCCGGGACCTGCGATCGACGGCTTTTCGCAAATATCGTCAATTTCTAACTTCTGAGAAATTTCTTCCGCGATCGCTCTCGGCTGTTTTCCCAATCGCTTCGCCAACGACATCGCCACATTCGCCTGATAATCTCCAAACTTCGGATTGCTCGTCGGAACTAGCATCGGATCAGTCCCGACTAAATCCGCACCAAATGCCGACACCAACGCGGCTTCCAAGCGAGTTTTCAATTCAGCGTTTACCCCTTGAGGGAATTGCATAGCATTCGTTGCGTTCATAATTTCCCAAGCCTGACAACAGCGCGAGTCCTTTCTAGGATAGCGAGCCAACTTATTTATGATTCAGTACCGCGCTCGTTTAGACAAGACATTATCAGCAATTCTCAATCTTCACCCTGAGAAAATCACGAAGTTGCCGATCGGGAAAATCGGGAATGCTAGGAAAGCAATTTACTACAGTCGTTCATCTTAAGGGATGCACCCATGCCACTGACCCTCAAAATCGAAACCAATACCGTTCTGAAACGAAAGCCGATTCAGTCTTCCCAATTGCCCGAAGATCAAAAACAAGCGATCGAATCCGGCAAAGAATTTCAAATCGATTCCTATACTATCGATCGAGGTCACGTCCGCTGCTTCTTCAGCAAAGATACGTTCAAGGATACTAATGTTTGGTACGCCTTTGGTAAGCACGTCAAAATCTTCCGCGACACCCAAGTTTATCCGCGCACGCTTCCCGCTACGATCAAGCTCAATGTTCCTTACAAATCGCAGCGTGATAACGTTCTGAATCCTGATGGTGCTTGTAATGTCACCTCGCTTGCCATGTGTCTACGCTACCTCGGAGCTACCCGCAAAGAATCCACTGGACAATTCGAGGACGAACTTTACAGATATGCAAATCGTAAAGGCTACAGTCGCCACAACCCTTACGATTTAGCAAAAATTGTCCAAGACTACGGAATGCGCGACGATTTTAGAACCGATGCAACGATCGAGCAATTGCGCTCCTGGATAGCCGATAGCAATCCCGCTGTGATTCACGGCTATTTCACCGATTTTGGTCACATTGTTGCGATCACGGGCTACAACGAACTCGGCTTTTTCGTTCACGATCCGTATGGTGAATGGTTCTGGTGGGGTTACGACCTCAATGACCCCAACGGCAACGATAGCAAAGGCGAATCGCTCCACTATTCCTACACAATGATCGAACGCCTCTGCATTCCCGACGGTAACTTTTGGGTGCATTTTATTTCTAAACCCTAATCTTTTGTGTTAGCGTCGAAGCGGGAAATGAAAACGAAGTAACGCTGTAGCGGTTTCGGTTCTGTATGCCGAACTGACACGCGATCGGTGGATTTCAGCGTGTATCACAGTGCCGGAGTGTTCATCCCTCCAAACCCCAAAAGTTAGCTCAATCGGAAGAGCAATCGACTGATAATCGATTTGTCACAGGTTCGAGTCCTGTACTTTTACCACCCCGCCCTGGGTCACTGGGCAACAGTTCTCCAAACTGACACCTGGTAACGGGAGCAATCCCTAGCGGTTCGAGTCCGTATTCTCAAACGCCCCGCAAGGTTCGTATATCGGCTGAATCAAGCGAACTCGATTCAGCAACAGTGAAAGGCTTGCGCGATCGTTTTCTCTTTTCGCTTGAGTATGTCTCTGCGTTGACAACTTCTCCGGAGATTGTCGATCGCACAGCGTATCTGAGAGAAATCTCTTAATCCAGCGTTGAGGGTGCGATCGCCCGCTCTGAATCTGTGATTGCGAATCTGTGCGGGGTTTTCAATTTTGTTGTAGTATGTGTAGTATGATGAGCGAGTTAGAAAAACGATGTTGAAGACGTTTTATATTAAATCGAGCGATCGCGGTGTTTTATACTATCGCGACGACTTCCAGCGCATCCTACAGCCCGGAACTTATCGGCGGTTGTGGGCAACTCGCTGGCATGTTGTCAATCATGATCTCAATCAGCCCGAAGCGAGAATTCCAGATCTAGAATTTTTGCTGCAAACTGATCGAGCCGAACTAGAGCGTCATTTAGTTGTAGTACGCACTGCGTTTAATGAAGTGGCGTTGGTGAAAGCTGGACAGCATTGGATTAGTGTCGCTCCAAATCAATTGAAAGCATTTTGGCGCGGTTTTACTGAGATCGAAGTCCAGCGCTTTAACTTAGACGAAAGGCTTGAACTTCCCGCAGAGTTAGTTCAACAAGTGCGAGGAATTGCGATCGAAGGCTTACTCAAGTTCCAAGTCTCCGAAGCTGAAATCGGCTTGCTTTACGTGCAAGATAACTTTGTGCGTCCGCTACAAGCTGGAGAATATGCGTTCTGGACATTCAATCGCAAAGTGCAAGTTCGATCGCTGAGCAAAATCGTGCCAAATCCTCAATTCCCGCTCGTTGATGTTTTGATTGATCAGCATCCAGAATTCGTCACAACCTACTGTGAACTGGTGCAATTGGGCAGTGATGAAACTGCGATCGTGCGGTATCAATCGAAAGCGATCGAAATCGTTCCTCCTTCGAGCCGCAAGCTCTTTTGGAAAGGAGTCGAAATCGAAATCGTAGACATTCAAGCGGAACCAAAGCTACCCGCGCGACTTGTGAAAGAACTGGTGACAGGTTCAGTTGAAGTTGCAATGCTCAGTCACGAGTCATTACATACTTTAGAAGTGCCTGCACAGCATCTCGGCTTACTGTACTTAGATAGCGTTCTCCAAGAACCCCTTGCTGCCGGAACTCATACTTGGTGGAAATTTGGTCGATCGATTAAAACCGAATCGCTCGACTTACGTCTGCAAACGC
>CAXTDB010000230.1:0-8274 GCA_964242045.1 uncultured Leptolyngbya sp. | reverse complement strand
TAGAACTCTGCTTCGGCTGCCGCTTGATCTGCTGCCTTGGTATACCGTCGAAAACTGCTCTGCGACTTGTGGCGCGTCAAGGTCATCACATGATACGGATTCATTCCTTCGACCACCAAATTCGTCGCAAACGTATGCCGAAACTGGTGAGCATGAACGTCGATGCCCGTCTCCTCACTCAGCTTGTCGATCGTCTTGCGAATCGCTTCATAGCCAAGACGATCGCCCTTATTGCGTCTTGAATGCGACAAGAACAGCGGACTCGTAGGAGCTAGAGCATCCCCCTGTGCTTTGCGCCAGTCGAGATAGCGATCGATCGCGGCTCGTCCCGCACGGTTCAGAGGAACTGTTCCTTTACTATCCGCTTTTGCTTTGCGAATATGCAAGCGAGTGCGATCGTAATCCTCGACATTCAGCGCACTCACTTCACTCGCGCGCAGTCCATGCAACAGCACCGCAAGCAGCGCCAGATTCCGCTCTGGTAAAATCGTTGCTGCCGCAGCTTCCATCACTTTTTTCACATCAGCGCTCGGTAAGTTCTGGGCTTCTGGCTCAACTAACTTGGGCAACTGAATCTCGATCGTCGGATCAACTTCGACGTAGCGCGATCGCGCCATCCAGCCGTAGAAGTTCTTTAGCGTTCCCAGGATTCTGCGAACTGTGGCATCAGAGCGTGCTCGCTGACCCTTTTCCTCGCCCATTAAATGCTCTTTGAACTGTACCACCAGTCGAGGATTGACCATTGCCCAGGGTGCTTGAGTCCAATCGAGAAACGCCTGTAAGTCCTGACGATACGCTTTCTGGCTATTTTGGGAAAGCGATCGCGCCATCAGAAACTCATCGATGCGTGACTGCCTCAAGTCCGTAGGCGAACTCAGGGATGCCGGTAGAGTTGGCTCAGCCTTGAGCATGAAAACTGGTTCAGGAATCGCTTTTTCTGGGTTGAGTGTCATGACTGTGTTGAATCATCCAAATGAGAATTCCGAGAATGCGATCAGCCGGAGGAAGTGAGTACTCGGTTAAGTTGATCGTAGAAAAACTGCAAAACCGGAAGCGGAAGTCGATTTCACTCCTTGACCTCATCTGCACCTTGAAGCTTTCCCGAAGTCAGTCTACACGGAAAGACTGTTTAGTAGAGATGTGGCTAGCTTTTCTTTTGGGTAAACATTCTTATCAGCTATGTCGTACCGCTTATGATTTTTATAGCGCAGTTGGAATTAAAGTGCTGGTAAAAGAGTGAAACTTTAAGCAAACTAAACCCATTTGTAGAAATACATCTTAACCCTCGAAAATGTCGGTAGTGCCTCAAATTGATGTGGGATAGCTGGCAATATCGTGCCAAGTCCAAGACCGAGTTGCCAGTCCTGCTCGTTGTGCTGCTGTGGTTTTGAATCGGGAATGCTGCCAGATCCAGTTGAAGTAGCTGACCCCTAATCGAGTCGTGACTTTCGTCTGTTCCCACACCTTGCCAAACTTGTTCTGCCGCCGATGCCACCGCCCAGTCTGTTGTCGGACAATACCATTGGTGCGCTCTCTTGCCCAGTTCCCTATGGAGGAAAACCCTCCTCCAGGACTGTGCGCTCTAATCGTTGCGTTTTGTCTTTGCCGATGCGATGCTGGATTTCGGACGGAAGAATGCGCTCATAGCCGCCCCAGTCGTCACTGTTCAACCGCTTGCAGTCGGTCTTTGCTTCGGTACTGATGAATAGTTGCTCAATCAATTCATCGGTGTGTTTACCCACTCGCGCCGCCAAAATCAAGCCGCTCGAATCAGCTAGGCTTAGAGCAATCCAGCAATCTCCCGCTTCTCGTTCTGGCATCAAGCACTGCTTTTGTTTTTTGAGACAAATGACCAAAGTTCATCCGCACTGACTTCCTCAGTTTGTACCGCTTGTACCTCTGCATTGTGAACTAACTGTGCTCGTTGACTCGCGGCTCGGACGATGCTGACGACAGTATTGTAAGCAAGCCCAGTTGTCCGACTAATGCCCCGCAAACTGCTGCCTTCACTATGGGCTTGTAGCACTTGCCGAATTTGCTCTGGGCTAATATGGCGACGATAGTACAAGCTGTCAAAGTTTTCTGAGAACGTTTGAGTACAAGCAGGGCAGAGATAGCGTTGATGACCGTTGGGCATCTTGCCGTGTTTATGGGCTTTTGGGTGAGCGCACAGAGGACATTCCATAAGAGGCTGTATGTTGAGAATCCTCCTCATACTCTACCAGTCCCACATTATTTTGACGCACTATCGAAATGTCTTTCCAGCTTGCGTAAACAGCGATGCCTCTGGCACATGCTTGAGTGAACGCGACGCGGTGATTTTCGGACTCAAGCCGAAGCCCAACGGGTGCTGAATGCCTTTCCTGGCGATCCATTCCGGTCATATGGCGATCGAGATGGACGGGCATGTGAGAGCTTGCCATAGATTGCAATAATTAAGGCTTCTCTGGTAGAAGACCTAACCTTTTACGGGCATCATCATCGTAGTAGGCTTCTTGCCAGTTCTTAGCCTGCTTAATTTGCTCTAAAGTGATGTTTTTTGCACCACGCAGATCGGCACGACTGAGGTCAGCACTACTCAAGTTGGCATCATTGAGGTTGGCACCACTAAGGTCAGCACGATTGGAGTTAGTACGATTGGAGTTAGTACGATTGAGGTTAACACCACTAAGTTTGACACCACACAAGTTAATGCTGCTTAAGTCCAGGTTCTTTTTCTCTGGCTCGTTCTTTGTCTCTCGTCTTCCGATCACGGTTAATGCGGATTGCACGTCCGTTGCCACATGCGGTAGTAGCTGGCGCTTCCCTGGTGCGGTCTCTGCCCAGTTCTTCGGTAATGGCGACTTATCTCGCACATACGCTGTCAACACTTCCATTACCGTCCAATGGTCTTTCGGGGAGTCCTTTGCAATGTGCTCTACAGAATAAATTGCTCCCACCCGGACATGAATATCCTGACTCCCTAGCTGTTCAACTGCTTTGGCAAATCGATCGGTAACGAGACGTTCAGTATTCAGTTGCCGCTCTGCTTGGGAGTTCTGATAAGTTAGAAACAACCCAACCCCAGCGAAGATGGTTGCTAATACGCCAAACGCCGAAATTATCACCTTGACTACATCGAATGCGGCACTTGGAGTTTCTGCCGTCGAAGCCAAACGTACAAAGTGAATGACTCTTTTCAGCAGTCGGAAGGGGAAAAGGAACAACTGACGAAATTTCCAAAGGGGCGATCGCTCTCGCTGTAATGCTACGATCGCTGCCTCGCTGCCTGCCAATTTTCGTCGGGTGTCCCTTGCTGCCCACGTTGCTGCCAAAGCTTACAGGCACGTAGACGAATTTGCTCTTCGTTAAAGGGCAGGGGCTTGAATTTCGAGGTATGCTGTTTCAATCTTCGCATGGACACGGGAATTGCTACTCTTCGTAGCAAATCTAACCTGAATTTCTCAAGAATGAGAAGCTCATCGGGCATCGGTTGTAGTTTGCGCTCCACATCTCGAATCACTCGTCCTAAGTAGGTACGTAAGCGGCGCGTTTGCTGCTTTGCGCGTCGTCCTCGTCGAGCGGCGGCATAGCGACTTTGTTTGAGCAGCGCTTGCTTGCCCACACGCACGTAAGTTTGTCGCAGTTTCACCTGATGTTGTCGTGCCACACGCACCAGTGTTCGTCTGGCTTTGTCATACAGCCGTGCATCGGTCGGAAACGCACTGCCTTCGGCTCAGCGAAGCTGTCCGCTTTCTCTTGTACAGTCGTATCCACAATCACTTGCTTCACGTCCTGGGGCGACAATGCCTCACATTGCATCGCGATCTTGATCACTTGCGACAGCAGTTTTTCCAGTCCATCCACGCCCACTCGTCGCCGCCAGTTGCCTAAACTCGAAGGATGACAAGGCAACTGGTGCTGAAGCGTCTCTTCCCCGCAAAAGTATTGCCAGTAAGGATTCTCGACCCATTTCGCTACAACTGATTCATCGCTCTCGTTGTACAACGCCTTCAGGTAATGCAATCCCACCATCAACCGCACCCGCAAAGCAGGACGACCCCCTCTGCGCTCATTGTGGTGCCAAACTCTTGCTCCAAGCCCTCCCAATTCAGCAGATTTGCCAGTTTGAATAAGGCATGTTGAGCATTCAGTTGTCTTTCAGTTTTACTGGCTCTGGGTCTGATTTTCCGAGTGATGTTTTGGAGAATCCGGTCATGAGTTTTGCAGGGTTTTGCGAGGTTTGGGTGATTTTCTTGCAATATTACCATTGTTGCTCATCGTCTAGAACTCCCATCCTGATTACGCTTTTGAGTTTTTCAAGGACGACTAGATAAAGTTTTAGTTCTATCCTTTGAGCTTGATTCCGTAATTTCTCGGACTGTTAAGCGCTATTAAAAGATTTTTTTGAGCTTGCCACTCCTCATCTTTCTTATTGCAGAAACAATTTTTTGAATCCGACAACACAATTTTAGTTGCCAATAAACGTTTGATCTCTGTATTACTACGAGTTCTCTTCATAAACCTTGTACGAAGACTGGACTTTACATAATAGTAGATTCCAAGTTACCAAGGAGAAGTAATTGATTAATACGAATTACTTTCGAACTCAGTAGTACACGAAACAAGTGAAGAAAATGGATAACGTCATTGAGAATCTGATCGAGGAGTTGAAGGACGAGGAACTTGCGACCTGCATGGGTGGTTGCATTAACGTCAATCCTGCCGGGAAGGGCATCCCCTACATTGTTGGTCCTAATGGACAGCTACAAGGAACGTCGCGTGCGCCGGGACAACTGAACAATTCTGGGAACGGCCTCACCTATGTCGGCGACCCCAATTCTTCCGTTCGCTATGTCAGCGATCGCGCTGTGAAAGGAGCCTTCGCAG
Source organism: uncultured Leptolyngbya sp. (assembly GCA_964242045.1). Classification (GTDB taxonomy): domain Bacteria; phylum Cyanobacteriota; class Cyanobacteriia; order Leptolyngbyales; family Leptolyngbyaceae; genus Leptolyngbya. The sequence continues at coordinate 3,405 of CAXTDB010000230.1, read as the reverse complement.
CAGTCGATGTGCAGCAAGTTTTAGCCAAAGTTGCCACTTTACCGATCACCACCTGGAAATACACCGAAGAAGCTGACAGTGTGCGTCACATGGGACCGATGTCGCAAGATTTTGCAGCGACCTTTAGACTAGGAGACAGCGATCGCTCTATTCAAGTGGTGGATGTCAATGGAGTTACCCTTGCCGCAATTCAAGGTCTCTACCAGATGCTGGTAGAAAAGAACACTGAATTGGATGCTTTGAGAGCAGAAATTCAAGCTCTCAAACAGTTGATGCAAGCGGCGGTATAGGGGGCATCTTAAAATGGATGTTCTTGATTAGGCGTTGTTTATCAAACGACAGCGACTTTGACGTGTCATGACAGCTATCAGCCCTGCTGTCCCAGCCGATCATAATTGTCACGACAATTATGATCGAAGCTGTAAACCTCATACAGTGCGGGGTTAATCGTTGCCATTTGTGAGTGTTGTTTTGCGGACTCGCTTTACGAGAGTCGAAGGCACCGCTTTTTTTAGAGTAGGGTTGATAGTCGTCACTCGCCAATATGACTGTCATTCGACAGTTGTTAATTGAGAAGATTTTAGGAGGATTGCAATGAAATTCCAATCCATCCTGCTTTTAGTAACACTCCATCACTGTACTGGCAGAGATCGACCATTGGTGGGGTGCAGCTACCTAATTGAATACTATTCCTGCCACAGGCTGAATCACCATGCTATCTCGCCCAAGCTTTAAAGCTCACTTTCATGTAGAAGTAACGGATTCTAAAACAGTATTTCTCTTGAGTGAGCAAGGTCACTTTGTCCTGAAAGGACGGCTGTATGCACTTCTTGCTCCCTTGTTAACCGGGAATAACTCGGTCGAGGTAATTTGTGCACAATTACAAGAGAAAGCAACTTTTGAGGAAGTTTTCTATAGTCTAGATCGTTTATACCAGAGAGGTTACATTTCAGAAGCGGGAACGCTTCCAACCGCAGAAGCCGCTTTTTGGGAATTGCTTAACCAAGATGCAACTGCTGCCTACCAGCAATTACAACAAACCAAGGTTACCATTACGCCAACAGGGAATGTTATTTCTGAACCCTTCACGATAGCACTGGCATCCCTTCAGATTCAGACTGGCTCAATTGGGGATGTGTCTCTCGTGATCACTGATGACTATCTTCACCCTGATTTAGCTAGATTGAATCGTGAAGCCCTGGAAACAAAACAACCTTGGCTTCTTGCTAAACCTGTGGGTGGGGTACTATGGCTCGGTCCCTTCTTTCGCCCAGGGTACACCGCCTGCTGGGAATGTTTAGCCCAGCGATTAAAATCCAATCGTGAAATTGAATCGTCTTTACAAGAGCAGAAGGGAATTTCAACTCCCTTTCCAGTTTCTCGTGCTAGTTTACCTTCTACATTACAAACTGCCGCTAATTTGGTTGCCACCGAAGTAGCCAAATGGATTGTGAAACCACAAAACCATCCGTTAGAAAACACACTTCTAACGATCGATCTAACTGAATTAAATATCCATCGTCACACTGTTACTCGTCGTCCTCAATGTCCATACTGCGGCGATCGCAGCTACAGATCACGACAACCTAAACCTATCTTATTAACCAGTCAGCCTAAGCAATTTATGACAAACGGGGGATATCGCAATTGTTTGCCAGATGCAGCTCTTCAACGGTATCAACAGCATATTAGCCCAGTGACGGGTATTATTAGAACCCTAGTGCAACCATTTGCCAGCAGCGACCTAGTTCACAACTATGTCGCTGATCACAGTTTCCCCCGAGCAGGAAATAGCTTGGAACACCTACGAACAGCGGTGACTCCCAAAAGCTACGGCAAGGGAAAGACAGACACCCAGGCTAAAATGAGCGCTATTGGGGAGGCAATCGAACGCTACTCCGGTTCCTATATGGGCGATGAACCTTGTGTGAAAGCAGCTTACCGAGATCTTGCAGAAATGGCAATTCATCCCTGTCAATTAATGCACTACAGTGAGACTCAGTATCGGGAGCGTCATGAATGGAATTCGCAGCATAATGAAATTCAGTGGGTTCCTGACCCGTTTGATGAAAATCGCCCGATCGATTGGTCACCTATTTGGTCGTTCACCCATCAAACCTTCAAACATGTCCCAACCGCTTACTGCTACTACGGCTATCCATTGCCGGAGGACTATCAATTTTGCTATGCAGATACCAACGGGACGGCGGCTGGTTCTTGTAAAGAAGAAGCCATTTTACAAGGATTTATGGAACTAGCTGAACGGGATGCGGTTGCCATCTGGTGGTACAATCGTTTAACCAAACCCTGTGTGAACTTAAACAGCTTTAATGACCCCTATTTGAATTCTTTGCAAAGCTATTACCAGAAGATTGGGCGAGAGTTTTGGGTACTCGATCTGACCAGCGATCTCAATATTCCTACCTTTGCAGCAATTTCCAGACGCACTCAGGAGAAACCTGAAGGCATTCTCTTCGGGTTTGGTACTCACTTTGACCCGAAACTAGCATTACTACGAGCGATCACTGAAATGAACCAGATGATCTTTTTATCGAACGGAGGCAACCCTACCGCTCCTCCACGCTTTTCACGTCAAGACATGCAAACCTGGTGTGACACAGCAGCGATCGCAAATCAGCCCTATCTCGTCCCTGATGCGAATGCAACTTCTAAATCACTAGCAGACTATCCCCAATATCAGAGCCAGGATCTGCAAGAGGATGTGCTTTGCTGTATTGAATTGGCAGCCCAACACGGTCTAGAAGTTTTGGTTCTGGATCAAACTCAGCCAGATGTAGGAATGAATGTCATAAAAGTAATTGTCCCAGGATTACGCCACTTTTGGGCGCAGTTTGCCCCAGGGCGGCTCTATGATGTTCCAGTGCAAATGGGCTGGCTAAAGTCACCTTTGTCAGAGCAGCAACTCAATCCAATTCCCATGTTTCTCTAAGGCACGTAAATGTGTAACCCTAGATGGTATTTGTCCCTTGTGATTAATCTGCTTACCTCCGCATCATTACTGATATTGATGGAAGAGTCTTCTGAAGTCCAAACTCAAGGCATCAACTTTACTCAAATCTTTCATGCCCTGCTGAATTTGGTAGTCATTAGCCAACTCAGATAATCGTTGTATTGAGGTCAATTAGGCATTTCTGGAAGCAACAGGCTACTCCTATGAAGAGGTCAAGGGGCAACTGCTCAGTGAATTGAGCTTTAAGACAGTATCCAATTCTCAGATGGAGGGTTATCAATCCTCTACACAAGCGGAGAATTACCACAATCAGGAGGTTGAGTTTTACCGAAAAACAGGTGAGCAGCGCATTGGGCTACTATTGACTCAGGTGGTCGATCTACAGCTTTCCTAAATAGAGCATGAACAGTAACCATACATAAAAGCTCTGGCAA
>CAXTDB010000229.1:0-8278 GCA_964242045.1 uncultured Leptolyngbya sp. | reverse complement strand
GTGCAGGCTTCACGATGAGTCGAGTTGAGTAAGACTGATTTGAAGCGGTGAATTTACCATAAAGGCTCCAGGTGTGATTTCCTGGAGCCTTTATTATTAGCGGCGGCGTTTGGCGGGTTGTTTTTCTTGTTCGCGGCGACGACGATCGCGCCAGTCTGCCAGCGTCAGATAAATCACTCCTCCGGTAACGGTGAGGAGAAGACCAAACGCGACTAGAACCAGTGTGTTAAAAACTGTGAATTCCACGGTGATCTCAAAGATTGAAATTTTGATTGCCCGCAGTTGTTATGCTACGGGCGCAAAGTCCAGCATTAGAAGCCGTTTCGACCCCAGACGACCATTGCGATCGAAAAGGTGAAAACTGATAAAAGCGCGACCCAACCCAGTGACAAAATATCCATGATAAATACGATCGGTACAAACGATGATAGATCTAATGATAAAGCAAAAAGGGTTAGGGGTTAGGACTTAGAAAAGTTATGCAGCATGTGAGATTGAGTTGGGAAGAGCGGGTAGAGTCGCTAAAAGCAGGAGTGCTTTCGGCGGCTTCGGTGATGCTGATTTTTCCGCTGATTGCATTGTTCAATGATTTTTTGGCAAGTCGATATGCGAGTCCAGCGATGAACTATTGGATCAGTGGTGCGATCGCGCTTTTTGCTGGCTTTCTATTCGGAATCACTTACCGCTACATTATTCGACAAGACCAAAATTCTCATCTGAAATCGGGTGCGGTTTTGGCGTTTGGATTGGTGCGGGGATTGGCGCAGGTTGAAATGGGAATTGCAACTCAGAGCGATTGGGTTCCGATCGTCAGTTTTGCGATCGAAAGCGTTTTATTATTTGCGATCGCGCGCCTAGTTCTCGATGGTGGAATGGCGATCGGGTGGATTCAGCGGTTTAAAGCGTGAATTCTGCGATTCCGGTCGGAGTGAATAACTGATTGCGATCGAGGGCAGAAAGAATCTTTTGATTGGCACGATCGCTCACAAGACATCGACAAACGAGATCAGCCACATCTGCCCGATTGATCGATCCCGCAACTTTTGGATCTTCAGTGAGACTTGCGGTTCCGGTTGGCGGTTCTGACTTTAAACCACCGGGACGCACGATCGTATAAATCAGACCGCTTTGAATTAAGTGCTGTTCTGCTTTTTCTTTTTCCTTGAGAACGGCTCCTAATACTTCTAACGCACCCGGCGGCAAGGCGACGACACTTTCACCGCTCCCGATCGAAGTTACTAAGACAAACTTTTTCACACCCGCTTTGACTGCGGCATCAATTAAATTGCGGTTGCCTTCAAAGTCAGCGCGTTTGGCTTCAGCAGGCAACCCCCCGATCGTGCTGATCACGGCATCGATCGAGCGATCTTGAAACGCCGCGTCGAGTTGTTCTGGATTCATCGCATCTCCGATCACCGTTTGGATGCCTAGCGCTTCGAGTTCAGTGACAGCGGTTGGCGATCGTAACAATGCCGTGACGGTAAAATTGGGCTGTAGCCGTCGAGCAATTTCGCGTCCTACACCTCGACTTGCACCCGCTACCAAAACGGTCTGAAGGTTCTTACTCGTTAAACTTTCCAGCATTTTAATCAGCCTTCTAGATGGATCAATTATGCTTAAGAATAAGCTGCACACAGGGGCATTTTAATTATACGGATACCAGATCTGTTGTGAGTCGAGAAAGCCGCCCTGGGGTTTCGGCAAAATCTGCTCCAATAAAGACAGCATCGATCGCGCCAATAGAGGAAACCGCTGTGAATCAGAACAATCTTTATAATTTGCAACTGGGCATTAATGGATTTGGACGACTGCTGACGATCGTAGGATTTGCACTTCTATTGAGCGCGGTGGGTCTAGGCTGGTTGGTGAAGTCGTTTTTATTCGTGTTGGCGTTGCTGATCATTGCGCCGATCGTCGGAATATTCGTTTTTCAATGGTGGGTGAGAAAGAATATTGTGCAGGCAGGGTGTCCGGTGTGCGGTGCAGAACTGACCGGATTTAATCAAGCGCAAGTGCAATGTTCTAACTGTGGTGAACCGCTGCAAGCTGAGAAAGGCAAGTTCAAACGGATGACTCCTTCGGGCACGATCGATGTTGAAGCAGTAGAAGTTGCGGCGCAAGTCGTCGATGATTAGGAATTTAGTTGACTCTCTTTGTCACAAGCATCTCTGTAACCTTGGCACTTCGTAACGCCAGAAGAATGGGACAAAAGTTTTCAGGAATGGACTTTGCAACTCCTTAGAACTGGAGTGAGCTTACCCGATGAAGCGTTTGATCGAGAAAGCATTTATAGCGAATGATACGATATTGATTAGATAGGATTGACGATCGTGTTTGCGTTAGCGATTCTCTTGCTGTTGCAAGAACGGTTACACTTCGCGTTCAAGAATTGTGAAGCATTAACCTGATCGCTTACGACAAAAGAGTGGAATTCCACGAGAATTATGCTTAGAGAAAAGGTAAAGCAAGAAATTGACAAGCTGAGCGAAGATCAAGTAAAGCAAGTTCAAAGCTTCATTGTGGCGATTCAAGTTCAGTGTGAACAGCTTCAGAAGCCTGAGCGATTCTGGCAGACTGCCACACAGGAAGAATGGCTTAAAGACTTTCGGGAATGGACACGACAGTTTCCTAAAACTGGGGGCAGTTTGCTGGATGAAGCGATGGATCGAGCGAGCATTTACGGCGAATGACACGATATCTACTGGATACCAACATTGTTTTACGCTTGTCCAATCCACTTGATATTCAGTATGAAACGTCACTGAGAAGCGCTTTTGACATAAACCTCGGCATTATCAATATCGATCGCCGCAGCGCATTGGGTTAGAGAATCGCTGCCCATTCGTCAGGAATATCGCCGACATATTCGATCGCTAGTGTACGAGGCAGATTCGGTTGTGCGGCGTACTGATGGCGCTGGGTTGCGATCGCGTCGTAAATTGTGTCGCGATCGAGAGAATGAGCAACGACTTCTCCACGAATCGGATTCATTTGGTCGTCGGTCTCGGTGCAGGCAACGAGGAGCCATTCGCCGTAGTATCGATGCTTCATTTCTTCGAGGGTGAGAATTTCTGACATCAGTTTCACTATCTGAGCGCGATCGTATAATCTCTATTTTCGCTTAGATTTGAGATCGCATCTAACCTCATTGTGATTCATCTTACCGAATGAGGCTTATGATCGACAAAGCATTTGCTAAAGTACGATTTCATAAAAGAGTAGAACCACACGAGATCATGCTTCAAGAAAAAATTAAGCAGGAAATTGATAGCTTAGATGAAGAGCAACTAAAGCAGGTTGAGAGCTTCATTGCTTCTATCAAGCTTCAATCTGATCAATCACAAGCATCTCTGCAACCTTGGCACTCCGTAACGCCAGAAGAATGGGCTAAAAGTTTTCAGGAATGGGCTTCGCAACTTCCTAGAACTGGAGTGAGCTTACCCGATGAAGCGTTCGATCGCGAGAGTATTTACGGCGAATGACGCGATATCTGCTTGATACAAATGTTGTTTTGAGATTTTCTAATCCGCTCGATGTTCAACATTCTCTTGCAGTTCATGCGGTTTCTCGTTTGGCACTGCAAGGAAATCAACCTGTTCTAACTGCACAGGTTTTGATTGAATTTTGGGTTGTTGCCACGCGACCTACAAGCGTAAATGGTTTGGGGTGGAGTGTTGAGAAAGCAAACAGTACAACAGCACAACTGCTCAGCGGTTTCGCGCTTTTAGAAGATCGACCCGAAGTCTTTTCAACTTGGTTAGGGTTGGTAACAATCAATAACATTAAGGGCAAGCGATCGCATGATATTCGCCTCATTGCTATCATGCTGACTCACGGTGTTGATCATTTGCTCACGTTTAATCCGAGCGACTTTGCGGTCACGCTTGCGTGTGCCAGAGGCAGCGCTTCCAACATCACCGTGATTCATCCCCAAACTGTGCAATAAAAAAGCCAGAATTCATCAAGAACTCTGGCGATCGGATTTAGAGAGCGTGAAAATTGTCGATCGTGTTTGCGTTAGCGATTCTCTTGCTGTTGCAAGAACTGACGAGTTTCTTTGCCAGGAACATAGCCATAACCGTAGTTGGATTGATCGGTATCATCCATGATTTGCGGCGTAATCATCACAATCACCTCTTGGCGTGTGTTGTTGCGATTAGTACTTCTAAACAATGCGCCAAGCAAAGGTAGATCACCTAAGATTGGGACTTTCGTTACGGAAGCTCGATCGGTTTCTTGAATGATTCCAGACAGGATCAGCGTCTGTCCATCTCGCACTCGGATTGCACCAGACTCTACACTTCGTCCGCTAATCAGTGTGATTGGTCCTTGGGGCGAATTTACTGCATTAGAAGGTGCAGAAATGACAGGATTGACTCGCAAAGTGACGAAGCCATTATCATCAATGCGATCGACTATAAGATTTAGAATCAGACCTGCTTCACGAATGATGGGTTCGCTAGTGTCATTGCTCTGCGTTCCATTCACCTGAGTGCTTCTTCTAAATCCGCTGAATATCTCTTGTGTGAGTCGAACAGCAGATTTCTCTCCATCCTGAACCACAATAGTTGGAGAAGCAAGAACCTTCGCGTTACCGCTGGTCACCTGCGATTGTAGTCGTGCTAGGAACTGGGTCGGAAACTGAAATAGAGAGGGTAGAGCATAAGTAGTCGTTGGCGGTGTTGTTGTGATACCAATTACTGCTCCAGTTGGACCAATTAGAGGAGTGCTACTACCTGGAGTAAAGTTAATCACGCCTGGCGAATAGGGATTGTCGTTTGTTCCAAAAGGTGGACGAGCGCCAGAGCCGTCACTGAATGGTGCGGCAGTACTCCCATCAACAAACGGTTGAAGGTTTGTACCTTGTGGAAAGAGTCTACCTGTTACTGGTTGACCTGTTAACGAATTTCTGGCTTCAGAGTTAGTAGGCGGGCGAACTGAGCCAAAGTTGAAGAGCGCAGCACCTTGATCAACACTGAAGAAGTTGTTGCCGATACCGAACGAGAAGCTTGTGTTGAAGTCTTCCGTCTTCAGCAAGTTTATGTCAACGATTTTGACGCTGACTGCAACTTGCCGCTTACGAGCATCTAACTGCCCTAAAACCTTGTGGCAATTTCAATTTTACGAGGTGTTCCTGTCAAAGTAATGGTGTTGAGGCGACCATCTCCTGTTACCAGCAGCCCATACAAGATTTGAGGCGTTGGTAATTGCTTTTCAGTTGTTTCAGTTGTTTCAGTTCTGGTAGTGGCTGATTGTCCGCTTGAGCCAGTATCTGCACCAGTAATAGTCTTTCGTTCTGCTAGCACTTGTGTACCGCCTTTAGTGCTAGCGCCTTGAGCTACCAAAAAATTAGCAGCTTTGTCTGAATCTATCTGATTCAATCGAATTGTGCGAGAAATCAGGTTACGCGCATCATCAGGAAGACGTGGACCAACAAACACCGTGCGCCCGACTCGATTCGCTTCTAAATTTAAACATCCTGAGTTACCTTGTCCATTTTGTGCTGATTGCATTGGAACACAAGTAACACGCAGAACGTAATTAAATACATCCTGCACAGATTCATTTTCGATATCCAATGAAATGGTTGGGTCATTGGGTTTAGCGCCTTGCTGTCCATTCCCTTGCTGTCCACCTCCAGACGGGTTAGTGTAGGCCAAATTTAACCTCGCCGCACGAGCCAACAGCGATAGAACGTCCCGCACTGGCGCATCTCGCAACACCAAACGTGGAATCCGCTCATTTGTGCCCAGATCGATCGCGGTTGGCGAAGTATCAATCTGCGAAACTGCTTGATCACCCACTGGAGGTGCAACAGCCCTTCTCAGCAAAGGTGGAGTCGGAGCAACCGGAACCGTCGGCTGTCCTTGATTCGGCACTTGAGCGCTCGGTATGAATGGTGCAACAGGTGTGGTCGAATTCGGCATTTGAGCCATTGGAGATGCAGGCAACGGAGCCGAAGGAGCCGCTTGAGCTACTGCCCTCGGTGCAGGCGGAACATTCGTCGCCGCATTCGGTGAACTTCCGCCACCCGCACCCGCCACATTAAAAATCACCCCTTGAGCATTGCGGGCGGCAATTTGTCCGATCGGGGCTGCACTCGTTCCCACGACCGTCACTTGCACTCCATTCGCACCCGACGGAATCACCGAAATCTGCGAAATTCCTGGAGCCGGATTGTTCTGACGATACGGCTGACGAATCTGGGCATTGAACACATACGCATTCCACGTATTGCCGCGATTGACGTTAAACACTTGAGGCGCTTTGCTGCCTTGAGTTTCTAGCACCACATCAAAGCCCGAACCATTCGGATTAACTTTGACGTTAGTAACTTGAGTCGGGTTGGCAGATGCGGGTTGATGACTGATCAGCGCCAGGGTCGCCGCAGTCGCTAAGCTGATTGCTCGAAGCTCTTTCACGGGATAACACTCCTCTTGGGGGAATAAGGATACAGAATTACGCTATTTCTTTGCAGGTTGGGCAGCAGCTTGCACCGCTTGTCGATCGGCATCACTCAACGGCAGCAACGCATCCATTTGAAATGTCGTGGTAATTTGATTGTCCGGTTGGCAATTCGTTAAATAGCGAATCGTGCCATCAGGCTGAATCTCGTACAAGCCTTCAGAAATCTTGTTGTCTACCACTTTGACATCTAAGTTACGCACCAGCAGCAACGGTTGAAGTCGCTCGATCGTTCTAAAAATCGACTGCGTTTGATTAAAGTTGCCGCGAATCTCAATATCGATCGTTTGTCGCTTCAGCTTATTGTTGATCGCTGCACCGAGCGAACTATCACTGATGACGATCGCGCCTTTCTCATCAGGCTTAAAGCGCTTCAGTTTTGCCTCAGCGACGAGTTGACCAAAGCGATCTTGAAATTCTTGCGCGCCCGTTGGAGTAGCGAAAACTCGCTGGACATAAACCGGACAAGCATTTAACTTGGTATTTCTCGCAGCGAGTAACCCTGCGTTGTTGCGTTCAACCAATTGATTGAGATCAAACAGCAACGTATTCAGCGTTTTCTCATTCGCAAACAGTGCGTAGACTTGATCGCGTTTTTGTTTCGCTTGCGCTAACTGATCTTTGGCATCTTGAATCTGTTTCCGAATCGCACCTTGTTGTTGAAGCTGTTCGGTTTTCTCTTTCACCTTCGTATCTAAAGCTTGATTCGCTTCTAACGCAGGCATCACGAGATAAGATGCGATCGCGCCCGCTCCAGCAAGCCCCAACACCCCCAACAACACACCGCTAATCGCTGGGGTAAAGGTAATCCCAAACGCTGTGGGATGGTTTGGAGTATTCTCAAACTCCGAATCAGGAATAAAATCAGCCGTCATGGTTTTTTCGCTCCGTCTGTTTGAGTGGGCGCTTTCGGTTTCGATTCCGAAATCACACCGCGTTCTTTCAAGGCTTCGATCCGAGTCACCAGACCCACTGCCCCTTTACGATCGAGTTCCCGAATCAGATCGGAAGCAGGCACATCGTTAATCGCCGTTGAAATCGTGAAAGAAACCTTTCTCGGCAGACGGGGCGCTTTGAACTCACCCATTTCTCGCTTCGTTCCCGGAAATTCCGGTAGCTGTAGCGTTTTCTCTTCACCCAACTCCGCGCTGATTACCTTGGTCTGATCGGCTCTCAAGAAGTTCGACTGCTGAAGCGTCAACATAAAATCATTGATATCGTTAAACGAATTGGCAAAGCCTTTGATTTCAATTCGTCCCGAAACTGGCGGAGTCTTTCCTGCCGCTGGAGTCGCCCCTGCTGCCGGAGCCGCCAAATCCACTTTTTGCTGAGTAATCGAAGCAAGCTGAATGCTCGACGGTAAGCGATCGCGAATATCTTGCGTCATTGCTGACCACGGCTTGATTTGGTTAAACACCGAGGCGAGAGATTGCGCTTCTTCGGTTGCTTGTTTTGCTTCAGCTTGAATGCTCGACAAGTTCTTTTTCTCAGCTTCTAAGTTGCCAAGCTGAGTATCCAAATCCGCTTGCTGCTTTTCTAAATCGCCGTTTCGCAGCGTCAGAATACCCCAGAGCGCACCCGCCAACACCGGGAAAAAGATCAGCGCCGCAAAGCCCAAATACAGAGGACGGCGATCGTCGGGTGAAATTGTCGGTTTTGCTCGACCACCGCGCCGTTTATCAGGCTTGATGTCGGGTCGATCGTTGAGAAAATTGACATCTAAACTGTACATTTACCACGCCTCCCGCAGTCCTAAACCGAGTACGACACCAAGACCAGGACGCACATTCGATGGAATCTCATCGCCACTGAG